>VBLP01000408.1:24325-45933 GCA_005887925.1 Deltaproteobacteria bacterium | reverse complement strand
GGTCGACCAGCCGGTGAGCTTGAACTTGATCGAGCCGCCGGGCGGGATGCTCTGGATCTGCGCCGGACTCGCCGTGACGTCGGTCCAGATGTCCCCGGGCATCGGCGGCAGGCACGGCGGCAAGCTGGCCTGCGCCGCCGCGCTCGAGTAGACGCGCGGGAACGCGTGGCCGCGCTCGACGTAGAGCGCCTCGCCCTCGCACAGATCGGCGATCTCGCCGCGCACCAGCGACCACGGGTCGGTCTTGGGCGGATCGGCGTAGTAGCCCTCCTTCGGCGGCTCGTAGGGATTGGTCACGGCGTCGATCAGCTGGTGCGCGGCGGCGGTGGTGATCGCCGCGATGCCACTGCCGTCGTCGAGCACGACCGCGATCGGGAACCGCGCGTCGTCGAGCGCGAGCATCTCGTGATATCCGTGCACGCCGCGCAGGTCGGCGCCGCGCGCCACCGTCGGCGGGATGTACAGCAGATAGAGCAGCTGGTTGTCGTCGGGATCGGGCCGGGGCAGGACGCCGCGCGTGATGAGATCGGGGATGAGCTGCGCGATGTCGGCGCGATCGAGCGACGCCGGCGGCGCGCCGATCCGCGCCCTGTAGAGGTGGTTGCCGGGCCCCATCCTGTACTCGTGGCCGATCGCCGTGTACCACTCCGAGTCGACGAGCGCGTCGCCGAACGCCTCGACCGCGTCGCGGGCGCTGTAGCCGTCGAAGGTGATCGTCACGAGCTGGAGCATCGACAGCACGGTGCCGGTGTGCGGGAACACCAGCGGCATCGGCGCGTGCGGTGCGGGCTGGAACGGTCCCGGGTCGGGCTCGACCTCCGGCGGACCGGGATGGTTGTCACCGCATGCCCCGAGGCAAGCCGACACGACCATCGCGAAGCGCCGCATAACCCAAACACACACTACCTCGGCGACGATTTCAACCGTTCTGACGCAGTCTGCAGCGACGATTCCGTGAGCGTCGACGCCCGGATATCCCGTCGAAGAGATGGCGCGGTCCAGCGGCCAGTCGGTAGGGCGCCGGCCGTGCGCAGTATCCACGCGCGATCGCTACCGATGCTCGGGATCCGGGGCGGCGGTCCAACCGGTTCGTGACCGAAATTGCAAGCGCGGCGCGCGCCCTCGAATGCCGTATTGCGCTGCATGTGCGAAGCGGTCACCTGCTCCGATGTCTAGGATTGACTTCTCGGCGCGACGTGCACGTACGACGAACTGTTAACCCCGGATGCGACACGTGGGCTGTCTCTGGACAGTGCGGTGGTTGGCGGCACACTGGACCCGGCGATGTGGCTGATCCGCACGGCGTTACGGCGCCCCTACACGTTCGTCGTGATGGCGATGCTGATCGCCACCGGCGGCGTGCTGTCGATGCGCTCGACGCCGACCGACATCTTCCCGACCATCGATATCCCTGTGATCTCGGTGATCTGGCGCTACGGCGGGCTGCAGCCCGAGGACATGGAGAAGCGCATCGTCAATAACTTCGAGCGCTTCCTCACCACGATCGTCAGCGACATCGACCACATGGAGAGCCAGTCGGTCACCGGGCAGGCGGTGATCAAGATCTATCTCCAGCCCGGCGCCAACATCTCTCAGGCGATCGCGCAGACCACGGCGATCTCGCAGACCGCGGTGCGGTCGATGCCGCCGGGGACGGTCCCGCCGCTGATCATGCAGTACAGCGCGACCAGCGTGCCGATCATGCAGATCGCGCTCGAGAGCGACACGCTGTCCGAGCAACAGCTGTTCGACTACGGCGTCAACTACATCCGCGCCGAGATCGCGACGATCCCGGGCGCCCAGATCCCGTATCCCTATGGCGGCAAGCAGCGCCAGATCATGGTCGACATCGATCCGCAGCGGCTGCACGCGGTGGGGTTGTCGCCGCGCGACGTGCAGGGCGCGCTCAGCGCGCAGAACGTGATCCTGCCGTCGGGCACCGCCAAGCTCGGCACCAACGAGTACCCGATCTTCGTCGCGTCGAGCCCGGAGACGCTCGACGAGATCGCGCACCTGCCGATCAAGACGATCGAGGGCCGCACGATCTACATCCGCGACGTCGCCAACGTCCGCGACGGCAACACGCCGCAGACCAACATGGTGCACGTCGAGGGCCGGCGCTCGGTGCTGATGACGATCCTCAAGAACGGCGACGCCTCGACGCTCGAGGTCAACGCGCGGATCCGCGAGGCGGTGCCGCGCGCGCTCGAGCGGCTGCCCAAGGAGGCGCAGGGCCACGTCCAGGCCAAGATGCTGTTCGATCAGTCGATCTTCGTCCGCGCGTCGATCGACGGGGTGGTGCGCGAGGCGCTGATCGCGGCGGTGCTGACCGCGCTGATGATCCTGATGTTCCTCGGCAGCTGGCGGTCGACCCTGACGGTGGTGATCTCGATCCCGCTGTCGATCCTGTTCTCGACGATCATGCTGTGGGCGCTCGGCCAGACCCTCAACGTGATGACGCTCGGCGGCCTCGCGCTCGCGGTCGGCATCCTGGTCGACGACGCCACCGTCGCGATCGAGAACATCCACCGCAACATGCATCAGCGCAAGCCGTTCACCCGCGCGATCATCGACGGCGCGCAGCAGATCGCGGTGCCGGCGTTCGTCTCGACCCTGTGCATCTGCATCGTGTTCGCGCCGATCGCGTTCCTGACCGGCGCCGCCAGGTCGCTGTTCGTGCCGATGGCGCTCGCGGTCGTGTTCGCGATGCTGATGTCGTACCTCCTGTCGCGGACGCTGGTGCCGACGATGATCCACTACCTGCTCAAGCGCGAGTCGGCCGGACCGAGCCGGTTCACGATGGCGTTCGAGCGCGGCTTCGTGCGGCTGCGCGACGGCTACGGCCGCGGGCTGGCGTGGGCGCTGCAGCACCGTGCGTTCGTGGTCGTGACCTTCCTGGTGTTCATCGCCGGTTCGTTCGCCATGGTCTCGCTGATCGGCCGCGACTTCTTCCCGACCGTCGATGCCGGCCTGATCAAGCTGCACGTCCGCGGCGTGCCGGGGACGCGGCTCGAGGAGAGCGAGAAGCGGATCGCCGCGATCGAGCAGACGATCCGCGGCGTGATCCCGGCCGCCGAGATCGAGACGATGCTCGACGTGCTCGGCACGCCGTACTCGGGCATCAACCTGTCGCTCAGCGAGGGCGCCGCGATCTCGCCGGCCGACGGCCAGATCCTGATCGCGCTCAAGCACGGCCACCGGCCGACCGCGGGCTACACCCGCGCGCTGCGCGAGACGCTGCGGCGGAGCTATCCCGAGACCACGTTCTTCTTCCTCGCTCCCGACATCTCGACCCAGGTGCTCAACTTCGGGCTCGCGGCGCCGATCGATCTCCAGGTCATCGGGCCGCCCGGCAGCGAGGACAAGACCCTCGAGCTCGCGCAGGATCTCGCGGCCAAGGTCGCCAGGATCCCCGGCGCGGCCGACGTCCACCTCGCCCAGGTCTCCCGGGTGCCGCAGCTCCGGCTCGCGATCGATCGGGTCGAGGCCCAGCAGGCCGGGCTGACCGAGCGCGATGTCGCCAGCGACCTCCTGGTCTCGCTCGCGTCGAGCGGCGATGTCGCGCCGACCTACTGGATGGACAAGCGCGGCGTGCAGTACACCGTGTCGGTGCAGACGCCGCAGTACTCGATCGACTCGATCGATGCGCTGCGCGCGACGCCGATCTCGAACGGCGCCGGCAAGGTCCAGACCCTGGGCAACCTGACCCAGATCCGGCGCGTCATGGGGTCCGCCAACATCACGCACTTCAACATCTTCCGCACCTTCGACGTCCAGGCCAACGTCGACGCCACCGACCTCGGCTCGGTCGGCGACGCGATCGACGAGCTGGTCGCCGCGACCAAGCTGCCGATCGGCACGCGGATCACGGTCAAGGGCCAGGTCGAGAGCATGAACAGCTCGTTCAGCGGGCTGCGCTCGGGGCTGGTGTTCGCGATCCTACTGGTCTACCTGCTGATGGTGGTGAACTTCCAGTCGTGGCTGGACCCGTTCATCATCCTCATGGCGCTGCCCGGCGCGCTCGCCGGCATCCTGTGGATCCTGTTCCTGACCGGGACCACGCTGTCGGTGCCGGCGCTGATCGGCGCGATCATGTGCGTCGGCGTCGCGACCGCCAACAGCATCCTCGTGGTGTCGTTCGCCAACGAGCAGCGGATCGCGCACGACGCGCGGACCTCGGCGCTGGCCGCGGGGATGACGCGGCTGCGCCCGGTGATGATGACCGCGCTCGCGATGGTGCTCGGCATGCTGCCGATGGCGCTCGGACTCGGCGAGGGTGCCGAGCAGAACGCGCCGCTCGGCCGGGCGGTGATCGGCGGCCTCGCGCTCGCCACGCTGACCACGCTGATCTTCGTTCCTGTGATGTACAGTCTCCTGCGCCGCAAACCGCCGGTGCGGCATGAGGTCGATGTATGACTCCGGATCATCGCGGCCGTGCCCTGCCGGACGCCGGGCCCGCGGCGTCCGCCGAGGCGACGCCGGACGAGCTCGGGTTCGCCCTGCCGGCGCCGTCGCGCACCTCGCGCACCGCCGTGATCGTCGTCGTCGCGATCGTGCTCGGCGGCGGCTTCGCTTTCGGCTGGACCCAGCGCGGCAAGGATCGCGAGCGCGTCCCGGCGGCCACCCCCGAGGCGCGGGCGATCCGCGTCGAGGTCGTCAAGCCCCAGGTGCTGGAGACCGATCAGGCGCTGGGCCTGCCCGGGACGGTGCGCGCGCTCGAGCAGACCAAGATCTTTCCGCGGGTCACCGGCTACGTCCGCAGGTGGCTGGTCGACATCGGCGACAAGGTGACGGCGGGCCAGGTCCTCGCCGAGATCGACACGCCCGAGCTCGACGCCCAGCTCGCCCAGGCCCGCGCCCAGCTCGCGCAGGCCGAGGCCGCGGTCAACCAGGTCGTCGCGCAGCGCGACTACTCGCGGTCGAACACCCAGCGCTACGAGTCGCTCGCCGATCAGAAGCTGGTGTCTCGGTCCCAGGTCGAGCAGACCCAGGCGCAGGCATCGACCGACGAGGCCGGCGTGGCGTCGGCGAGGTCCAACGTCACCGCGCAGCAGGCCAACGTGCGCCGGCTGATCGAGACGAAGGGGTTCTCGCGCGTCTTCGCGCCGTTCGCCGGCACGATCACGACGCGCGGCGTCGAGCGCGGCGATCTGGTCACCGAGACCAAGACCGCCGAGCTGTTCACCCTGGCGGCGACCGATCCGATCCGGGTGTTCGTCGAGGTCCCGCAGACCGTCGCGCCGGCCGTGCGCGCCGGCAGCGATGTGGTCGTCCTGGTGCGCGAGTTCCCGGGCCGCAAGTTCTCCGGCAAGATCACGCGGGCCGCGGGCGCGCTCGATCCCGACCTCCACACCATGACGACCGAGATCCAGGTGCCCAACCCCGACGGCGCGCTGCTCCCCGGGATGTACGTGCAGGCCCAGGTGAGCTTCCCGGTCCCGCACCGCGTCGTCGAGATCCCGGCGACGGCGCTGTACAGCGACGCCCAGGGGCTTCGGGTCGCGGTGGTCGATGCCGAGCACCGGCTGCACTTCACGCCGATCACGATCGAGCGCGACACCGGCGCCACGCTGCAGATCGCGACCGGGCTCGGCGGCGACGAGCGCGTCGTCAAGATCGCCGTGCCGGGCCTCGTCGAGGGCGACCCGCTGGAGGTCACCGAGGCGCGCGGCGGCTCCGCTGCGAAGTAGGTAGCTGGCCGGATCGCTTGATCGCGCGCGCGGCCGGCCGTACGACTCTGGCGATGGCGACGCTCGACATCGACGGTACGTCCCTGTTCTATGAAGACACCGGTCCGGGCTCGACCGGGGAGACCATCGCGTTCAGCCACGGTCTTCTGTGGGGCACCGAGCTGTTCGAGCCGCAGATCGCCGCGCTGCGTGGCCGCTACCGCTGCGTCGCGTGGGACCACCGCGGCCAGGGCAAGAGCGCGGCCGACCACCGCGATCACATCGGCATGGAGCTGGTGTGGCAGGACGCGGTGCGGCTGCTCGAGGCGCTGGGTACCGGGCCGGTCCACTTCTGCGGCCTGTCGATGGGCGGGTTCGTCGCGATGCGGATGGCGGCGCGCCGCCCCGACCTGGTGCGCTCGCTGATCCTGATCGAGACCTCGTCGGATCCGGAGCCGGTCGAGAACGTCGCGCGCTATCGCCTGCTGAGCCGGGTGACCCGGCTGCTCGGGCCCGGCGTGACCCGCGGCAAGGTAGCGCCGATCATGCTCGGCAAGACCATCCTCGCCGACAAGGCACGCCGCGCCGACGTCGCGCGGTTCACCGAGATCATGTCGCGCCGGCGCGACATCTGGCGCGCGGTCGCGGGCGTGGTCGACCGCGGCGGCGTCCATGACGAGCTGCGGCGGATCGCGGCGCCGACGCTGATCCTGGTCGGGGACGAGGATGTCGCGACGCCGCGGCCGAAGGCGGAGCGGATCGCCGCGGCGATCCCGGGCGCGAGGTTGGTGGGCATCCCGCGCGCCGGGCACTCGTCGACCGTCGAGGAGCCGGCCGCGGTCAACGCGGCGATCGAGGAATTTCTCAGCGGCCTCCCGGCGCGCCCGAGCTGACGGCGCTCGCGGTTTTCTGCTCGGGCCAACCAGCAGGTCAGCGGGGCAGACCACCCGCGAGACCGAGACCAGCGCGACCCAGACCCTGCAGACGTCGTCGCAGCTGAGCTCGCTGTCGAGCTCGTTGACCCGGCTCGTGCAAGCGAGGAACTAGGATATCGTCTGGCTCGCCCCGGTGCAGTTCGGGAGACCTCACGGAGGAAGCGGGACGACGAGGCCGGAGCGATCTAGGCTTTCCCCGAACACCCTCTACGCTTGGTGAGACCCCGCTAAGACCGACATGGCAACCATCCTGATCGTCGACGACAGCTTGACCGTCCGCATGGACCTCGCGGAGGCGCTCGAGACCGCCGGGTTCCAGACGGTCCCGTGCCGCACCCTCGCGGAGGCGCGGGTCGCGCTGCGCAGCCACCCGATCGCGCTGGCGGTGCTCGACATCCAGCTGCCCGATGGCGACGGCGTGGATCTGCTCGCCCAGATCCGGCGGGACAGCACGCTGTGCGAGCTGCCGGTGCTGATGCTGTCGACCGAGGCCGAGATCAAGGATCGGATCCGCGGGATCCGCGGCGGCGCCAACGACTTCATCGGCAAGCCCTACGACACCTATTACGTGATCTCGCGGATCCGGCAGCTGATCGGAGCGCCGCCGATCCACGATCTGGTGCTGATCATCGACGACAGCTTGAGGTTTCGCGGCGAGCTGTCCGAGGCGCTCGCCAAGGCCGGGTTCGCGATCGCGACCGCGACCGGCGGCAACGAGGGGCTGCGGATGGCGGCGACCCTGCGGCCGACCGCTATCGTCGTCGACGGCATCATGCCGGACATGGACGGCGCCAGCGTGATCCGCCGGCTCCGCCTCGATCCCGGGCTGCGCACGATCCCGTGCCTGCTCCTGACAGGGTCGGACGCCAGGGACGCCGAGGTCCACGCACTCGACGCCGGCGCCGACGGCTTCATCCGCAAGAACGACCTCGGCCTGATCGTCGCGCGCGTCCGCGCGCTGCTGCGCTCGACCGGCCCGTTGCGCGGCGACGCCGACAGCCTGCTCGCGCCCAAGCGGATCCTCGCGGTCGACGACGATCCCGACTACCGGAGCCTGCTCGCCGAGCGCCTGCTCAAGCGCGGCTACGACGTCGTCCACGCCATCTCCGGCGAGGACGCGATCGCGCTGCTCGACGTCCAGAGCGTCGACTGCATCCTGCTCGATCGCTCGATGGCGGGGATCGGCGGGATCGAGGCCTGCCGGCGGCTCAAGGGCTCGCCGGTGGTGCGCGACACGCCGCTGATCATCCTGACCGCGAGCGAGCAGCGCGACGCCATGCTCGAGGGGCTGAGCGCGGGCGCCGATGACTTCGTGTCCAAGGCCGCCGGGTTCGAGGTGCTGTCGGCGCGGATCCAGGCCCAGATCCGCCGGAAGCAGATCGAGGACGAGCAGCGCAAGGTCCGCGAGCAGCTCCTGCGCAGCGAGCTCGAGGCCGCCGAGGCCCGCGCCGCCAAGGTGCTCGCCGAGGCCCGCGCCGCGATGGCCGAGGAGCTGTCGCGCACCAACGACGAGCTGGCGCAGGCCAACCGCGAGCTCGAGGCGTTCAGCTACTCGGTATCGCACGACCTGCGCGCGCCGCTGCGCACGATCAGCGCGTTCACCCACGCGATCATCGAGGACTTCGGCGAGCGCGTCGACGACAAGGCGCGCGACCACATCCGCCGGGTGCTGTCGGCGACGTCGCGGATGTCCGACCTGATCGACGCGCTGCTCGAGCTGTCGCGGATCAGCCGCACGCCGATCGGCCGCCACCGCGTCGATCTCAGCCAGCTCGCGTCGATCGCGGTCGACGAGCTGGTGCGGCGCGAGCCGGCGCGCGCGGTCGGCGTCGAGATCACGCCGGGCCTGATCGTCGATGCCGACGGCCGGCTGATGCGGATCCTGCTCGACAACCTGCTCGGCAACGCGTGGAAGTTCACCAGCCGCGCAGACCCGGCGCGCATCGAGGTCGGCCGCGAGCCCCATTCCGGCGACGCCGTCTACTTCGTGCGCGACAACGGTGCGGGTTTCGACATGTCCCAGGCCGATCGCCTGTTCACGCCGTTCCAGCGCCTGCACAGCGACGGCGAGTTCTCCGGCACCGGCATCGGCCTGGCGACCGTGCGCCGGATCATCGAGCGCCACGGTGGAAAAATCTGGGCAGAAGGATCGATCGGCTGCGGTGCGAAGATCTCTTTCACCGTTCCGATCATTCGCTAGCCCATCGAGTGACCCTTTGCCGACGAGTCGCCGCGCGATCGTCGCTCAGCTGCATTACGCTGGGTGATCCGACCGTGAGGCACTTGCCTGTCCGCGCATAACGATCTTACCTTCGCAAGAAGGGGCTAGGTAGGTTCGCTTGGCGCCGAGAGCATCCTCCGAAAACTCGCCGCTGCAGCTGCTCGTAGCAGAAGACTCGGAAGACGATTTCGAGATTCTGCTGCGCGAGCTGCGGAAGGGCGGCTACATGGTCTCGGCCGAGCGTGTGAAGTCGACCGCCGAGCTCGACGCGGCGCTGGCGCGGCCCTGGGATCTCCTGATCTCGGACTGGATCATGCCGGGGTTCGGCGGGCTCCAGGTGCTCGAGGCGATCGCGAGGCGCGGTCTCGATCTCGCGTGCATCATCGTCTCGGGCACGCCGGGCGAGGAGCCGGCGGTCGAGGCGCTGCGCGCCGGCGCGCTCGACTTCCTGTCCAAGGACCGGCCGCGCCGCATCGTGCCCGCGGTGCAGCGCGCGCTGCGCGAGGCCGCCGACCGCCGCGCACGGGTTCACGTCGAGCGCGAGCTGCGGTTCAGCGAGCGGCGCTACCGCACCGGCTTCGAGCTCGCGCCTGAGCCGATGCTGTCCTACGACCTCGATCGCCGCGCGATCATCGACGCCAACGCCAGGGCCACGGCGCTGTTCCGGTGCTCGCGCGACGACCTGCGGTCGATGGACCTGCCGGCGCTCAGCCCGCCGCACCAGCCCGACGGCCGGACCTCGAGCGATGCCGTCGCGTACTACATCCGGTGCGCGCTCGCCGGCGAGAGCCCGGTGTTTCCCTGGACGTTCCAGGCCGCGGGCGGGGCGGTGCCGACCGAGATCCGGATCATCAACCTTGCCGCCGCCGGCCACAACCATGCCCAGATCAA
The DNA here is from genome assembly GCA_005887925.1 of Deltaproteobacteria bacterium. GTDB lineage: Bacteria > Myxococcota_A > Polyangia > Haliangiales > Haliangiaceae > JABFXX01. The sequence goes on along the minus strand of VBLP01000408.1, from coordinate 36,217 downwards.
GGTCGAGGCCCAGGGTGGCTCGGTCGGGGTCAAGAGCGAGTTCCTCGCCAACATGTCGCACGAGCTGCGTACGCCGCTCAACGCGATCATCGGGTTCGCCGAGCTGCTCCACGACGGCCAGGTCCCGCCGGACTCGCCGACCCACAAGGAGTTCCTCGGTGACATCCTGACCAGCGGTCGCCACCTGCTGCAGCTGATCAACGACATCCTCGACCTCGCCAAGGTCGAGGCCGGCAAGCTCGAATTTCGTCCCGAGCGCGTCGAGGTCCCCAAGCTCGTCGGCGAGGTCGTCGCGATCCTGCGCACCAGCGCCGCGCACAAGCAGATCCGGATCGAGACCGAGGTCGATCCCGGCGTGGCGATGCTGACCATCGATCCGGCGCGGCTCAAGCAGGTCGCCTACAACTACCTGTCGAACGCGCTGAAGTTCACGCCGTCCGGCGGCAGCGTCACGCTGCGGATCAAGCCCGACGACGGCGATCTGTTCCGCCTCGAGGTCGAGGACACCGGGATCGGCATCGCGGCGAGCGACCTGGGCCGGCTGTTCGTCGAGTTCCAGCAGCTCGAGGCCGGCGCCGCCAAGCGCCATCAGGGCACGGGCCTGGGGCTCGCGCTGACCCGGCGGCTGGTCGAGGCCCAGGGTGGCTCGGTCGGGGTCAAGAGCGAGGTCGGGGTCGGCAGCACGTTCCACGCCTGCCTGCCGCGCCACGCGCTCGCGGTCGGCCGCACGCCCACGCCGATCGTGTTCGCGCCCAACCGCACCGGCGCGCGCACCGTGCTGATCGTCGAGGACGACGCGCGCGATCAGGTCCAGCTGGTCGGCGTGCTCGAGAGCGCGGGCTACGCGGTCGAGCTCGCCGCGAACGGCAGCGACGCGATCGCGCGCTGGCGGACCCGGGCCTACGACGCGGCCACGATCGACCTCCTGCTGCCCGACATGAGCGGCCTCGAGCTGCTGTCGGCGCTGCGCGGCGAGAGCTCCAACCGCGCCACGCCGATCATCGTGATCACCGTCGTGCCCGACGCGCGGCTGGTCGCCGGCTTCACCGTGCACGACGTGCTGCACAAGCCGCTCGACCGCGACCGCCTGCTCGCCTCGCTCGCGCGCGCGGGCCTGCCGACGCGACAGCCGGAGCACGCGTGATGCCCGGCGAGCGCATCCTGATCGTCGACGATAACGCCACCAACCTCAAGCTCGTGGCCTATCTGATGAAGGCCAACGGCTACACGGTGGAGACCGCGCTCGACGCCGAGTCGGCGATCCTGGCGATCCGCGACAACCACCCCGACGTCATCCTGATGGACATCCAGCTGCCCGGGATCGACGGGCTGGAGCTGACCCGCCGGCTCAAGGCCGATCCGGCGACGCGCGACATCGTGATCGTTGCAGTGACCGCGTATGCAATGAAAGGCGACCAGGCCAAGGCGCTGGCGGCCGGCTGCGATGACTACATCACCAAGCCGATCGACACGCGCGCGCTGCCCGAGATCATCGCGCAGCACCTGGCGAAGCGGGAGGTCGTGTCATGACGGGCAAGATCATGGTGGTCGACGACAACGCCGCGACACGCCGGATGGTGCGCAACGCGCTGATGCGCAACGGCCACGACGTCATCGAGGCTCCCGACGGCCACACCGCGCTCGAGCTGATGCGGACCGAGCAGCCGCGCGTGGTGCTGCAGGACCTCGTGCTGCCCGACACCGACGGCTACAAGCTGGTCGGCGAGCTGCGCCAGCTCGCGCGCGGCACCGACGTCTCGATCCTGGCGTTCTCCGGCTTCGTGTCCGAGCTCGATGAGGCGCGGATCTCCCGGGTCGGCTTCGACGACATCATCGCCAAGCCGATCGCGCCGTCGCGGCTGGTCCCGCTGATCGAGGCCCACCTGCCGCAGCCCGCGCCGGCCGGCTCGCAGTTCGGCACCGGCCGCCGGCTGGTGATCGCCGATGACGATCCGATGCAGCTCAAGCTCGCGATGTTCCGGCTGTCGCGGCTGGGCTTCGACGTCGAGGCGGTCCCCGACGGCCACACCGCGCTCGAGGCGGTGCGCCGCCGCGCGCCCGACGTGGTGGTGTCCGACGTGATGATGCCCGAGGTCGACGGCTTCGCGCTCGCGATGGCGGTGCGCCAGGATCCTGCGCTGTGCAAGGTGCCGGTGGTGCTCCTGACGTCGAGCTACGTCGAGCCGGCCGACCGCGAGCTCGCGCGCCGCGCCGGCGCCAGCGATCTGGTCGCGCGCACCCCCGAGCTGTCCGAGCTGATCGATAGCCTGCGCACGACGCTGTCGTCGAGCCAGGACGCGCCGCCGATCGACCCCGGCGCGCTCGACTATCTCGAGAAGGAGCACATGCGGCGGGTGTTCCGACAGCTCGAGCGCCAGGTGATGATCAACACCGGGCTCGCCAAGCGCTGCTCGGTGCTCGCCTCGGAGCTCGCGGTGCTCGCCAGCATCTCCGAGTCGGTGCTGACCAACCGCAACGTCGACGCCGCGATCGACCAGTCGCTGACCGAGTGCTTCGACGCCGGCGGCATCGCCCAGGGCGCGATCTACCTGCTCGACGCCCGCAGCCGCATGCGCGCGCGGCTGATCGGCGCCGAGCCCGACGTGCCCGGCTTCGCCACGCTGTTCGACCACGAGGAGCTCTTGCACGAGCTGACGCGCGAGGGCCGGACGCTGCACCTGCCGTCGAGCGAGCTGCCGCCCGCGCTCGGCCGCGAGCTCCTCACGCGGGCCCGGGCCGACGCGATGCTGTTCGTGCCGCTGCGCAGCGCCGGTGCACCGTTCGGCTGCCTGCTCATGATCGCGCGCGGCCGCGAGCTCGAGCAGGACGACTGGCGCGCGTTCGGCCTCGGCATCGCGACCCAGGTCGGCCACGTGATCACGCTCGCGCGCGCCTACATCGAGGGCGCGCCGGACTACGTCGCCCACCTCGACCTCGACGGCACGATCCGGTTGATGAACCGGCCGCTGTTCGAGCATCCCCGCACCGGCGTGGTCGGCACCAACATCTTCAACTACCCCGCGGGCGATCACGCGATCGCGCTGCGCAAGGCGCTCGCCCAGATCGAGCAGACCGGCGAGCCCCAGGGCTTCGAGGCCTCGGTGTTCCGCCCCGATGGCAGCCAGGTCTGGTACTCGACGCGGCTCGGGCCAGTCAAGGAGCACGGCACGGTCACCGGGGCGGTGCTGGTGTCGCGCGACGTCAGCGACAAGAAGCAGACCGAGATGCACCTGATGCTGTCCGACCGCATGGCGTCGGTCGGCACGCTCGCCGCCGGTGTCGCGCACGAGATCAACAACCCGCTCGCGTCGGTGATCGCCAACATCGACATGGCGCTGCAGGACGTGGTCACGCTCGGCGAGACCAGCAAGCTGCCGCCGGACCTGACCGACGAGCTCAAGGACGCGCGCACCGCCGCCGATCGCGTGCGCGAGATCGTGCGCGACCTCAAGATCTTCTCGCGCGGCGACGAGGACCGCCACGGCCCGGTCGACGTCGAGCACGTCCTCGAGTCGACGCTGCGCATGGCGTGGAACGAGCTCCGCCACCGCGCCAAGCTGGTCAAGCACTACACCAAGGTCCCGCCGGTCGACGCCCACGAGTCGCGGCTGGGCCAGGTGTTCCTCAACCTGATCGTCAACGCCGCCCACGCGATCCCACCCGGCAACTACGACGCCAACGAGATCCGGATCGCGACCTCGATCGACACCGCCGGCCGCGTCGTCATCGACATCCGCGACAGCGGCACCGGCATCCCGCCCGAGGTCCGGCCGCGCCTGTTCACGCCGTTCTTCAGCACCAAGCCGGTCGGCGTCGGCACCGGCCTGGGGCTGGCGATCTCGCACCGCATCATCACGCAGTTCGGTGGCACGATCACCTACGACACCGAGGTCGGCAAGGGCACCGAGTTCCACATCGTGCTGCCGGTCGCCGGCGGGGCGGCCGCGCCGCGAGAGACCCAGAAGATCTGGAGCCGGACGCCGGCGGTGCGCCGCGGCAACATCCTGGTGATCGACAACGAGGAGAGCCTGGCGCAGGCGATCCGGCGGTTCCTCGGCGTCGAGCACAACGTCACCGCCGTGTACCGCGCGCGCGACGCGCTCGATCTGCTCGAGCTCGGCACCCGCTACGATGTCGTGCTGTGCGATCTGATGATGCCGCAGATCACCGGCATGGAGCTGCACGGCGAGGTGCTGCGGATCGATCCCGCGCAGGCGTCGCGGATCGTGTTCCTGACCGGCGGCGCGTTCGCGCCCTCGGCGCGCGAGTTCCTCACCACGACGACCAACCGCCGCATCGAGAAGCCATTCGATCTCAAGGAGGTCCGCCGGCTGGTCAACGAGCTGATCCGCTAGGCCAGGCTACGCGACGTAGCGCTGGTACGACCACAGGAGCGCGACGATCGCGACCGTCGCCGAGCCGGCCCAGAGCAGCGCCTGGTACGCCACCGTGCGGCGGATCCAGAACACCACGGGCAGGAGCGCGACGACGATCGCGGCCTGGCCGAGCTCGACCCCGAGGTTGAAGCCGAGCAGGGCGCCGATCAGCTCGTGCGACGGCAGGCCCAGGTCGATCAGCACGCTCGAGAACCCGAAGCCATGGAGCAGCCCGAGCGCGAACGCCACCGCCCAGCGCGCGTCGATGGTGCGCAGCAGGTTGTTGAGCGCGGCGGCGGCGACCGACAGCGCGATCGCGGTCTCGACCCACCGCGACGGCAACGCGACGAGGCCGATCGCGGAGATCACCAGCGTGATCGAGTGGGCGAGGGTGAATGCGGTGACGATCTCGAACACCTCACGGCACACGTCGCGCAGCGAATCGGCGGCGGCCCAGCGCCGGGTGCGGCGCTGGAACACCGCGGGCACGATCAGGCACGACAGGAACAGGATGTGGTCGATACCGATCCAGATGTGCCACACGCCTTCCTTGACGAATGACGCGGCGGAGGTGGTCTCGTCGAGCTCGATCCGCACCGGCCGCGCGTCGCGCAGGATCGTGGTCTGGCCGGCGACGTGCAGGAGCCCGCGGTGCATCGAGTCGATGTCGAACAGCAGCGCGTAGCTGACGTCGATCGATCGCGGCCGGTGCGCGCAGCTCGCCGAGATCGGGACCGCCCAGTACGCTCCGTCGGACAGCTCGGCGAGCGCGGGCGCGCCCAGCCGCTGGACGCACGGCGCACCGTCGGCACCCAGGGTCAGCCGGCGCTCGAGGTACGCGGTGATGCGCGGCGCGCCGGCCGACAGCTCGCGCCACGTGATCTCGCCGTTGCCGTCGGCATCGAGGCCGAGCGCGCCATCGAGGTCGCGGACCGCGACGTCGAGCCGCCCGGTGATGGTGTCGCCGTCGATCGCGAGCCGGAGCTGGGCGTCGCTCGGCTTGTGGGCCCACGCCGGTGCGGCCGCGAGCCACGCGGCGCCGCCGGCCAGCACGGCGAGCGCGGCCCTCATCGCATCACCTCGAGCCGCGCGAGCAGGCGATCGAGCGTGGCGTCGCGGACGCCGGTCGCGCGCGCCCACGCGATCACGGGCGCGGCAGCGTCGCGGTCCCCGGCGGCGACGGCGGCCTCGGCGAGCAGACGGGCATCGGCGAGCTCCTTCTGGACGGTCCAGTTGTCGCGCGCGATCCGCACCGCGCGCGGGGCATCGAGATCGACCGCGAGCGTGAACCGCGCCTCCTCGCGCAGGTGGATGCGATCGCCGCGCTCGGCGGCGGCCGCGATCCGGTCGCGCATCGCGGCGACCAGCCGGGCGGCGCCGGCGCCGTGCAGGTCGTGCTCGGCGATCGCGCGGCGCACCAGGTGCGAGTCGATCTGCTCGCGCCCTGCGAGGAGCCGGGACGCATCGCCGGTGTGGCCGGTCGCCATCCAGATGTCGGCGAGCAGGTTGCGCGCGTAGGCGTCGTCGGGATCGAGCGCGAGCGCGCCGGCGAGGTGCGCGGCCGCCGCGTCGCTGTCGCCGCGCATGAACGCCAGCTCGGCGAGCTCGGTCATCGCCCAGCCCCGCACGGCGGCGTCGCCGGAGCGCGCCGCGCCGACGAGCCTGGCGAGCCGCGCGTAGGCCTCGTCGGCGCGACCGGCGATCGCATCGAGCGGCGCCTCGCAGGCCGCGACCACCACCGGGTTCGCGAGCTCCGCGATCGCGCGGCAGCTGTCGCGCGCCGCGGCGTAGTCGGCGGTGATCGTCGCGACCACCGCGCGCGTGAGCTGGGCCTCTGGATCGCGGGGCCGGACCCGGATCAGCTGATCGAGGTCTCTGCGGGCCTCGGCGAACTGATGGATCGACTGCTCGATCGTCGCGCGCAGCAGCAGCACGTCGGCCGGTGGTTCGGCCAGCTGCCACCAGCGGCCGAGCGTGGCCTGCGCCCGGCCCAGGTAGCGCGGGTCCGACAACGTGCGATAGCGCGCGATGTCACCGCGCGCGAGCTCGACGGCGAGCTCGACGCGATCCGGCGCGGATCCCAGCTCGCGGCGCGCGGCGACCTCGCCGGGATCGCGTGGCGGCACCGTGGCGATGACCTGTGCGGGATCGCCCGGCACGTAGGTCGGTGCTGCCGCGGCGGCGCGATCGGGAGTGACGAACGCCGCCGCGGTCAGCGCGGCCGCGAGTCCGACGGCGCCGAGCGCGAGCACGGTGAGCTTGCGCCGGCCAGGGCGCGGCGCGTCCGGGGCAAAGGGCCTCATCGCCGGTGGTACGACCGACCGCCTCATCCGGATCGCCGCGTCCTGGCACCGCGGCTGAACGAGGCGGATCTCGCGCCGGGTCGGACCTCGTCATGTGTCACAAACGTTCCTAACAAGGTACACGTGACGAGATCGGCGCGTCGGGGCGCGCCGGCTGCACACGTACTGGTCGTCCCTTGTGCGAAACAGGAACCCCTGGGTTCTTACACGCACCATCTGCACTGCTGATTCATGTTTGTAGTCTGTGTTTGCCTTTCAGCGAGGCTTCAGGCGAGATGTGGCCGATTGCGTATTCGTAATCTGCAGCTTTCCGTCGACGCTGCCGATCCCCGAGCTCGAGGACCCATCGAGCTCGGAGGACTGAGCGGCGAGGTCTTGGGCCATCGCTGCGAGTCTGTCAATCAAGATCACCCAAGCCGCCCTATCATCTCGTGGCGTGACATGGCGAACGTGTCAGTTCCTGAGACCGGCTCGACCATTCCCGACTGGGCCGCCCCGGCGTTTCGTCAGGTGACCGGCATCCTCGCGCGGGAGGACTTCCCCTGCATTTTTGCGCGCCAGGCGAATCGCCGGAAGTCCGGATGGCTGTGCTTCGTCGATTCGGTCGAGACCGAGACCGGTCGCGACACGGTCCGGGGCGCAATTCTCGCGTACCTCGCCGTGCTCGAGCGCACCTCCCGCACGCGCGCGACCATCATGCCGCTGCTGGTGATCGCCAGGCCGTGCCGTCCCGCGCTGTCCCTGAAGGAGTATCGCGAGCAAGCCTGGGGCCTGTTCCAGTACCTGCACGATCATGACCCCGACCCGTGGCCTGCCGGCGTTCCCGGCGATCCCGATCGCGACGACTGGTCGTTCTGCTTCGGCGGAATACAGCTGTTCTCGAACGTGAGTGATCCCGCTCACCAGATCCACACGAGCCGTAATCTCGGGGACTCGCTGGTGTTCGCGATGCAGCCCCGCCGCAACTTCGACCGCGTCGGCGGCGATGACCACAAGGGCAGGCAGGTGCGCGCCGAGATCCGCGCCCGCGCCGCGCGCTACGAGGGCCAGCCGGTCGCGCCCCACCTGGGGTTCTACGGCACGCCGGGCAACCGCGAGTGGCTGCAGATGGCGACCCAGGATGGTGAAGCGGATCACGACTTTCCCGAGGTATGTCCATTCAAGTTCCGGTCGAAGCCGGCCCGCAGCAAGGGGTCTCCGATCGAGGTCCTCGAGTTCTGGTTCAGCGAGCGATGTCGGCCGCTGTGGTTCAGGAGCCAGCGCAGGTTCGACGACGAGATCCGGGAGCGGTTCGGCGCGGTCGTCCAGGCCGCGGTCGACGGCGCACTCGACCACTGGAGCGCGACGAGCGATGGCGCGCTCGCGCTCACCATCGTCCTCGATCAGTTCACGCGCAACATGTATCGCGGATCACCGCGCGCATTCGAAGCGGACTCCCGGGCGCGGCAGGTGGCGGCGGCCGCGATCGATCGCCAGCACGATCTGGCCGTGCCGATCGAGCGCCGGATCTTCTTCTACCTGCCGTTCGAGCACAGCGAAGCGCTCGCGGATCAGGAACGGTCGGTCGAGCTGTTCTCGCGCTGGGCGCTGGATCACGACGCTTCGCGCCGGGCCTACGCCGACGAGCAGATGTTCTACGTGCTGCGGCATCGCGAGATCATCCAGCGATTCGGGCGATTTCCGCATCGCAATGCCACGCTCGGCCGGACCTCGACCGCCTCCGAGATCGCGTTCTTGCAGGAGCCGTGCTCGTCATTCTGAGCCGGCTGTCGTCGAGTCTGCCGGGATACGCAGGCCGGCGGTGTCATGGCCGGGCATGTCAGATGAATTGACACGCTGACTCGGATCCGAACACACTCCCGCGGTGATCTGGCTCTCCGGGTGCGCTCGGGCGTTGCCGCTGTCCATCGCCGGTGCGCTCGCGCTCGCTCCGGAGCTCGCGGCCGCCGGTCAGCCGGACACACCGCGCGACGTCCCCGCACCGGGGGAGCCCCAGCCGGCGGCCGCCGGTCGCCGCGCACCGACGCTGACGGCGGTCCGCACCGACAAGCCGCCCGACATCGACGGCCGGCTCGACGACCCGCCGTGGCAGCGCGCGGCGGTCGACACCGGCTTCACGCAGAACTTCCCCGACGAGGCCAGGCCACCGACCGAGCGCACCGAGCTGCGCGTGCTGTACGACGACGACGCGATCTATGTCGCGATCCGCTGCCTCGACTCGCACCCCGAGCAGATCATCGGCCGGCTCACCCGGCGCGATCGCGACATCGAGAGCGACAAGGTCACGGTCGACATCAGCTCCAAGAACGACAAGGCGAGTGCCTACCACTTCCAGGTCAACGCCGCCGGCGTCCAGGTCGACGGCATTCGATTCAACGATACCGACATGGGCACCGACTGGGACGGCCGGTGGTACTCGGCGACCTCGCGCGACGCCCAGGGCTGGACCGCGGAGCTCAAGATCCCGCTGGTCACGCTGCGCTACAGCGGCGACGTGACCTCGTTCGGCTTCCAGGTCCGGCGCTACCTGCAGCGGCGCGGCGAGATCGACGAGTGGGCGTTCGTGCCGCGCACCGCCAAGGGCGAGGTCTCGTACTACGGGACGATCGACGGCATCACCGGGCTGCACGCCAGGCGTCTGGCCGAGGTGCTGGTCTACGACTCGCGCAAGTTCACGTTCCGCGGCGGCCAGGGCACGTTCGATGGCACCGACCAGGGCGGCAACATCGGCGCCGACCTCAAGCTCGGCGTCACGCCGGCGCTGACGCTCGACGGCACGATCAACCCCGACTTCGGCACGGTCGAGACCGATCAGGTCGTGCTCAACTTGTCGACGGTCGAGACCTACCTGCCCGAGAAGCGCCCGTTCTTCCTCGAGGGCGCCGACCTGTTCGCGACGCGGTTCAACCTGTTCTACAGCCGGCGCGTCGGAGCGCGTCCGCCGGACGCCACGCTCGGCCCGGGTGCCGCGCTCGCCGAGCCGCCGCCGGACGGGCGGATCTGGGGCGCCCTCAAGCTGACCGGCGTGGTCGCCGATCGCACGTCGATCGGCGCGCTCGACGCGGTCACCGCGCGCGACGACGCGATGATCGCGCGGACCGCGGGAGCCGCGACCGACAAGCTGCTCGTCGAGCCGTTGTCGAACTTCGCCGTGCTGCGGCTGCGCCGCGAGTTCGGCACCAACTCGTCGATCGGCATGCTGGCGACCGCGGTCGATCGCTTCGAGCCGGCCGGCGCGGCCGCGCCGCAGCCGGGCGATCTGTGCCCGGTGCCGTACGCGACGACGTTCACCACGCTGGTCGCGCCGCCGCCGGCGAACGGCCGCTGCACCAACGACGCGTACACGGCGGGCATCGACACCACGCTGCGGACCTCCGACGGCGAGTGGGGCGCCACGGCGCAGGTGATCGGCTCGCTGGTCGAGAACGGGCCGACCCGGCTGATCCCCGATGGCACGCAGATCGGCTCGGGCGCCAGCGGCTGGGGCATGATCAGCGAGGCGGGCCGCTACGGCGGAGAGAACTGGCTGTTCAACGTCGGCTACAGCAACGCCAGCCCGAGGTTGCAGATCAACGACGCCGGCTTCCTCGATCAGGCCAACTTCCACGATGTCCACGCCGGGCTGACCTGGCGCACCACCCGGCCGACCGAGCACTTCCTCAGCGCCTCGATCGACCTGTGGCTCCAGCACCGGCGCGACTGGGCGCTCGAGGACAACCTCGGCACCGATCCGCACGTCGACGCGACGGTGCAGCTGCCGAACCTGTGGACGATCTTCGCCCTGGTCAGCCCGTACTACCCGACGTGGGTCGAGAACCGCGAGACCCAGGACGGCGCGCGCACCGAGCGGACCAGCGGCTACTACGGAGCGTTCCACGCCACGACCAACCCGAACAAGCCGCTCGTGCTCGAAGTCGCGGGCACGATCGACAGGCGGCTGCGCGGCCTGGCCTGGACGGGTAGTGCAAAGCTGTCGCTGCGGCCGATCCCGCAGCTCGAGCTCGATCTGATCCCGAACGTCAGCTGGACCTACGGCGCGCCGCGCTGGGTCACGACCATGGCCAACGGCGACGGCTCGTCGACGTATCTGTTTTCCGACCTCGACTCGAAGAGCCTCGACGTCACGCTGCGCGGGACGTACGCGTTCACCCGCACGCTGTCGCTCCAGGCGTACCTGCAGCCGTTCGTGGCGAGCGGCCACTACGGCAAGACGACCGCGGCGACCGCGACCGGCGCCCGGCCGCTGCTGGCGCTCGACTCGTTCGTCGATGTGGCGCTGCCGGCCGGCGTCGCCCCCGACTTCCGCAGCGGCGCGATCAACCTGAACCTGTTCGCGCGCTGGGAGTACCTGCCGCTGTCGGCGCTGTGGCTGGTGTACACGCGCAACCAGCAGCAGACCGGTTACGACGCGATGGAGGGCCCGGGGCGGATCCGGTTCGATCGCTTCGCCGGCGGGCCGACGACCGACGTGATCCTGCTCAAGCTCAGCTACCTGTGGTTCTGAGCGGCCGGGCGAGGAGCGAGGCGAGGATCGATCGCGAGCGCATCGACGCCGAGCGCGGCGTCGAGGCAGCGCGCGAGCTCGTCGGGCGTGGCCGCGCGGCCGGCGCCGTGACAGGCCTCGATCGCCGCCGCGGCCGCAGCGCCGATCATGCCGGGAGTCACCTGCTGCAGATCCGAGCGCACGAACGGCTCGAGCATCCGCCACGGTGATGCGCCGTGCGCGCCGGCGCGCCGCGCGACGAGGTCGAGCACCACCTCGGGGCGGTACGCGGGCAGGGCGGCCATGCGCCCGACGTAGTAGGCGCGCGCGGTCTCGGCATCGCTGCCAGACCACGCGGCCGCGACGAACAGCTCGAGGAAGCCTCGCCGATCGGCCGGGGACAGCGGCCGGTTGGCGGGCATCCGGCCGTAGCCGACGTCGGCGAGCATGTCGACCATGGTGTCGCGGGGCAGCGCCGGCCGCGACAGGTCGACGCGCGCCGGATCGGCGTCGTGGCAGTCGAGGCAGTGAGCCTCGAGCTGGCGGCGGAGCGCCGGCGAGATCGCGATGTCGGCGGCGGGTGCGGCCGGCGACGGTGGCGCCGGCGGCTCGGCGGGGCGCGTTCGCCAGGCGTCGACCAGCGCGAACAGCGACGCGCGCATCAGGCCGCGCACGGAGGTGGCGCCGGGGCGGGCGACCGCCTCGATCGCGTCGAGCTGCTCGCCGGTCA
>VBLP01000408.1:23217-24268 GCA_005887925.1 Deltaproteobacteria bacterium | reverse complement strand
TCGGCCTCGCCGCGCGGATCGTCGATGTCCCGGACGTAGAGCGGCCCGCGCCCGGCGAGCTGGGCCCCGGGCACGAAGAACGCCTGCAGGTTGCCATTGGGATATCCCCAGAAGAACTGCATTCCATAATCGAGACGGGCGTGACAGCTGGTGCACAGCGGACGGGCGGCGAGATCGCGCCAGCCGGCGCCGTCGAACTGCAGGTTGCCGCTGCGGATCGCGATCACCGTCTCCGGCCGGGCGCCGATCGAGTCGGGCTGGATGCACCACAGCGGATCGTAGAGGATCGACATCCGCTGCCGGCGATCGGGCAGGTTGTAGAGCAGCAGCGGCGAGGTCAGGACGCCCGCGTGCTGGCCCGGTGCGAGGTCGTCGCGCGCGGCCCACTGTCCGGCGGCCGGCCACGCCGCGAGCGGGCGCAGCAGCTTCTCGGGGTGGGCCTCGCGGCGCAGCTCGATCAGGTTGACCCGCCGCACCAGCTCGGCGTTGCGATCGCGCCAGCTCTCGTTGGCGGTGAAGATCTGCTCGGCGGGCAGGTCGTGGGCGGCGATCCACGCCACCGTGCCGCGCAGCTCGTCGTGCAGGCTGTCGACGACGCGATCGCTGTGCGCGCGGGATTCGAAGCAGCGGATCAGGTTCGGGCCGCAGCCGCACGGGTGTCCGCCGTCGGGCTGAAACGGCGCGAGCTCCGACAGGCAGTCCATCGGCGCCTCGCCCCGGGGCCGCTCGGCCATCCACTGCTGCGGGCGATACGACGCGCGGCAGATCTTGACCTCGTGGTCGAGGTCCCACCACGGCCGGACCCGGACCGCCTCGGCCGGCGCGCACGGCTTGTCGCCGAGGTAATAGATCGGATCGGGGCCGGCGGTCTGTTGCAGCACGGCGGCGGACGGCGCGGCGAGCGCCTCCTCGGCGAGCAGGTGGCGGAGGATCACCAGCGGCGCGACGCGCTCGGCGAACTCGGGCGCCGCGATCAGCGCGTCGATGTGGCGCTCGATCGTGAGCCGGCCGGCGCCGAGGTCGCGGCGGGTCGCGTCGAGCTCGGCGGTCG
>VBLP01000408.1:4143-22900 GCA_005887925.1 Deltaproteobacteria bacterium | reverse complement strand
CAAACCACGGGCCCGCGAACAGGTACGGAACCTGCGGGAAGTGGTCCTTGCCGCGGCCCTTGTTGAGCCGCGGGAACCGCCCGATCTCGCTGCCGACGAAGACCACGGTCTGCGCGGCGAGCGGCCGGCCGTCGACGACGCGGCGGTCGAGCTCGGCGAACACGTGACCGAGCAGCCCCGAGAGGTAGCCCCCCAGGCGGGTCTGATAGCTGTCGTTCCAGGTGTGCGTGTCCCACGCCTGCCCGCTGATCGACACGGTCACGCACCGGGCCAGCCCGTGCTCGAACAGCCACAGTGCGCGCTGGAGATCGCGGCCGCCGCCGATCCAGCCCTCGTCGGGGTGCGGCCAGTCGGCCGGCGCGAACGGCGGGCTCGCCGCCCAGCGCTCGAACAGCGCGGCGACCTCGAGGAAGTTGCCCGCGGTCACGCGCTCGGCGCTGGTGCGCGCGGCGAACGACGCCGCATCCCGGCGGAGCTTGCGCGCCGCGACCACGAGGTCGCCCGGGGCGGTCTTGTCGAGGTGCTCGAGCAGGCCGGGCCGCGCGCCGAACTGCATCGTCGTCGGCTCGCCGAAGTAGCTGGGCGAGAACGCGGCGCTGAACGCGGTGCCGATCGAGATCGCGCCGATCGCCTCGCGGTCCTTGCGTGCGCCCAGCACGTCGAGCAACGTCGGCGTGCCCGACGTCGCGTGGCCGCGGCAGCACGTCGTGTTGACCAGGCCGCTCTGGTGGTTCGCCGAGTTCTGGCGGAACGCATTGACGATCGCGAGCCGGCCGACGTGCGGCCGCAGGCCGGCGAACACCGGCCCCAGCCGGGCGACCCCGGCGTCGGCGATGGCGTGTGCCGGATACGGAACATCGATGCCGGGCTCGACCTCGCGCGCGGTCTTGGGGTCTGCGCCGTAGATCGCGTCCATTCCGCCCGACGGAATGATCTGCAGAAAGAACCGCGGCCGCGCGCCCGGCGATGCAGCGCGCGCGGACCGGAGCCGGTCGAGCGGCCAGTCGACTGCGGTCGTCAGCGCGAGGGCGCCGGCGAGCTTCAAGACGTGGCGCCGATCCATCGCGCGGACTCTAGCAAACGGGCATCGCCGGAGCTGTGACCCAGCTAGCAATGATTGTCCATTGCGTACTCCCGGGCGGCGATCCCCATCGCGCCGTGATAGCGTCGGTCAGCGTCAGAACAGCTTGAGCAGGCCCTGCTGCAGCGCCCGCTTGAAACCACGATACAGGTACACCAGCGCGAGCGCGCCATAGCCGAGATTCAGAACCAGCGCGAGCACGAGCTTGATCGGGTCGATGGTGTGGGTCGTCTGCACCTCGCGCATGCCTTCGAAGATGTAGCTCATGGGGATGGCGGCGGCGATGGTCCGTGCGAAGCCCGGAAGCGCCGATAGCGGGTAGTAGATCGCCGAGAACGGTGTCAACACGATGCCGAGCGTCCACGCGAGCGCCTGCACCCGCGTGCCGTAGCGGATGATGATTCCGGACACGAGGAAGCCGATCGTCCAGCCGGTCATCAGCAGCAGCGCTGCGAACGGCACGAGGTAGATGCCGAGCAAGGAGAGGTTCACCTCGTAGAGCACGAGTGCCACGATCGCGAGCACGGCGAGCGAGATCAGACCGCGCAGCCCTGCGACGATCACGATCGCGGCCAGCCATTCGCCAAATCGCAGCGGGCTGCCGAACACGTTGACCGTGTTGCGGTTCCACATGTCGTCGAGCAGGCTCATCGACACGCTGAGCTGCGTCTGGTTGACGATGACCCACAGGCAGATGCCGAGCAGGATCGCCGCGACCAGCGGGTGCGCGCTGCTGCCCGCATACGACGTCATGTACGTGCTGCCGAGTCCCCACAGCATGAGCTCGATCAGCGGCGAGTAGAAGATGTCGACGAGGCGCTCCAGGCTGTGGCGCTGGTAGTACCAGTACCGGAGGACGATCGCGTAGACCCGGTGCCAGCTCATGCGTTGTTGACGAGGTCGACGAAGACCTCTTCGAGCGACGGCTCATCGATCGCGATGTCGGTGTAGGTCACGGCCGCGGCCGCCAGGTCATGCAAGAGCTCCGCGATCCGATCGTGCGCGACATCGATCGTGATCGACGTTGCCTCGCGACGCAGCGTGAGCTCGCGTCGCCGGCACACCTCCGCGACGGTGTCCGCGCTGTGCGCGGCGACCAGCTTCACGCGATGCTTGCGAAACGATCGCGTCACCTGCTTCGGTGTGTCGTTGATGACGACCCTGGCCCGGTTCAGGATGATCACGCGGTCGCAGACCTCCTCGACCTCCGTCATGTTGTGCGACGTGAGCAGGATCGACGCGCCGTGCTGCTCGCGCTGCGTGACGAGGAAGCGCCGTACGTACGCGGCGATGTCGGGGTCGAGTGACGCGGTCGGTTCGTCGAGCAGCAGGATCTTCGGCTGGTGGAGGAACGCCTTGGCGAGGTTGACGCGCGTCTTCTCGCCCTCGGAGAGTTGCTTGACCTGCTGGCGCGACAGGTCGCCGATATCGAACAGCTCCACGACCTCGGCGACGCGCCTGCGGCGGTCGGGGATGCGGTACAGATACGACGTGTAGAGCAAGCATTCTTCGATGGTGAGATCCCAGGGCAGGTTCGTGTACGACGACGAGAACCCGATGTGTTCGAGGATCTCGCTGCGGTGCTTCGCGAGTGGCTTGCCGAAGTAGAGGATGTCACCGGCGGTCGGTGCCATCACACCGAGTAACATCTGGATCGTGGTCGTCTTGCCGGCGCCGTTCGGACCGAGCAAGCCGAGGATCTGACCGGGCTCGAGCTCGAAGCTGATGCCGTCGACGGCGGTGAACGCGCCGAACCGCTTGGTCAGAGACTTGACCGCCAGGACCGCCATTGGCGCCTCAGCTTACATCTGATACCGTCGCAAGGCATGGCGCCAGCCGGTGATGTCGTCGTCCATGTGTGGGGGAGCGCCGGTGACGTGTTTCCACTCCTGGAGATCGGCAAGGAGCTGCGCGGGCGCGGCCACGCCGTCACGCTGGTGAGCAACGCCGTGTTCGAGTCGTGCGCTCGGCGCCTCGGGTTTCGCTTCGTCGCCTGTGACACGCCGGCCGGATATCGCGCGTTCCTGCGCTACGGCGAGCAGCTGTTCAGCGACGCAGGGCTGGCGACGTTCTTCGACGAGTACGTCGTGCCGCGGGTCGATCTCGACGTGAAGCAGCTGCTCGACCACGTGGGGCCCGACACCCTGATCGTGGCGAACAGCCTGACCTCGTGGGCGTCGTTGATCGTGGCCGAGCGCACGGGAGCCCGCGTGGTGAACGTGTTCCTGACACCGGCGTATGCGTCGGACATCGCGTCCGAGGTCGCGTGGCTCGAGCGCGCCGCGGCGCCGCTCGATGCGGTGCGCTCGGCGGTCGGGCTCGCACCGGCGGTCGACTGGCTGGCATTTCTCACCAGCGCACGCTTGCATCTCGCAGCGTGGCCCGCGTGGTTCGCGCCGATCTCGCCCGACTGCCCCGTGGCGCTGACCCGCGTGGGCTTCCTCTACAACGACGAGGCGGAGTCGGTGAGCGCGGATCCGGAAGCGCTGCGCTTCCTGGAAGCGGGCGAGCCTCCGATCCTGATCTCGGGGGGCTCGAGCCGGTTCATCCGCCCGGCGTTCTACGCGACCGCAGCCGCCGCGTGTGCGGGATCGGGCCATCGCGGCATGATCGCCGCACCCGAGGCCAACCTCGTTCCCGCCGCGCTGCCGGGCTCGGTCGTCGCGTTTCCGCCGCTGCCGTTCGCCGACATCATGCCGCGCATCCGCGCGGTGATCCACCACGGCGGCTACGGCGTGTCGGTGCGTGCCCTCGTCTCCGGTAGGCCGCAGCTGATCCTGGCGTCCGGCGCCGACCGGCCCGACAACGGCAGGCGCCTCGAGCAGCTCGGCGTGGCGCGCGTGCTGGAGGAATCCGACTGGGATCCCGGGCGCGTGCAGGCAGCGCTCGACGACCTGCTCGCATCGGGCTCGGTTCGCGAGCGCTGCGCGCACTGGGCGAATCAGCTGGCGCTCGGTGGCAGATCGTCGGCCCAGGGCGCCGTCGATGCCATGCTGGCAGCGACCTCCGCGCCGTGATCGAGCGCTCGTCCAGGTGATTCGCCTCAGCTCTCGTTCGGTGGTCGGGAGTATGATCGGGTGTGGCTTCGCGCACCTTCGCCATCATCGGCACCGGGGCCGTGGGCGGCTACTACGGCGCGCGGCTCGCGCAGGCGGGCTTCGACGTGAGCTTCCTGGTGCGCAGCGACCTCGAGCACGTGCGGCGCCACGGCCTGCGCGTGCTGTCGCCCGAGGGAGACGTCGTGCTACCGGAGGTCCAGGTCTACGGCGACGCCGCTGCGATGCCGCGCGCCGATGTCGTGATCGTCGCGATCAAGGCCACCGCGAACGGCGCGCTGCCGGCCATCCTGCCGCACCTGGTCCGGCCCGGCGGCACCGTCGTCGTGCTGCAGAACGGGCTCGGCGCCGAGGACGCGATCGCCGCGGCGGCGCACCCGGCCCGAGTCGTCGGCGGCCTCGCGTTCCTGTGCGCGACCCGGATCGCACCGGGCACGATCCGCCACGTCGCGGATCGCCTCATCGACCTCGCGCCGTGGACGCCCGACGGAGCGCCCGCGCCGCCCGATCCGCCGCTCCATCAGCTCGCCGCCGACTTCGAGCAGGCCGGCATCCCCGTGCGGCTGCTCGACAACCTCGCGCTGGCGCGCTGGCGCAAGCTGGTCTGGAACATCCCGTTCGGCGGGCTGTGCATCGCGCTCGATGCCGACACCCGCCAGATCGTCGACGACCCCGACGCGCTGGCGATGGTGCGCGCGGTGATGTCCGAGGTCGTCGCCGCGGCCGCGGCCTGCGGCCAGTCGATCGATCCCGGTGTCCCCGACGACATGATCGACGCGACGCGGGCGCTGCCGGCGTTCCAGCCCAGCCTCAAGGTCGACTTCGACGCCGGCGCAGCGCTCGAGCTCGACGCGCTGTTCGGCAACCCCTTGCGCGCCGCCCAGCGCGCCGGCCATCCGGCGCCGCGGATCGAGCAGCTGCATCGCCAGCTGCAGTTCCTCGAGCGCAGCCGGCGCTAGTCGCGATACGACGGATCGAGCCGGTCCATCATCCGCACCCAGTGCGGCCACTCGTGGCTGCCGGCGGGCTCGCCGCGGTTGCAGCCGTACTGCAGCGCCGTCTTCTCGCAGATCTCGGGCGGCGGCAGCCGGAGCTTCTGGCCGGTGGTCAGCGCCCTGAGCTGGGCGCGGCACACGAACTCGAGCTGGTACATGAGCTCGAAGGCCTCGGCGACGGTGCGGCCGCAGGTCAAGAGGCCGTGGTTGCGCAGGATCATCGCGTAGTGCGGCCCGAGATCGCGCACCAGCCGCTCGCGCTCGTCGAGATCGAGCGCGATGCCCTCGAAGTCGTGGTAGCCGACGCGGTTGTAGAACACCATCGCATCCTGGCTGAACGGCAACAGGCCGCAGTCCAGCGCCGACGCCGCGGTGCCGGCCTCGGTGTGCGTGTGCAGCACCGCGGCGACGTCGTGCCGCGCGCCATGGACCGCCGAGTGGATCGTGAAGCCCGCGTCGTTGATCGCGTACGGCGAGCCATCGATCACCTTGCCCGTCATGTCGATCTTGACCAGGTTGGACGCGGTCACCTCGGTGTAGTGGAGCCCGAACGGATTGAGCAGGAACTGATCGTCCTGCCCCGGCACCCGCGCGCTGATGTGGTTGTAGATCATCATCGTCCAGCCGTGGTGCGCGACCAGCCGGTACGTGCAGGCGAGATCGACGCGGACCGCCCACTCCTCCGGGCTCACCTTGTCCCGCAGCGATCGCGGCTTCGGCAATGCAACGACCATGGAGCCTCCTGCCGGCGACTCTAACCGAAGCTAATGGAAGTGCAAAACCTGCTTCGCGCGGGCCTGCGCGTCGGCGTACGAGATCGGATGTCGCCGGGTGGCGAAGATCCGGTCGCGGACCCGGGCGCGGGCGGTCGCTCCCGGCGTCCGGCCCGACGCGCGCGCCTCGGCGAGGATCGAGCTGGTGACCTCGGCCACCATGCGCGCGATCGCCGCGAGCGCCTGCGCCGGCGTGCCGCCGAGGATGTCGATCCAGGTCGCGATGATCGCGCCGCCGTTGACCACGAAGTCGGGCACGCACACGACGCCGCGGCGCTGCAGGTGGTCCTCGGCGTCGTCGGTGACGCTGAGGTTGCCGGCGGGGCACACGATCCGGGCCCGCACGCCGCCCGCGTTGTAGGCATCGATCGCGCGCGGCCGGGCGCCGGGCACGATGACGTCGACCGGCAGCGACCACAGCTGGTCGGGCGCGATCGCCTCGCCGCGGCCGTACACGCGCAGGCAGCCGTCGCCGTGCTGCCGCCGGAGCTCGAGCAGGCGCGGGATGTCGATGCCCTGCGGATCGTGGAGGCCGCCCGCGATCGTGGTGACCGCCACGACCCGCGCACCGTCGCGATCGAGGTAGCGCGCGGCCCCGGCGCCGACCTGACCGAAGCCCTCGAGCGCGAACGTCGCGCCCGCGATCGGCCGGTCGATGCTGTCGAGCGCCGCGCGCGCGGCCGCGGCCACCCCGCGGCCGGTCAGGTGGTATCCGGCCTGATCGCCGTCGATGATCCAGCGCGGCGACGACTCCCAGGCGACCGGGTTGGGCGCGCCGGCGCCGGCATAGATCTCGTCGACGTCGGCACCCGCGATGCCCATGTCCGGGCCGACGCCGAGCAGGAAGTCCTTGTTGGACAGGTACGGCCGCAGCGATCGCCCGAACGCGCGCAGCACGGCGCGCTTATGCTCGGCCGGCATCGCCGGATCTCCGAAGATCCCGGCCTTCGCTCCGCCGCTCGGCAGGTCGAAGATCATCCACTTGTAGGTCATCGCGCGCGCGAGCTCGCCGACCTCGTCCTCCGTGAGATCGGCAACCATCCGCGTACCGCCGCCGGCCGGCCCGTTGATCGTGCTGTCGATGACCAGCACGCCGCGCATCCCGGTCTCCGGGTCGTAGACGCGCACCACAGCCTCCGCGCCGACTTCGTCCTGTCTCATCCATCGACGCTACCACGCAGCGCGGGAGTGTCGATCGATAGGGGGCTTTCCCGCCCCTCTCGGCGGGCAAAGCCGGCCGATTCAGCCCTCCGCGCGTCGCGTCGCGCGGTTTTCTTGTATTAATCATCACCCATGATCGCGCGGAATAGCCGTTTGGTCACACTCCGGTAATGATCGGGAGTCGTGGCGGGAATCCGCCGTTCGATCACATCGCCGATAAAGCGTGTGCCAGTAGGGTCATTGGCATCGGCGCGGAACCGATCACACATCTGTCTCGCAGCGTGCTTGTACCTCGGCTCGGTGATCAGCCGATCGATCGCATCGAGCAGGTGCCGCGTCGACGGCAGGTCTCCCAGGATGCGCTCGCCCAGCCCGTGATACACGATGCGGGCGGCCACGCCGTGCTGGTCGTGGGCCTGCGGCACCGCGAGCATCGGCACCGCGTCCCAGATCGCCTCGCGACACGAGCCGAGGCCGGCGTGGGTGATGAACAGGCTGGCCTGGCGGGACCGCGTGGCCGGCGAACGCCTCGTCGGGCAGCGACGCGATGACGACGTCGAGATCGGGCCGCGCGCGCGCCGCGGTCAGGAGCTGCGCGACGAAGCGCCGCGCCGCCGCGTACGATCCGCCCTTGCTGCCGAACGCGCAGTAGATCAGCGGCGCGTCCGGCCGGCGCGCCGGGTAGGTCCAGCGCTCGCCGGTGACCTCGGCCAGGCACGGCCCGAGATAGGCCCGCTCCGGGACCTCCGGCTTGGGAAAGTCGAAGGCCTTCGAGCACGTGATGATCTCCGGATCGGATTCCACGTGCCAGTTGAACGCGCTGCGATAATTGATCTGCGCCACATCGAGGCCGCACGCCTGGACGAAGCGATAGAACTCGCTGCGCGGGATCGGATTGTCGCGGTTGATCCACGGTGTTCGCCACAGCATCGCCTCGTGACACATCCACTCGATCTCGAGCTCGCGCCGCGACAGCTCGCCGGGCAGTGCATCGCTCCACATCGGCGGTATGTCCGGCTCGTAGTACAGCGGCAGACTGCAGCTGATGCGGATAAACGGAATCCCCATCTTGTGCGCGACCAGACTCGTATCCGGATTCAGCTGACTGGCCAGCACGAGATCGGGTGCGAGCGCGGCCAGCTGGGCCTCGAGCCGGCCGGACACCGCCTCCTGCCACATCGCGAGATCGCGGCCGAGCCACCACTCCCACGTGTCGTCGCCGGTCAGCTGATCGCGCGCGCGCAGCGCGCCCTCGGGATAGCGCTCGGGCAGGTAGGGGACGTACGCGAAGCCCTCGCGCTCGATCGCGGCCTGCATGTCGCGCTCGGACAGGTAGACCACGCGGTCGCCCTGCGCGGCGAGCTGCCGGGCGAGCAGCCGGGTCGGGGCAAAGTGCCCGTACTCCGGCGGGACGTGCCACACGAGGGTCCGCATGCCGCGACGAGGCTAGAGACTTCCGCGCGCGCTTGCAATCCCGCGCACCGGCGAGCCGGGCGCGCGTCACACCGCGGCGAGCTTGCGCGCGTAGCCGGTGTAGCCGAGCTTGGTCGAGCCGGAGAACGTGAAGGCGAAGTCGTGTCCGACCCTGCCGGTGACGAGCATCCGCCACAGCGGCCAGCGGAACCGCGGCCGCGAGCCGCGCACCGTGATCGGCTCGAGCTGTGCGCGGCGACACATCTCGGCGACCTCCTCGGGCGAGCGGAACAGATCGATCACGTGGAGGTCCTTCGGCGTGTTCTTGACGAACCATTCGACGCCCTTGATCACGACCAGGTGCGCCTGCCAGGTCCGGTTGAAGCTGTGGAAGAAGAACGCGCCGCCGGGCCGGAGCACGCGCGCGGCCTCGGCGACCACGCGATGCGGCTCGGCGACGTGCTCGAGCAGGTCCATCGCGCACACCGCATCGAAGCTCGCGTCGCGAAACGGCACCGCACAGGCATCACCGACGAGGTACTCCGCGCTGCGCGATCCGTCGTGCCGGCGCGCGACCGCGAGCACCTCGGCGCTGGTGTCGAGGCCGGTGACGCGGTGACCGCGCGCCGCGAGGTCGTTGGCGAGGAACCCCGCGCCGCAGCCGAGGTCGAGCACCGCGCGCGGCGCCGCGCCGAGGGTCTCGGCGATCCACGGGTTGCGGTGGCTGGCCTCGGCGCGCAGCAGCGCGATCGGCGTGTCCTCGGCCTCGTACCAGCGGTCGCCGAGCGTGTCGTACCAGGCGTTGTTGACCGTGCGCGCCCGGCGGCCGGCCAGCAGGTTCCAGTACACCGCCTGGTAGGCCCCGAACCCGACCGTCAGGCCGAGCTGCGCCGCGAGCAGCGCCGGATGCGCGCCGGTCCACCAGACCAGGCCGAGCACCGCGAGCACGATCGGATGCAGCACGAACAGGATCGCGTGCAGCCACTGCTCGCCGCCGCCGCACAGCCGCGCGTGCACCGGCTCGTCCTTGGTGACGAACAGGGTCGAGAACACCGCGAGCACGGCGTAGACCGTCAGCGCGCCGCGGCCCGGCGGCACCGCGACCAGCCACGCCAGGCACACCACGAGCGTCAGCGTGTCGAGCGGATGGCCGATGCGCTCCCAGCGCGGCAGCCCGCGGCGGCGATGGAACACGCCCTCGTCGACCAGCATCGCCGCGCCCTGCAGCGCGAGCGGGACGAGCACGAGCGCGAGCGTCACCGCTTCTCCAGCAGCGCGCCGCACATCGTCAGGCCCGGGCCGAACGCCAGGCTCGGGATCAGCGCGCCGCGCGCGATCGCACGGTCGTCCAGCATGCGCTGCCAGATGTGTGGCAGCGTCGCCGACGACATGTTGCCGTGATCGAACAGCACGGCGCGGCTGATCTCGACCTGCGCCTCGGACAGCTCGAGCACCTCGCGGACGCGGTCGATGATCTTGGGCCCGCCGGGGTGCACGGCGAAGACGCTGCGCTCCATCGCGCCGAGATCGAGGCCGGCGCGGCGGTACAGATCGATCACGAAGCCGCGGATCGCGCCGGCGATGCGATCGGGGACCTCGCGCGACAGCGTCATCTGCATGCCCCAGTTCGCGACCAGCCAGCCCATCGCGTCGGTGGTGTCGGGCAACAGCTGCTCGTGCAGCGCCAGCACGCGGAGCCCCGGCCCCCCGTGGTCGGGGACCATCGCGTAGCGGATCATGCCGTCGGCGAACAGGCTCTGCACGACGAGCTGCTCGAGCCGGTGATCGGTCGGATCGAGGTGGAGCGAGCACAGCTCGGTGTGGACGATGTCGACGCGGCGCGCGGCCGTCGCGAGCGCACCGGCGGCGAGCCGGACCGCCGGCACCGCCGCGTAGCAGCCCATGTGATACGCGTGGGTCACCCGGGTCGGCCAGCCGCGCGCCGCGACCAGCTTCTGCCCGCCGCTCGGCGACGCGTAGCCGGTGCACGTGACGTGGATCAGGTCGTCGGGCGGCTGGGTCTCGCCGGCGTAGGCCTCGGCGAAGTAGCGATCGACGATCTCGGCGTACAGGCGCGTGCGGGTCGCCGAGCCCGAGCCGTGCGGATGCAGCGGCAGATCGTACAGCTCGTTGTCCGACCACGCGGCGCCGGACGTGATATCGCGCACCGAGTGGCCGCGCCGGCCGATCTTCGATGGCGGACACGCGCAGCGCTCGATCACGCGGGCGATCTTGTCGGTGAACGCCGCCTTGTCGAAGCCGGCGCCGGCGCGCGCGGCCTCGGCCTCGGCGTGCGCGGCGGCGAGCCACTGCAGGCCGGCCGCCTGATCGATCTCGTATGCGGGACGCGTGATCGCGAATCGGGTGAGCAGCGGTTTCGATGACACCTGATCATGAAGCTGCAGGTTCCGAGCCCACCGGCCCGGCGCTCAGCTGCGCGATCGGCCGATCCGCCGTCTGCTGCCGCGCCGCACGGCGGGCGACGCGCGTGGCCCGGGCGCTCGACGCAAGATCTCGTAAGAACATCGCGGAGCTCGCGGGCGGCGGCCCGGCCCGTTCATACTCCGCGCATGGCAACTCCCGACCACGACTTCGACTTCCTGGTGATCGGCTCGGGCTTCGGCGGCAGCGTGTCGGCGTGCCGGCTCGCCGAGAAGGGCTATCGCGTCGGCGTGGTCGAGATGGGCAAGCGGTGGACCGAGGCAGACTTCCCGAAGACGACCTGGCGCCTGCGGCGCTGGCTGTGGCGGCCCGGGCTCAAGCTGTTCGGGTTCTACGATATGCGGCCGTTTCGCCACGTCATGATCCTGTGTGGCAACGCGGTCGGCGGCGGCTCGATCACCTACGCCAACACGCTGCTGTCGCCGCCCGAGCGGGTGTGGCAGGACGGCTCGTGGAAGGGCCTGGCCGACTGGCAGCGCGAGATGCCGGCGCACTACGCCGAGGCGCGCCGCATGCTCGGCGTGACCGAGAACCGCATCCTCGGCGACGCCGATCGCATGCTGCAGAAGGCAGCCCAGTCGCAGGGCGTCGGCGACACGTTCTACAGGACCGACGTCGCGGTGTACTTCGGCGACGGCCCCGGCCAGCCGCACCCCGATCCGTACTTCGGCGGCGAGGGCCCGCCGCGCAGCTCGTGCATCGGCTGCGGCGGCTGCATGGTCGGCTGCCGCTACAACGCCAAGAACACGCTCGACAAGAACTACCTGTACTTCGCCGAGAAGCGCGGCGCGCAGGTGATGGCAGAGACCCGCGTCGTCGACATCCGCCCGCTCGGGCCGGGCGCGGACGGCCGCGACGGCTACGAGCTCACCGTCGAGCGCTCCACCGCGTGGCTGTTCAAGCAGCGCCGGACGCTGACCGCGCGCCGGGTCGTGCTGTCGGGCTCCGCGCTCGGCACGATGGACCTCCTGCTGCGCGCCAAGCAGCGCGGCTCGTTGCCGGCGCTCTCGGAACGGCTCGGCTGCGACGTCCGCACCAACGCCGAGTCGATCGTCGGCGTGCGGTTCCCGGGCGACCAGCACGACATGTCCAGGGGCATCGCGATCGGCTCGGGCATCCACATCGACCAGTTCACCCACGTCGAGGCGACCCGCTACTCGCGCGGCTCGGACGTGCTCGGCCTGATCGCGACGCTCCTGGTCAACGGCAAGGGCTGGCGCCGCATCCTGACCTGGCTCGCCGCCGCGATCCGCCATCCGATCAAGTTCGCGCGCGCCGCGTGGCCGTTCGGCTTCGCCCGCCAGACCCTGATCTTCCTGGTCATGCAGACGATCGACGCCACGCTGCGCATGCGGCTGCGGCGGCGCTGGTTCTGGCCGTTCCGGCGCCTGCTGTGTACCGAGGGCAGCCGGATCCCGACCAACATCCCGCAGGCCAATGCGTTCGTCGAGCGCGCCGCGGCCGAGCTCGGCGGCATCGCGATCACCTCGTGGTTCGAGATCCTGTTCGACATGCCGATGACGGCGCACTGCATCGGCGGCTGCGTGATGGGCGCCGACGCGGCGCACGGCGTGATCGACGCCCAGCACCGCGCCTTCGGCTACGACGGGCTGTACGTCGTCGACGGCTCGGCGGTCGGCGCCAACCTCGGCGTCAACCCGAGCCTGACGATCGCGGCGCTCGCCGAGCGCGCGATGAGCTTCATCCCGGCCAAGCCGGCGGCCGGGCCGGTGGCCAAGCCGGTGGCCGGGCCGGTGGATTGAGCGTCAACGCTGCTCGGGCCAGCCCTGCTCGCCGAGCAGCGGCACGAAGCGGACCTCGCCGAGGTCCTCCTCGTCGAACTGCTCGGCCGAGCGCCGCGTGATGCGGACCAGGCGCTGGTGGTCGACGTCGCCGTGCGGCAGCACCAGCCGCCCGCCGACCGCGAGCTGATCGAGCAGCGAGCGCGGCGGCCGGGGCGCGCCGGCCGCGACCGCGATCGCCTCGTACGGCGCACCGGGCGGCCAGCCCAGCGAGCCATCGCCGTGATGGACGTGGACGTTGGTGAAGCCGAGGCGGCCGAGCCGCCCGGCGGCGGCACCGGCGAGCTCCTCGATCCGCTCGACGGTCTCGACCTCGCGCGCCAGCGAGCCCAGGATCGCCGCCGCGTACCCCGAGCCGGTCCCGATCTCGAGCACGCGCTCGTGGCCGCGCAGCTGGAGCGCCTGCACGGTGACGGCGACGACGTAGGGCTGCGAGATCGTCTGTCCGCTGCCGATCGGCAGCGGCGCGTCGTCGTAGGCGTGCGGCGCGAGCTCCCCGGGCACGAACTGCTCGCGCGCGACCATGCCGAACGCTGCGAGCACGTGCGGGTCCACGATATCCCGCTGGCACAGTTGCTCGCTCACCATCCGCTGGCGGCGCGACTCGTGCGTCAAGAGCGCCCGGGCCATGGCCCCACCATGCGCTCGTTCGTAGATCGGGGCAACACTGTATTCACCTCACGGTGCGATCCGGCGCGCGAGCCACAGACCGAGCAGCCCGGCGGTGATCCCGCCGACGAGCGTCACCGCCACATTCACCACCGCGCGGACGGTGTGGCCGTCGAGCACGAGCCGCGTCGTCTCGAAGTTGAACGCCGAGTACGTGGTGAACCCACCCATGAAGCCGGTGGTGAGCGCGAGCTGCAGGTTGGTCGGCAGATCCTTGCGCAGCATCGCGAGCTCGAGGACGAGTGCGATCAGGAACGAGCCCACCAGGTTGACGGCGAGGGTCGCGTAGGGGAAGCCGCGGCGGCCGAACGCGAGCGCGACCAGGTAGCGCGCGACGCAGCCCGCGCCGCCGGCGCCGAACACGAGCAAGACGCGGGTCACCCGCCGAGCTTACGCCGCGTGGCGATCGCTGTCGTGGATGTCGCGCAGCCGCACCGTCAGCACGGCGCACGGCGCAGACCGGACGACATTCTCGGCGACGCTGCCCAGCAGCGCCCGCGAGATCCCGCGCCGGCCATGGGTCCCCATGACGATCAGGTCGACCCCGAGCTCCAGCGCGGTCCGGTTGATCACGTCGCGCGCGTCGCCGGCCTTGATGAGGACCTGGCCGAGCCGGGCGGTGCACTTGGTCTTGGCGAGCTGATCGAGCGCGGTCTGGTTCTCGACCACCAGCTGATCGATGATCGTGCTGGTCAGGGCGACCCCGAGCTCGGGCACCCCCAGGGCCGGGATCGAGACCACGTTGAGCAAGTGGATCTCGGCATCCAGCCTGCGCGCCAGCTCGCATGCGTACGCGAGCGCCTGTTCGGCCCCTTCGCTGAGGTCCGTGGGGACCAGGATGTGTTTCGGGAGCATGGCGCACTTCCTTGTTTCCTAATCACTTCTTCACAAATCGGGCCATTCCGAAATGGTGGGATCTCGGCGCATGGAAGCGGCTGCGATGTCGGCGTCGCGCACGCTGCGCTGCTCGCGCACGTGGGGCAATATGCCCCGGTCGGGTCGCGCGAAGGGCCGGCCGTGATCGGGGTCGCCGACACCGGGGTAGAACTGCTGTGGGGCATGCGACTGACACGCAAGTTCATCGCGGCGCTGGTCATCGGTGTCGCACTGGTCGCTCTGATCCAGGGCTATCTCGATTACCAGCGGGAGCGCGAGGTGTTCGACCGCCAGATGCGCGGCGAGGCCTCCGCGCTGGGGCGAGCGCTGGGGCTCGGTGTGGCCGACGTCTGGCACCGCGACGGTGAGGCGGCGGCGCGCGAGTTCCTGGTCGACGCCAACAAGGGCGAGCGGGTCCGCGTCCGCTGGATCTGGCTCGACGCCAAGGGCCACGATGCGCCGAGCCAGGCGCGCGAGCTGCTCGAGCCGATGAAGCAGGACAGCGTCGTCGTGATCCGCGATCAGGTCAAGCGCCGCCTCGTCACGTACATCCCGGTCAAGGTCCCCGAGCAGCGCGACGGCGGCCTCGAGATCTCGCAGTCGCTCGGGCCGTTCGACCAGTACGTCCGCGAGTCGCTGCGCAACCAGATCATCGGCTCGATCGCCGCCGTCGCGATCGCGGCGGCGCTGGCGCTCGGGCTCGGCGTGGTGTTCATCGGCCGGCCGATCTCGAAGCTCGCGACCAAGGCGCGCCGGGTCGGGACCGGCGACCTCAGCGCGCCGCTCCACCTGCGCCAGCGCGACGAGCTCGGCGAGCTCGCCAACGAGATCAACCTGATGTGCGAGCGGCTGTCCGAGGAGCAGGGCGCGCGGGCGCGGGCGACCGAGCAGCTGCGCCACGCCGATCGGCTCACCACCGTCGGCAAGCTCGCGTCCGGCCTGGCCCACGAGCTCGGCACGCCGCTCAACGTCGTGTCGGGGCGCGCCAGGCTGATCGCCGATTGCGAGATCGAGGGCAGCGACGTGATCGACTCGGCCCGGATCGTCGCCGAGCAGGCCGACCGGATGACAGCGCTGATCCGCCAGCTGCTCGACTTCGCCCGGCCGCGCGCGCTCAAGCCCGCGCCGCTCAACATCACCACGCTCGCGCAGCGGGTATGCCAGCTGGTCGCGACCATCGCGCGCAAGGCCGACGTCCGGCTCGTGCCGCCGCCCTCCGACGAGACATTGCGGCTCGAGGCCGACGACGGCCAGCTGACCCAGGTGCTGACCAACCTCGTGGTCAACGCGATCCAGGCGATCGATCGCACGGGGGAGGACCCCCGCCCCGCCGGCAAAGCCGTCGGGCTCCCCACGCCCCGCGATCCAGCTGCGCCGATCGCTCGGGGCGGCACCGTCGAGATCGCCGCGCGCACCGTCGAGCATGTCCCGCCGCCCTACGTCGGCGGCGCGGCGCAGACCTGGATGGCGATCGAGGTTCGTGATACCGGCGCAGGGACGAACAACGCCACGCGCGAGCGGATCTTCGAGCCGTTCTACACCACCAAACAGGTCGGCGACGGCACCGGTCTCGGCCTGTCGGTCAGCTGGGGCATCGTGCGCGAGCACGGCGGCTGGATCGACGTTTCGTCCGAGCTTAACAAGGGGTCGACGTTCACGGTCTATCTACCGATGACCCGCCCGACGACCCGCACCACCGGCGAGCGCCGCGCGCTGAGCAGCGAGCGAGGTGCCACGTGACCGAGCCCGAGCGCGCCATGGCGCCGTCGCGCGACACCCCCGCGCGCGGGACCTCGCGCGGACCCTGCGTGTTCGTGGTCGACGACGAGCGCGAGATGGTCGACCTGATCGCGCTCGGCCTCAAGAAGCGCGGGTTCCAGATCGTCCCGTTCGGCACCGGCGCCGATGCGCTCGCCGCGATCTCGAGCCACGACGTCGACGTCGTCGTCACCGATCTCAACATGAAGGGGATGTCCGGCCTCGAGCTGTGCCAGCGCGTCGTCGCCGACCGCCCCGACATCCCGGTCCTGATGCTGACCGCGTTCGGCAGCTTCGAGACCGCGGTCGGCGCGATCCGCGCCGGCGCCTACGACTTCGTGACCAAGCCGGTCGAGATCGAGGCGCTCGCGATCGCCGTGCGCCGGGCCGCCGAGCACCGCGCGCTGCGCGGCGAGGTCAAGCGGCTGCGCGAGGTCGCCAGCCCGGCGATGCAGCAGATCTACCAGCTGATCGATCAGGTCAGCGCCACCGACGCCACCGTCCTCATCACCGGCGAGAGCGGCACCGGCAAGGAGGTCGTCGCGCGCGAGATCCACGGCCGATCGCGGCGCAAGTCGGCGCCGTTCGTCGTCGTCAACTGCGCCGCCGTCCCCGAGGCGCTGCTCGAGAGCGAGCTGTTCGGTCACGCCAAGGGCGCGTTCACCGACGCCAAGCACAGCCGGCAGGGCCTGTTCCAGCAGGCCAACGGCGGCACGCTGTTCCTCGACGAGATCGGCGAGATGGCGCTCGCGCTGCAGCCCAAGCTGCTGCGCGCCCTCCAGGAGCGCAAGGTCCGCCCGGTCGGCGCCGAGGCCGAGCTCTCGGTCGACGTCCGGCTGATCACCGCGACCAACCGCGAGCTCGAGGACATGGTCGAGGACAAGCGGTTTCGCGAGGACCTCTACTACCGCATCAACGTGATCCACATCCCGCTGCCGCCGCTCCGCGCGCGCGGCGGCGACGTGCTCCTGCTCGCGCAGCACCTGCTGCGTCATTACGCGGCTGTGTTCGACAAGAAAGTCATGGGCCTCTCGGCGGCCGCGGCCGAGAGGATGATGGCCTGGCTCACTTCGAGGAGATCCAAGTGGAAGACCTACCCGACAAGATCCGTAATTCTCGTCGTGCGACCGCGATGTCGGGCAGCGAGCTGCCCGAGTTGCTCACGCTCGAGGAGGTCGAGCGCCGCCACGTGCTGCGCGTCCTCGAGGCGTGCCACGGCAACCGCACCGATGCCGCCAAGATCCTCGGACTGGATCGAAAGACGCTATATCGCAAGCTGCTGCGCTGGGGCGTCAGCGACGAATAACTCACCCAGTGCGACCGCTTCGGTCTTGATCAGCACGCGATCATCGCTCGTGATGATCCGTGTCACTCGGCGGCACGCGATGGTGCCGCCGCCGTCGCAGATCCGATCGCTATCTCGTCGATCCTGTTCTCGCCGACGAACTACAGCGTGACGGTGATCTGCGTGACGTTATTGGTGTAGTTCGACTCGGGAAGCATGTGGCACATGTGGTTCGCGTCCTTGAACGGACATGGCTCGCCGGCAGTCGCCTTGAACGGCGGGTTCGCCGTGATCCGCAGGAGGTAATCACCGGGCGGTACCGCTGGCTGCCCGTCACCGCCATCGAGCACGAAGTACTGTCCCGGCAGCGACGTATTGTAGGTATCGGTCCAGCCGCGGCTGATACCCTGGAACCCCGGTATGCCGATCGCGCCACACGCGTCGAAGATGCGTGGGCGATCCGGCGCACCGAGCTCCTTGGGGTTCTTCTCGATGTCGATCATGCAGAAGCCACGCTTGGCGGCACGCCACGTCGTGCTGGTCACCGGATCCACGAGCTCATACTTCGCGTAGTTCCGGAAGTGGAAGTGGTGGTGACACTCGGCGAACTCGAACAGGCCCTGATTGACCGCCTCGTTCGGATCGCCGACCAGCAGATCCGCATCACCGATGTTCGCGGTGCCGACCGCGAACCTCACGACGTGGCGCTCACCTGGTGTGATGTTGCCTTCGATCTGCTCGCACGAGCCTGCGACGATGTCGATGTCGCGGACCTCCCATTTCTGCGACAGGATGTCCTCGCGGACGAACAGATCGGGCAGGCCGTCCAGATCGAGCGGAGGGTTTGCTACCGCGGCGCTTGTCGCGGTCTCGTCGAGCGGACTGGCACATGCGGAGACCAGGAGCGCGAGCGCAAGAATTTTCATGGAAGCAGTACAACCGAATCTTCGCCGCGCCACAATCGGCAGCCCCGGGATCCCGACGACCTGCGCAAGGATCGCACATCGCGTAACGCTGCAGCATTCTGCGCCAGCGGCGAGCCGCAGCTCGAATCTGACAGGACCACGCTGGTGGTCGTCGTCGGGATCGGGCGAGCCGCGACGACGGCGTGGCCGGGGCCGAGCACGGCCAGCCCGCTGTGACGTTGCCGATCTTGACGGGCGAACAGGCAAGGTTTGCCGGCCGCGTCAGTGGGTCAGCGACGCCTTGCGAGGGAATTTTGTCCGCGAGCCGCGTCATGTTGGAGGGAGGCAGCACCTGCGCTCCACAGGGAGGCACCTGCTCTCCACCAAGGAGGAACCATGGCGCGGCTTGTCTCGTGGATGATGATCTCGGCCGGACTGGCCGCGTGTGCGCCGCAGGCGCCGGGCGAGTCGGCCGAGGCGCCGAGCTGTTTGGTGTCGCGCGGTATGGCCGCGTGCGACGGGCGCTGCGTGGATCTGCAGC
>VBLP01000408.1:0-4111 GCA_005887925.1 Deltaproteobacteria bacterium | reverse complement strand
GGCGAGGCGGCTGGCGGGTCATCTGAGGCCGGCCAGCCTGGCGAGCCCGGCGAGCGGGGCGCGAGCGCGGCGGCGACCGGGCCTGCGCGTCGCGCAGCCGTGGGGCCCCGCGGGCTCGGAGGCGGGACGTGGATCGCGCGGGGGCCGTTCATCGGCGGCCGGCTCGACGCGATCGTGGTGAGCCCGTCGTCGTCGAGCACCGTGCTGGCGGGCTCGCCGGGCGGCGGGGTGTGGCGGACGATCAACAACGGCGCATCGTGGATCCAGCCGCTGTCGTACGCCCTCGGGGATTTCAGCATCACCCACATGGCGTGGGACCGCGCGAGCGCGAACAACCTGTTCATGACGACGTACAACGGGCTGTACGCGACGACGGATCTCGGCGATCACTTCACGGCTCTGGTCAACTCCGGCGCGTTTCCGGCACCGCTCATGCCGCTGCGGGTCGGCGCGGGGCCGTTCCACACGCCGGACCCGTACGGCTTCGCGCAGCTGGTGCTGGGCGCGACGCGGATCGTGCTGTACGCGGCGCCGTGCCAGGGGCTGTACTACTCGTACGACGGTGTCAGCTTCACGCAGAGCTTTCCGTTCTCCGGAGGGAGCGGTAATCCCGACAACTGCATTCAATCGATCGCGGCGGACGACACCACCGGCTACGTCTACTTCTCGACGATGGGCGGCGGCGCGGCGCTGCCCGCGCGGCTGTATCGCAGCGCCGGCCCGTGGACCGCGACCACGCCGTCGCTCAGCTGGAACCTCGCCAACACGGGCTTGCCCAACGGCCAATCGGTCAATTCGCTCACGCAGACGTCGGTCGCGGGCGGCGGTGTCACGTATCCCAACAACCTCGCCGCGGTGGTGTCGACCAGCGGCAGCGGCTACAAGGTGTGGACGACGAGCGACGGCACGTCGTGGTCGATGACAGCGGGCCAGGCGACGTCGGCCAACTGGGATGCGCGGGTGATCGCCTATCCCGGCGGCAACGATCTGTTCATCGGCATGCCGGTGGGCTGGGCGTCGCAGAACTACGGCGCGACGTTCAACCTGTTCTCGACGGTCAGCGATCACCCCGATCTCCGCGCCTACTACTTCAGCCCGGCGTTCGGCTTGATGTGGGGCGCCAACGACGGGTCGAACGCCGCGGTGAGCCAGCGCAACATCACGCGGTGGAGCTGGAGCGTCGGCGCCGCGCCCGCTGCGCCGACCGCCGTGCCCACGGTCGGCATCTCGGGCTGGCAGGCTTACTTCGCGGAGGCGACCGCGGCGCCGACCGTCTCGGGCCGCCGGCTGTTCACCGGATCGCAGGACGACGAGATCCTGTGCTCCGACGATCAGGGCGCGAGCTGGACGACGGCCGGGACGCCGGGTGGCGGCGACGCGCTGGCGCTGCGCTACTCGCCGGCCGCGCCGGGCCGCGCGTTCTTCATCACCGACGACGGCAACCTGCAGTACTCGAGCAACGTCAACGCGGCGAGCTGCGCGGGCGTGACCTGGACCAACGTCGCGGTGGGCTACGGCAACCCCGAGGTGTGGACGCACGCGCAGATCGCGGCCAGCCCGACGAATGCGAGCAAGGTCTACCTGGCGGGCATCGCGAACAAGCTCTGGGCGGTGACGATCGGCGCCGGCAACGTGCCGCACACCACGCCCGCGCCGGCGATCTCGGTGATCGTCGACGGCGCGGGCGCGCTGGTGATCGGAACCGAGGGCAGCGGCCTGTACCGCTCGATCGACGACGGCGCGACGTGGAGCTCGTTCGGGTTGAACGCGCCGGCGCCGCAGCTGGTGCTCGATCTCGCATGGTCTCCGACCGGCGGCGGCGCGGGCACCTACTTCGCGGCGACGACCGGCGGGCTGTACCGGCTGCCGCCGGGCGGCGCGTGGACCCTGGTCAACGGCGGCGGCGGGTACACGGTGAGCGCGGTCGCGGTCGACCCGCCCAGCACCGCGGCGGCGTCATGGTGTCGAGCGACGGCGGCGCGACGTGGTCGACGATCACGTCGGGGCTGGCGATCCACCAGTCGCCGGTCGCCGCGCTGCAGGTCGATCCGTCGAGCTCGCGCTACGTGTACGCCGCGTCCTACGGCCTGGGCACGTGGGTCTACGACTACGGCATCGCACCGGGCTGCCCGTGATCGCCGGGGCAGTCACGGGGCGTACGGCGCGGCCGGCGTCACCTTGCCGTCGCCGTCGACGTCGAGCTGCTGCGCTGAGGCGTCAGCGACGAATAGCCCGCCAGGCGGGACAGCGCTTTCGCCCCGTCGCCGACCGCGAGCCAAGGTTGGTCTTGCAACACAGCCAGATCAATGGACCTTGCGCCCGTCGATGTTGGCGTCCTCGACGAACGCCGGCAGTGCGTCAACGATCGCCCAGAAATCACCACACGGGTTGCGGGGCCTTGCGCGCTCCGATGTAACCGCGGTCTGACCACTCATGCAACGATCACGGCTGCTCAACAGGATATCGCTTGCCCTTCTCCTTTCTCCCAAAGGACACTACACTGAGACGGTCGCGCAAGTCATTGCTTCTTCCCAAAGCGTTCTTCAGCCAAAAGCCAATTTTCAGGAATGTATATGATTTCCTGAAGTTGCTAAAATAGCTATCGTCGATATCCTGCTCACCTTGCCCGCGCAAGTAAGATATACCAAAGCACAGAGGAGATTGCTCCAGTAGAGCGGTCTCTGTTTCAGAAATGGTATCTATATTGATTATTATAAGTTGGTCTAACTGGAACCTTTCCAAGTATGGCTTCAGTTTAACATGGTCAAAATAGCTGATAATGTAATCGACGCGTTCGTCGAAGCGTTCTACTCTCGAAGCGGAGACCGCAATGATGAGGTCGATCGTGGTGGCGTTCACCGCGAGCGCAGTAACAACGATGGGCCGATGCTTGTCCGGAATAGGTCCCAGGCGGCGCACGAACTCGCAGTTGATCTGCCATGCCAGATAAGCCAATACCTTTCCAAATCCATCTTGAACTCTTGAAATTGTTTGATCGGAAGATATCTGATCTGTTGGAATTGGATCAGCAGAATGATTCGAGCATGATTCCAGTCCAAATATCTTGAGCTTGAGAGCAAGGGCGTCGAGGCAGGGCTTTAGTTCTAGGTATGGATACCTCCTTATCAGAGTTTGTCGTCGTTTCTCGACCTGCTGTTTCAGATAGAGATCCGTACTTTCGTGCAAGTACTTGCTGCTCGCACCGAACGTGACCAGATCTCTTACATTCAGGAGAGAATAGATCTGATAGAGCAGCTCTTCTGGTAGATCGTACAGTTTGTCGTCTTTGCCAGTCTCCATTGTATTCTGTCCTTCTCGGCGCAGGATAGTGCCTCGTTTTCGCGACTTCCCACCGCGACATCCTAGGAAGCGTCTGGCGGCGCCTCGTAGGACAAAACGTCCGGTCATGCCCGGTCCGGCTCGGTCGCGTGTTAATCTCGCCCCACACACGGAGGGGACATGGACCGACAGGCACGGTGGATGATCGAGGGTACGTCCGGAACCATGGCTGCGAGGGTGAGCGCCGTGCCTCCGGCGAGCGAGCAACGCGGCGATCGACAGCGCGTCGGTCAAGCTCCACCACCGCGATGACGGCTCAGGCAAAGAACGATCGCGAGATCGCGGAGGGCAACTCCGCGAAGCACGGACCGGGAGGGACCGCGCTCGCGCCGACCGAGACTTCCGACGAGCCTTGGCCTGTTTCCGTGGGGGCCATCGATCAGCCGCCGATCGATCCGGCGCGCTATCAGCTCATCGGAGAGTTCGCGCGCGGTGGTCTGGGTCGCATCATGAAGGTGCGCGACCTGCGGATCGGTCGCATCGTGGCGATCAAGGAGATGCTCCGCACGGGCGAGGTGCCACATGCGCGGTTCGTCCGTGAGGCCACGATCACGGCGCGCCTCGAGCATCCGGCGATCGTTCCTGTCCACGACATCGGCCGCTGGCGGTCAGGCGAGCCGTTCTATTCGATGAAGCTGATCTCGGGTCGCTCGCTGCAAGACCTCATCAGCGATGCCCCGGATCTCGACGGCCGCCTGGCGCTGCTGCCCAACGTGATCGCCGTGGCAGATGCGATCGCGTACGCTCATAGCCAGGGCATCATCCATCGCGA
>VBLP01000410.1 GCA_005887925.1 Deltaproteobacteria bacterium | reverse complement strand
GAAAAAGTGCGAGAGGCGGTGTTCGACATCCTCGGCCCGATCGCGGGCGCCCCGGTGCTCGACCTGTTCGCCGGCACCGGCGCGCTCGGCCTCGAGGCGCTGTCGCGCGGCGCCGCCCACGCCACGTTCGTCGACTCCGCGCGCGCCGCGGTGACGGCGATCCGCGGCAACCTGCGCGCGCTCGGCCTCGACGACCGCGCCACCGTGATCGCCGGCGACGCGGTGGCCAGCGCCGCCCGTCACGCGCCGCCCGCGCCGTGGCGCCTGGGGTTCGTCGACCCGCCCTACCGCTCCGACCTCGCCGTCCGCGCGGTGGCCGGCCTGCCGGCGCATCACCTGACCGCCGACGCGGTGATCGTCATCGAGCACGATCGCCATAACGCGCCCCCCGACCTGCTGGGATCTCTGCTACGAACGGACCAGCGCCGCTACGGCGACACGCTGATCTCCTTCTTTGCACCTCGGGCAGCACCACGGGGGGTACCCGCATGACGCAGTCGCACTCGATCGCCGTGTATCCCGGCACCTTCGACCCGATCACCAACGGGCACCTCGACGTGCTGACCCGCGCGATGGGGATCTTCCATCGCGTCATCGTCACGATCGCGCCCAACATCCGCAAGAACCCGCTGTTCTCGACCGACGAGCGCATGCAGTTCATCCGCGACGCGCTGCCCGAGTATGCCAGCCGCCTCGAGTTCGCGGTGTTCGAGGGCCTGCTCGTCGAGTTCTGCCGCAGCCGCAAGGCGAGCGTGATCGTGCGCGGCCTGCGCGCGCTCGCCGACTTCGAGTACGAGTTCCAGTTCGCGCACATGAACCGCCGGCTCGCGCCCGGCGTCGACACCGTGTTTTTCATGACCGACGAGCGCAACCACTACGTCAGCTCTTCGCTCGTCAAGGAGGTCGCCAGCCTCGGCGGCGATGTCACNNGTTCCCACTCAAGCTCGCGTCCCACCTCGATCAGATCAAGCCCTCGATCACGCTCGCGGTCACCGCCAAGGCGGCCAAGCTCAAGGCCGCCGGGGTCGACGTGATCAGCTTCGGCGCCGGAGAGCCGGACTTCGACACGCCGGTGCACATCAAGGCCGCGGTCCACGCCGCGCTCGATCAGCCGGGCATCGGCAAGTACACCGACGTCACCGGCATCCTGCCGCTGCGCAAGGCGATCGCGGCCGAGCTGTCGGCGGTGCACCACGTCGCGATCGAGCCCGATCAGGTGCTGGTGTCGACCGGCGCGAAGCACTCGCTCTACAACCTGTTCATGGCGCTGCTCGATCCCGGCGACGAGGTCCTGATCCCGGCGCCGTACTGGGTCAGCTACCCCGACATGGTGATGCTCGCCGGCGGCCGCCCGGTGATCCTCGAGACCCGCGCCGAGGACGACTTCGCGGTCACCGCCGCGCAGGTCCGCGAGGCGTGCGGCCCGCGCACCCGCGCGATCGTGCTCAACAACCCGTCGAACCCGACCGGTGCGGTGTACGCGCGCAAGCAGGTCGAGGCGCTCGCCGAGGTCGCAGTCGAGAAAGACCTCCTGGTGTTCTCCGACGACATCTACCGCCAGCTGGTGTACGGCGACGCCGCGTACCACTCGATCGCCGCGATCGGCCCCGACATCGCCCGGCGCACGATCCTGGTCGACGGCGCGTCGAAGACCTACGCGATGACCGGCTGGCGCATCGGCTACACCGCCGCCCCGTTGCCGCTGATCAAGGCGATGACCAAGATCCAGGGCCAGTCGACGTCCAACCCGAGCCACATCTCCCAGGTCGCGGCGCTCGCGGCGCTGACCGGACCGCAGGACTGCGTCGCCGAGATGCGCCGGGCGTTCAACGAGCGCCGGCTCACCATGGTCAAGCTCCTGCGCGCGATCCCCGGCGTCGCCTGCCGCGAGCCCAAGGGCGCATTCTACGCGTTCCCCGATGTCTCGGCCTACCTCGGCAAGAAGTCGCCCGAGGGCCACATCCTCGACGACGACGTCAAGCTGTGCGACTGGCTGGTCGAGGTCGGCAAGGTCGCCGTCGTCCCCGGCTCGGGGTTCGGCGCGCCCGGCTTTGTCCGGCTGTCGTACGCCTGCTCGATGCAGGACATCGAGGTCGGCGTCGGCCGGCTCGGCAAGGCGCTCGCCCAGCTGTCCTAGCCGCAATACCAGTCGGATAAGGAGGAAGCGGGATCATTTCGAGTCCTTCCGTCGCTTCCGCGCGTAGTTGCTCATCTTGATCTTCATGGCCCTGGGGTGGCTGCGGGTCGTTTGATCCGAAGACGGTCATGCTCAGTCACGGTTGCCAGGTGGATGGCGCCCACCTGAACAAGGCGATGTGACAATTGATAAACCCGCTTCGCGTCCCACTCGCGTAATTGAATGACCTCATCATCGCCGAACGCAGACGATGCAGCAAAGTCATGCTCCATGGTAGATACCGCATACGCTGGCAGCTTTATCGGGCGATTCACTACGTCGCTACAGAACACGAGACCACGTCCGATGAAAAGGGGTGTTCTGCGAATCCGTATTTGCGTTGCTTTCGCGGGACAACCTGACGCACATCTGCAAGTGTTCGGGATCGTGCCAGCAAGCGCTCCGCCGCGTGTCCCGCCATTCGCGCTACCGTCTTCCAGTTGCGGGACAGACCGCTGGCTACTCGTCTGGGGCGAACAGTGGAAACCCGAGGCCGACGCGTTCAAAGCGCCGCGCCAGCTTCTTGTGCGACGACATCCCCAGCGACCCCGCGGCCGGACGCAAACCGCCGAACGTGGCATGCGCGATGATCGCATCGGCGATCTCGCGTAGCTCGTCGAAGTTACCCGGCCAGTGATACCTCTTGAGCGCGTCTTGGTTCGCGCACGTCAGGTCGGCGACGCGCAGCTGAAACGCGTGCTCCGCGAACTGGCGATCAAGCAGCTTGCTGATCTCGCCGCTGCGGTACCCGAGCGAGCGAACCTCAACGTGCTGCATGAGGCCGAGCTTGGCGTCGGTCAACGCGCGCCGCGCGATCTCCGGACTCGACGCACGGGCGATGAGCCGGACACCAGACCTGACGTCGAACAGCTTCGACGTGAACTGCGGATCGAACGATGCACCATCATCCCCCAGGGGAAGGATCAGCGACGTCTGGAACGCTTGCTGCACCAGCGCCACCTGGGCCGCGACCTCCGCAGGCACGGTAGCGACCTCGACCGGCATCTGGGCCCGTCGCAACGACATCGCGTGGATCGCACGCGCAAGGCGGGCGAGATCGCAGCCGGCTTCGCCCGTGATCAGCAGCGGCCCCGAGTCCGTGGCCGCCTGGACCATCACCCAGTCGGGAGACCGGGGAGCGCCCGGCCCCAAGATCTCGAACAGCGTAGGCCGATGCCGCCGCATCTCGTCGTTGAGGCAGACGAAGGTCATCGGCCGCGCCGTGAACATCAGCGCGCGCTCGACAAGAATCCCCGGGCTCGCTACGGCAGCGCGCTGGAGTTCGCCGCTGCCTTGCGCTGGGCGTTGCGCATGAGCATGCGAGAGCAACTCCGGGCCTCGGCGCAGCAGTGGTCTGATCAGAGTGGACCGGCGGGCCTGCTGTGGGGAGCAGACGTGCTGGAGAACGCCCTGCGCAGCGTGCCCCGGGAGACGCTCAGCCCACTGGAGTGCTCGTTCGTCGTCGAGAGTGAGCGAAAGATCCGACGCACTCGCTGGGTTCGACGGCTGCTCGTCGCGTTCGCTGCCGCAAGCGCGGTGGGAGGGCTCCTCTACCGCGCAGCAATGCAGGCCCAGCTCGCCGAGGAGCAGACTCGCATGGCTCGAGAAGTCAGCGAAGCGACCGTCACGCAATCCGAGCTGGACCAGGGCCAATCGGAGCTACTCCACGACGAACCCGACGCGTGCCTGCACCTCAGCCGCGCCTACCAGCGCGGTGACCGCTCGCCGAGCACCGCGTTCATGCTCGCCCGTGCTTTGCAGCCCAGGCTCGCGGAGCAGATGCGCCTCACGAGCACGTCCGGGCGCATGTGGTCGTCCGAGTTCTCCCCGGACGGCCGGCAGATCGTCACGACCGATGATCGGGCCGCGCAGGTCTGGGACGCGCAGACGGGGAAACTGTCGTTCACGCTGCCTCATGACGGCACTGTCTACGACGCCGTGTACAGCGCCGATGGCGCGAAGCTCGTCGTCGCCGGAGGAACCGGCACCGTCAAGATCTGGGACGCGGCCAACGGGCGGCTCGTGCGCGAGCTGCGGCGCACCGGCACGGCGCCTCGCTACTACGCCGTCGCGATGTCGCCCGACGGTAGGTTCGTCGCCGCGATCGATACCCGGGGCGCCGTCGCGCACGTTTGGGATGCGGCTAGCGGCGAGCCGATCGCCGAGATCAACAACGACGCTTCGGAGTTCCCGGCGATCGCGCTCAGCGCCGACGGCCGCTGGCTCGCCACGACCGGGGGTGACGACGTGCGCGTGTTCGACATGCAGACGCGGAGGCAGACCGTCACGATCCGCGGCCCCCGCATCCACAGCCTGGCCTTCGACCCGACCGGCACACGGCTCCTGACGGGCGCTGCGACCGGCGACGTGGCGATCTGGTCCGTCCCGAGCGGTGCGAGGATCCAGCACCTACGGGACGTGAGGGATCCCGTCGAGGCGGTGGCGTTCTCGCCCGACGGTCGACTCGCCGCCGCGGGGAGCCGCGACGGCGCGATGCAGATCTGGCGCGCAGCGTCGGGAGAGCTGCAGAACCAGCTTACCTCCCGCCACAGCAACATCCTCGCGGTCGAGTTCGACCGGGCCTCCCGGCTCGTGCTCGCGGCCGGCGCCGACGGGACCGTCGTCGTCGCGGATGCCGCCCTGGGGACGCCGGTCTCCGTACTTGAGGGGCCGCAGAATATCGTGATGGTCGCGCACTTCGACCCGAGTTCGCGCCGCGTCGTCGGCGCCTCCCTGGACGGCACCGCCCGGGTCTGGGACGCGACATCGCCGTACCGTCGCTGGGGGCTGCCGCCGATCGCCAACGACTGCGGCTTGGGGCCGAGCCCCGAGCCGGACCGGCGCTTCATCGCCGTCGGCTGCCGGGATCACGCGACCCGCGTCTGGGATACCGCGCGAGACCAGCTGGTCGCCGAGCTGCCCAGTGTGACGTCGGTCAGCGGCAACTTCCTCTCCGCGTTTCCGGCGGTGTCCAGCGCAGGGGACCGGGCGGCGATCGCCCGCGGCGACACCGTGGAGGTCTACGGACTCCCCGGCGGCCAGCTGCTGCGTTCAATTGCGCACGGCGCGCCGGTCAGCGCGGTAGCGTTCGATACAACGGGGCGGGACGTTGTCAGCGGTGCAAGCGATGGGTCCCTGCTCGTCACGCGCGATGGCGGCGCGCGGGTCATGCTCCCGCCCCTGGGCGGCGTCGACGCTGTGAACTTTTTGCC
The DNA here is from genome assembly GCA_005887925.1 of Deltaproteobacteria bacterium. Taxonomy (GTDB): domain Bacteria; phylum Myxococcota_A; class Polyangia; order Haliangiales; family Haliangiaceae; genus JABFXX01. The sequence continues at coordinate 4,744 of VBLP01000410.1, read as the reverse complement.
CGACGGCCGGGTGGTCGCAGCCGACGCGCAGCGGCGGTTGCGGGTCTATGATCGGGGCGGGGCGGTCCTCGCAGACCTCGCGATGCCGGCGCGTGTCATGGCGCTGCGGGTGGAGGGGACTCGCCTCGTCACCGTCCCGACACCCCCGCGCTACTCCGGCAACACGACGTCGCCCATCCTGCTGGACCTTGAGCGCTACCGAGTTGTCGCTCAACTCGAAGGTCACCTCGGTCGAGTATTCTCGGCCCGCTGGGTCGCGGGAGGTCAGATCCTCACTGCGGGCGCCGACGGCGCCGCCCGGTTGTGGGACGGGGCAACGGGCCAGCTCCGGAAAGTCTATCAAGGGGGGGCGCTGGCCCTCGTCGACGCGGCGCTCGCGCCCGACGGCCTGGTGATAGCCGGTGGCGCCAACGGGTTGCTGCGGTTCTGGGACAAGGACAGCGGGCGCCTGCTGTGGACGTTCCGCGCGCACGTCGCGCCGATCAGCGGACTCCACACCGAAGGTAACGACATCGTGACCCGTGGATTCACTGGGGAACTCGCGCGCTGGACGCTGCCGGCACCCGGGCAGGTGATCGACGCGTGCAGCAGTCAGGAGCGCTGCGCTATCGTCTTGCGATGAAGAAAACACCGCTACAGAAGGCGCCCCGGAAGCTTGTACTGCAAAGCCAGACCCTCCGCGTGCTGGCCGACATCGACCTCGCGCAGGCCGTCGGAGGGCTCGACTCGGGCAACGTGCAGTGCCCAGCCGTCGCGGACACCGGTCGTGTCGACTGCCCCGGCATGCCGACCCGGTAGGTCGTTTCGCTCTGACACAACCATCGCCACTGATTCTCGATGAGCTGCAACGCACCGGCCCACCGCGATCGGTTCGAGTTTGTGACCCGGTGGGCAGCCAAGCCGCTCGACCTGCTTCGCGCGATGCGTGAGCTGAAGCCTACGGTCGTGCACTTCAGCGGACATAGCGGTGGGAATCCGGCCGAAACGGCGGCGACGGAGACCGCGAACGGCCACGATGTCGTTGTACCGATCGCGCAGGGTAGCGCGCCGGCCGGCCTGTACTTCCACAGCGCCGCTGGCGGCGTGCAAGTCGTGACCGCCGAGGCGATCGCCACGACTTTTCGCTCCTGAGCACACGGGTCCATCTCGTGGTGCTGAACGCGTGCTACTCGGCGCCGATCGCCGAGGCGCTCCTGCCGCACGTCGATTGCGTCGTCGACATGACCGGTGCGATCCACGACAACGCGGCGCGGAACTTCGCGATCGGCTTCTACGGCGGCCTTGGCGAGCACCAGTCGATCGCCGCCGCCTTCGAGCAAGGAAAGGCCGCAGTCAGCCTTGACGGCCTCTCCCGATCGGACAACTCAAAGCGTCTATGGTCGGCCTGGGGCTGCGAGGTGCCGTCAACGACTGCGTCGTCGCCAGGCACCCCGACAACGGGGCCGGGAGGCACTGGGCACGATGAACCAGGAACGACCGCCGCTGTTGACAAATGAGGAGCTCCCAAGCTTAGAGGGGTTGGCACGTGCCCTATGATCGCAACCCCCGGGCCGAGCCAGAGTCATGGGCTGGCGCGTGGTGGCCGAAGTCCTGCGAACAGTTGGCTGAGCTGCAGCTCCTCGGACAGCTGAACCGCCTGCACCGCGCGCGACCGGGGCTGCCGAGATCCGCGGGTCCACGAGTGCGGCCTTGACGTCGGCGTGGCGCGTCAGCACCCAGCTGTGGAGCAACTGGCTGAAGTAGACCGGCGTGGTCTCGCGCACGCGCCGGTAGTTCGGGTAGAGATCAGCGTAACCTGGCGAAGTTGAACGGATCGTTATCGACGGGGCAGCATGGGGAACGTGGACATGGCGGCGCCTCTTCCCTCCGATGCGAGCATCGCCGAGGGTGGGGGAGGGCGCAAGGTCGTGGACGATCAGTCGCCGAGCGCGCGGTGGATCTCGCGGAATCCCTCGGATGCAGGAGATAACTCGTATGCAGGAGCGAGCCTTGGCTCGGCGCGGTGCTCACGACAAGATCGCCGTAATTCCCCGCGGCTGCAATTGACGGCCGCTGTACACGAACCGACACTGGACCGCATCATCGAGGGAGGCAGGCCGCCCATGGCATCGTCTGCGCGACGCGCGATCGGAAGACAAGGTTGGACACCCGAGGCTGTCGGGCGAGCTACCGCGGCGCTCGCGGCGATCGCGGCGGTACCCGTGCCGCCGGAGTCCACGGTTGGGGCCGAAGACAAGGAGCTTGCGAGCAAGCTCGCGCGCTGGCTGCGCTATGCCGCGGAGGCAGATCCAGAGGCGCTCGTCGACACGCTCGGTCGGCTCGGACCGCCCTGCGAATCGCCGCAGTGGGACGAACTCTACGCGTGGTTGCTCCGGGACCAGACCGACGCGAAGCTGCTCGCGCGGCTCAGCGAGCGCCATGCAGATCCAGTCCCACACTTGATCGCGCTCTTGAATGACGTAGCGCCCCCCGGAGTCGAGTGGGACGACCTGGGGCGCGACGACGACAACGCAGTCCGCGCCCCTCACCGCGCCTATGGCTTGCTATTCGAGATCGGCACGCGAGAGAGCTGGACCTGGGTGTTGTCTCGCCTCGACCTGTTCGATTACGAGGCCGAAGACGCCTTCGAGGAACCGATCGGCCGGCACAGCGTCGCGATCCAAACCGCGGCGCTGGAGCTGTGGCCGACGACCACGTGGACGATACGCGCGGACATCGTACTGTTCCTCTATACCTACCACTTGCTCGACCACCGGTTCATGGAGCTCTTGCTGGGCGTCGATACCCAGGCGATGCCGTCCAGAGACCGAGCAGACTATCTCGAAGCACTGGGGAATTGCTTCGATCGGCATTTACTGCCGCGGATCCAAAGCTTGCTGGAGCGCGCGCTCGATGATCTGTCTCGGCGGGTCACTACGCACGACAAACGCGCAGTCGCCATGGCGATCTGGGAGTACAACAAGCTCGATGCCGAGCCACCTACGGAGGTCCGGGATCGCGTCGAGGCCCTGGGCGTGCGCTGGGAACCTCATATGCTCTACGCGGAGGCTGCCCACGCGCTTGGCATCCCGCGCTAGGTGCGGAGCGCCGCGTTCTGCGCGGACGGCACCCGCGTGGTCACCGCGAGCGACCGACCTGTGGCTCGCATCCATCGCCGAGACTTCGTGGGTGGTCGAGAACCTGATCAATTCCGACCCTTGACGCTAACCGATCGGCATTGGTCCTAGCCGCAGCTGCCGGGTCTCGCGGCGGACCTCGCCCACGGGCGCCACATTCGCCGGGCATGACCCTGCGTCGACGACGATACGCGTGCGACCGCACGGCCACGGCAGAGGTGGTGAAGCATTGCGCTGCACCCGCTTGGACTGGAGTGGGTCGCGCTTTGCCAGATCAGCCGCATTCGCACTGGCGGCTGGAAAACAGCATTCATTGCCTTCACAGGCGGCCGGCGCGTACGTCTACCGCGCCGGGAGGAGCCATGAGGATGCAGTCCGTGCGGCTGCAGGGCGGAGCGCGCGCGCTGTCGATCGCGATCGCCGTCCTGTGCAGTCTGGGTTCGCGCGCCCATGCGCAGAGCGCGGAGGCCGAGGCGGCGTTCGGCGAGGGCGATCGCCTGATGGCGGCCGGCAAGATCGCCGAGGCGTGCGACGCGTTCGAGGCGTCGAACAAGGTCGAGCCCCGCGCCGGCACGCTGATCCGGCTCGGCGAGTGCCGCGAGAAGAACCGCCAGCTCGCCTCGGCGTGGTCGGCGTACAAGGATGCGCTGACCCGCGTCCGCGATCCCAGGAAGCGCGAGTTCGCGCTCGCGCGGGCCACCGACCTCGAGCCCCGGCTGTCGTTCCTCACGATCTCGGTGCCCGACGAGAGCCGGATCGACAGCCTCGCGATCCTGCGCAACGGCAAGCCGGTCGATCCGCTGATGTGGAACCGCGCCGTCCCGGTCGACGGCGGTCCCTACGTGATCACCGGCCGCGCGCCGGGCCACGAGGCGTGGCAGACCACCGTCGAGGTCCCGATCGATCACGGCAAGGTCTCGGTCGACGTCCCCAAGTTCAAGGAGCTGGCCAAGCTGGTCGCGCCGCCAGCGTCGGCCGCACCGGCCGCGCCGGCCGCGCCGATCGTCGCCACCGAGGCCGCGCGGGAGGCGTCGCGGTTCACCACGCGGCGCAAGGTCGCGATCGGGCTCGGCGGCGGCGCGGTCATCGGCCTGGGCACCGGCGCCGCGCTCGGCGTGGTCGCGCGCTCGCGGCAGAGCCAGGCCGATGCGCTGTGTCCCGATCCGGGCGTGCCGTGCAGTGGCGCGACGCGCGCCCGGTCGCTCAACCACACCGCGCACGGCCTCGCGCTCGGCGCCGACGCCGGCTTCGGCCTCGGGGCCGCGCTCGCGCTCGCCGCCGGCGTCCTGTGGGCGACGGGCGGCCCGGAGCTCGCGCACGGCGTCGCGGTGGCGCCGCTTCCCGGCGGCGTCGGGCTGGCGCTCGGAGGCAGCTTCTGATGCGCGCCCGCCGGCTCGCCGCGCTCGTCGCGCTGCTCGGGGCCTGCAGCATCCCCGAGCACGACTACCAGCTCCCGGACGCGCCCGGCGGTCCCCGGGACGCCGCCACCGACGCGCCGGCCGCGATGCTGTCGCTGTCGCCGTCCGGTGATCTCGCGGTCGGCGACGTGATCATGGGGCAGACCAGCGCGAAGACCGCGATCACCGTGTCCAACGGCGGCGGCGACGACAGCGGTCCGCTCGCGGTCG
>VBLP01000409.1 GCA_005887925.1 Deltaproteobacteria bacterium | reverse complement strand
AGGGAGGCATCGTGATCTCTGGGACCGCGACCGGGAGGCCGCAGCGCGCGCAGTCGCGTCGGTAGCGTTCGAGGAGCAGCGGTGAGGTCACCCAGCGGTATGCGCCGGCCAGGCTTCGCACCGGCAACAGCAGCAGTCGCGCGTCGGAGATCAGCAGCTTGCCGGCGTGGTCGTGCTTTCCGAACAGCGCCTCGGTGTCACCGCGGCCGAGGCGCTGCGCACGGTCGCGAAGCGCGCCCTTGACGCCCGATCCGGCGATGAACGGATAGTCGGTGGCGGCTTCGCGCGCGACGGGCAGATCGATGATTCCGGCGCTGCGTCCCGCACCGCAATGGATCGACGATTCTGCCAGGAACCCAATCATGATCGCATTCATCTCGTGAACTCCCAGGCTGGGGCGCTGCCGGTGGCGCACAGGCCAAATCCTGCGGCGGGCCCGGCGCCGGCGCGCACGAGACCGTTCGTGACGGTTGCGTGAAATGCGTCTGGATCGACGAGCTCGCAGAACCACACGCTCCCAGGGGGTGCGGCGTTCCTGAGCGGCAGCGGGGCGCGCTGTCGCGAGTCCCAGCCGCCGATCCGCCACGGTCGATCGATGCAGGCAGAGACGATCCGGACTCCGGGGACCGCGAGCTCGGATCTCGCGGGGGCCGCGTCGAGCAGCACGGGCGTGAGCGCCACGAGCACCGCGGTGCGCGCATCTCTGGCCGGGGCGTCGAACGAGATCTCGGGTCCTTCCCACGCCTGACACGCCGCGAGCCGGCCTTCACCACCGAGCGGAAAGACGCGGCCGGCGGGTGACCAGCTCGATGGCACGCCGGCGATGTCGAGGCCGAGGCCGACGCGATGATCGGGTCGTACGTGACGCGTGCTGTAGAGTGCCCCGTCCGCCACAGTGTGCGACTCGTCCTTGCGCCGGATCCCGATGCGAGGTTCGGTGGCCCACAGATCGCACTCGCGCAGGAGATCGCTGCTGTGCGGAAGCTCGCCGCGAAGAACGCGCCGCAGTCCTGCCAGCGTGATCCAGCCTGCGGCGCCGCACGCGAGCAACGATGTGCTCGGATCCGCTGTGGATGGCGGCGTTTCGGGCAGCCGCATCTCGGCGCCGAGATCCGACAGGACCGTCGCTGGGCCGGGTCGCAGCAGCGCCTTGGCGACCCAGGCAGCACCGTCGTCGCGCGAACCGACGATGTGGCGTGGTACTGGGAATATCGGGTTTCCATTCCACAGCAGGAATGGACCCGTGATGTGCAGGCGTCCGTGGTCTGCCGGGCCGTCTCCCAGTACGGCGGCGAGCTCGCCGCCCTGCCAGTTCGTCTCGCCGTCCCAGCCGGCCTGGCGGGCGAGTGCGGCGCGGACGGCACCGGTGACCGTGGAAGGGTACGGCGGGAAGATGCCCGCGACGCCGGTTTGCGGGGATGCATCCATGTGGAATGGCGTGCTGTCGCGGAAGAACCAGGTATCGATGGCGGCGAGCTGAAGTTTCATGGCTGGTGTTCCTCCTCTCGCCCGTCGTTCGCGAGGAAGCTCGCGAGCGCGAGGCCGTCGATCCCGAGCTGGCGCGGTGGGGCCTGCCCCTCGGCCGAGGAGGTCCTCGACGATCGACGTCAGCTGCGCGATCTCAGGCTCGCTACCATCACCGCGTTCGTGACGGTGAAGGATCTCGGCCTTGATCAGGGCGGCGATGTCAACGCCGTCGGGAATCGTCGCGAAGCTGCCGGGAGTGATCGACGCGTCGCCGCACAGGAGGCCGAGGGTCCGCCGGAGATCGTGAATCAGCGAGCTCGACAACCGGGCGCGGCCCGACTCCATCTCGCGCGTGGCATCCCGGAGGCAAGCCGTTGCGGGTCGGTCGGGGCCACTCGCAACCGGCCGCTCCCAGGTGGTCACCCACTGCACGGCCATCGTCTCGCCTCGGTAGACGCCGGCCGCCAGCGACGCTCGGCCATTGTCGTCCTTGGCTACGTCGTCGAGCAGGCGATGGGCCTCCGCGAGCACACGGCCCAGGGGCGCCCGGGCATGCGCGAACACGACGGCAGCCGAGAGCGTGGCCGATGCACCCTCGAAGGCCCGGCGAAAGTCCTGCTCGAGGGCCTGCGCGCAATCGAGCGCGCGCTGGATCGGGAGCAGCGCGAGCACGTCATCGCCGCCGGCATACACGGCGACACCCTGATGGTCCTGAACGATGGCTCGCACGCCGGCGGTGAACCGGGCCAGCGCACGCGACACGACATCGACACCGAGCTGATTCACCAGCTCGCCGAGTCGATCTCCGTCGGCGAGGAGCAGCGCATAGTAGATCGGCGGGAGACCGAGCTCGCCACAGCTGCCATCGGGCTGCCTGGCCAGCGCGCGGAGCTGAGCGCGCAGCGGCTCGCGAGCTGCCTCGTCCTTGAGCGCCGCGAGCCTGGCTGAGGCGACGAAGGATGCGTGGTACCAGTTGGCGCCGAGCGCGACGGCGTGGGGCGCCGCGGCGATCAGTTCCGCGGGAACGAGGCGCGATACGCCCCCGGTGCGCGGGTCCTCGCTGGCATCGGCCTGTACGGATCGAGCGTACGCGTCGAGCTGGGGCGCGGCGATCGCGATGGCACGCTGGATCCACAGCACGGCGGCGACGTCGATCGTCGATGGCCATTGCGTCACGTCGAGCTTGCCGCCGATCACGTGGTGCGCGATGTGGGCGTAGCGCCGCTTGACGAATGCCACAGCGCACAGCCGCTCTCGTAGGCGCAGCTCGCGCTCCGTGAAACGGGTGCGCAGCGCGTTCCAGAACGCATCTTGCTGCGTGTGCTCGGTGGCGCGGGTGTAACCCGAGAGCTCCTGGAGCTCTGGCATCACCGTGCACTTGTCTCCGCCTTCCTCGGGCAGTCGGTGGGTTCGCCATCGCTTGCGGCGCTCGAGCGCGCTCGGATCGGCGAGATCACCCGCGATCCACACGAGCTCCCAGAACTGCTCGGTCTGGCGCTGCCAGATCTTCTGGGTGTCGCGGCCGAGTCGTGCTGCGAGCTCCGCGAGATCGCGCTGCCAGACCAGGTCGCACATGCGCTTCCATGCGCCTTCGAACGCGTACCGGGCGGCGTTCGCGACGAGCACCGGATCGAGATCGCTGTGGAGCTCGATGATGAACTGGTTGGGCAGCGAACCGAGCTGGGGAGGAGCTTCCTCGCCATGGTGTGCTCGCTCGACCCACTGGAGGAGTGGATCGCCATCGACGAGCGGACGGATGATCTTGCGGCCGGCTGTCGGCGCGCCGGCCATCGCGTGCGCCGAGAGCAGCGACAAGAGGTAGGAACCACCCCAGAGATCGCGCGTGCGGCGCGCCTGGGCCACGAAGCCCTGCACCGGTCCGATCGCGATGTGGAGATGTCGTTTCATCGCGGCACCTCTCGCGCGGCGCCGAACACGTCCTTGCGGCGCGGATCGAGGACCCGTGCGAGGAAGTCATCGATCGGTTTCCAAAGCGCGGGGTCTCGCGCGATCGGTATGCGGCGTCCACCGGCCTTCGCACTCCCGACCTGGATCGTCGCCTCGTCGCCCTTCGACAGAAACCTGGCGGGCAGGAATGACAGCACGGCGACCGGCGTGGTGCCGCAGTGATGGAGGTGGATGAGCAATGGGCTTGCGCGGCGGTCACCGTCCTCACCAGGGCCGACCTGGTCCCCGGGTTTTTTGCTGTAGTTGTGGGGCAGGCCAAACACGATTCTCCTCGGATGCGCGCGGCGCTGCTCCGGGGGAAGCTTCATCAGATCATGATCGTCCTTGAACTTCTCCTCGCGGTCGAAGCCCAGCACCTTGCCGTTATGGCCCCAGCTGCGATAGCGCATCAGCTCTCGACCGACGAGATCGAGAAGCTCGAGTGGCGGCTGTCCCTCGCGGCCCGGCACGAGCAGGATGCGGGTTCTCGCCGACAGCGCGGTGTAGGGCGGGATCGGGGAGGACGGTGCGGCGGACGGCAGCAGCCGGACGATCTCGGTGACCAGAGCGTCGACCGAGGCCGGTGCGGCCCATCTGGCTGAGTTGCCCTGCGAGATCGCCTGCAGGACCAGGCTGCCATAGCCTTTCCGGCTCCTGGCGCCGAGGCCGCCGAGCAGGCCGAGCGCCTTGACGGCATCGACCAGCAGTGCGTGTTGTCGCGGTTCCAGATCTCGCGTGCGAAGCTCGAGCGCGATCTCCAGTGGTGCCTGGAGGCATGGCCGCGTGAGCTGGCCCGCCTTGATCTGCTTATCGACGTTATCGAAGGCCACCATGACGCCATAACCGAGATACCGGGCGCCTTCGCGGACAGCCTTCCCGTCGAGACTCAGCGTGTCACCCACCCGCAAGGTCGTCGGCGTCACCGTCGGCGGAAGGAGTCGCAAGATCACCTTGCTCTGGCCGCGGACGGCACTGCCAAACAGCTCGGCCTCGTCGTGGTGAATCGCGTGAAGCTTATCGGCCTCGCTGCCCTCGTAGCGGGGCCACGCCAGAGCGCGCCACCACCATCGCAGCATGCCCTTGATACTGGAGACTCGTATCTCGGTGATGTCGCTGGTCGAGCCACCGCAGAACAGCGGCGTGGTTGCCTTGTAGGTCACTTCGATCTGCTCGGATGTCATCGGGACCTCGCGCGGGAGACTGATCGCCGCTGTGGAGCAGGCGCCGCTGGTACTGCAATCGCGACAGATATCGTTGCGTGGCCGGTCATGGCGGCTCTGCAAGCGCGGCTATGGTGTCGATCTTCGGACCAGGAATACCTCGCGCGCAATATCGGGGGCGCTTTCGCACAGCTGGGGTGGCTCGACATTCGCATGGTCACCCGATGCCATGGCTTCGACGTCGCGTGCCGGAGGGATCCCGGCGCAGTCTGAACGCTGAAGGCGCATCGCGTGCCGGGCATGGTTGAATGCGTCGCGGACCGAGTCACCGAGCCCCAGGCGATAATAAAGCGTGACGGCAAACCGCCTGGCATCGTCATCGCGGATCGGACCGCGCATGGCGACCACGCAATCGACGTGTTCGAGCAGGGTGCTGGCGTGCGACTCGCTGTGGCAGGCGCTGAGCACGGCAAGCCGTAGCGAGCCACCGACGAGCCGTATCGTTTCAACGAGATCCGATGTCGAGAGGGGCCTCGAGACGCCATGTCCGTCCAGGAACATCAGCTCGCCCGAACTGCCGTGTCCGCTGACGTGCAGCACTCCGGGCTGATGCTCCTCGAGCGCCTTGTAGATGTCGTACGGCTGCGCACGCGGATGCTTCACGAAGTCGAGGGCCCGAGTGACGAGGTGGCTCTGCTCCCGCTCGATCTCGTCGGTCTCGCCTTCGATCTCGAGCCTGGGAAGATCGGCCGGTGATGCTGCCACGAATACCACCTTGTTCCGATCGGGAACCGGCGGATACGGCAGCTCGTAGGCGAGCGAGTAGCGGCCGCCATCGTAGCCGAAGATCTGGACGTCGCGGCACACGCGTGGATTGATCGCGCGGCCGACCAGGAATGCGAGCGGGGTCGGGCCGCGGAGGACGATGGCGAGGGCGGAGCGATCGGGGTGCGCGTCGCAAGTATCGCGGAGCAGCCGGTGAAGCTGGCCGGGTGCGGATCGCGCTGCGGCTTCGTCGAAGTCGTGGGGCGAATGAGCGTACGTGATCCCGGACGCGCGGCTTCGGCGATCGTGCAGGGCTTTGATGATCGCGGCCTCGACGGGGCGATGGCGGCACGATACGGCGAGCACGGCGGGTCCGCGGGGATCGCGATCCGGGAGCGTCCCGGACTCGACCTGAAGGTAGGGTGGTGCATCGGCGGATGCCCTGGGTTCGATCGGCAACGGTACGAGTGGGCTGTCATCGTCGGGCTGATGCAGGAACGTGGTCGCGGCCATCTGGCTGAGCCGGTGGCCGAGATGAAAGAACGCCGGTAGCCCGGCGCGCCCGGTCACCCAGTATCTGCAGTCGGGCAATTGCCGGCCCAGCCGTTGCGCCTCTCTCACCAGCCGATCGATCGCGGTGATGACGGGCGGCCACGCGGGCGGGGTGCCTTCGCCGTACGGCTCGACGTGCTTCGTGAGCCGGAGGAGCTGGGCTTCACGCGGTGTGGACGCGCGCACGGTGGCCTCTGTCATCTGGTTGACGGCGGCGAGATCGAGCCACAGCACGATGTCGGTGATCATTGCGGGCGCTCCGTGAGGCATGAGCAGCGCGCTGAGGTGGTCGACCGTGGTTCTCGCGCAGTTCGCCCCATGCGGAGGTCTGGGCGACGCGCGGCCCGAATTCACGACAGGGATCGCACCGCGGGTGACGGCCGATATCAGGTCGAGCTCTTGCATGGCCCCTGTCGCGAGCGCTGAACGCTGTCGGATTGGTCGGGAACGCGGCGCCTGGGATGAACGAGGTGATCATGCACGACGGATCCCGGACCGATCGGATCGGCCATGGCGAGAACGGCACACCGCAGTCTTGGCGCGTTCGGCTACCGGCGTCGGGGGTGGCGCCGCCGACGACGGCGCGGTTCGCGCTGTCAGCGGCGATCTTGCCGCGGCTCGAGGATGCGCTGGCCGTGGGCGATCGGGTGCGGATGGCGGTGCTGCGGTACAGCGACGGACATCCCGTGTTCGTGGGCCGCGATTCGACGGGGCAGGTGGCGCGGTGCCACCATCACGCCTGGTTCTTGCCGGCGGATGACGATGCCGACGGGGCGATCGACCACGTGGTGGTGCATGCGCGCGGCGGGTTCGATCACGCGGCGCTGCGCGCGCTCGCGCAGCTGCGGCTGGTGTGGGGACACGGGGGCGGTACGCTGGGGCTGACGCTTGTAGATCTGGGTTCGCCGTGCGAGCTCGGCTGTCTGCGACGGGACGCGCGGCGGAGTGGGCTGTCGGCGCAGCTCGGTGCCGGGCGAGTATGGGAGAGCGTGACGCCGTTCGTGCCGCCGCGGCACAGCAAGGTGCGCGGTGGGGTGGTCCGCGATGCGCCGATCGAGCAGGTGGCGCGGCTGCTGGTGTTGCATGGCTTCCCGCCGGCGCGCGTGGAGCCGCTCGCAGCCGAGGAGGTCACGCGGCCGCGACCGCCGTCGCCGATTGGCTGGGAGCGGTTCCGTCGCGTGCGCAGCTCGGGGAATGGAAGCCGGGGCGCGGATGCGGCGTTCGGGTTTCGGCTGCGCTTCGAGCGACCGGTGACGGGGCCGATCGCGCTCGGCTATGGCGCGCATCAGGGACTGGGCCAGTTTGTAGCGGTGCAGTAGGTAGGCAAGTCATCATTGCGCTTCCCCGGCTGGCATTCGAGGTGCTACCGACTGCATATGGTCTCCAGGTGGTCCTCTGCATTGCTGGGTGGTGCGCTGATCGGCATGGCCAGCGCGCTGGTGCTGCTTGCTCACGGCCGGATCGCGGGCATCAGCGGCATCGCAGGCGGCGTCTTGCAGCGCGCGACTCCGGATCGCGCGTGGCGGCTGGCGTTTCTGGGCGGACTGGTCGCCGCCGGTGTGGTCGCGGCGATCGCCGCGCCGGCCACGATCGGTCCGCCGGTACGCTCGATCGGCGCGGTTCTCGTCGCGGGGTTGCTCGTGGGGTTCGGTACGCGGCTCGGCGACGGCTGCACGAGCGGTCACGGCGTGTGCGGGCTTTCACGCGGGTCGGGCCGGTCGCTGGTCGCGGTCGTGACGTTCCTGACGACCGGCGCGATCACGGCGATGATCGCGGGGAGGCTGTCGTGACGGCGGTCGACGCGCGGTCCCGGGCCGCGGCGATCGCGATGGCGGCGCTCGCCGGCGCGCTGTTCGGCGCCGGGCTCGTGATCTCGGGGATGACGCAGCCGGCGCGCATCGCCCACTTCCTCGACCCGCTGGATGGCTGGGATCCGAGCCTCGCCTTCGTGATGGCGGGTGCGGTCGCGGTGTACGCGGCCTGCCATGCATGGATCCGACGGCGCGTCGACCGGCCGTGGTTCGACATTCGCTTCCATGTGCCAGCCCGGGCGGACATGGACCGGCAGCTGGTTGCCGGCGCGGCGATCTTCGGAGTCGGCTGGGGACTGGGTGGGCTGTGCCCGGGGCCGAGCGTGGTCGCAGCAGCGTCGGGCAACACCAGTGCGATCGCCTTCGTGCTCGCGATGCTCGCGGGCATGTACCTTCGGCATCGCACGATGGAACGAGATGGTGCCGCAGCGGCTGCGCGGCGCCATCGATCCGGCGCGTGACGGCGCGCTGTCCAGGACCGGATCAGTCGTGGCGATCGAACAGCGAGTCGCTACGGAGGCGGGCTGACGGCGGCGGTCTGGCCGGACTTGCGCGCAGCCCGCGGCCTGGGCTTGGGCTTGTTGCCGCCATTGGCGAAGGCCTGCTTGGCGATGTGGGCGTGGAGGGGGTGGTCCTCGGTGAGGATCAGGCCCTGGCCGCGGGCCTGGGCGGCCTGGTGGAGGCGGCCGAGGCGGGAGTTGGGCTCGGTGTGGATGACGTGGAGGTCGGTCCGGCCGGTGCCGTGCGGATGGGTGGGGACGACGGCGGCCTCGTGGCCTTCGTCGTCGACGACCCACAGATTGAAGTCGGCGCGCACGAAGAAGCCGATGTCGGCGACAGGCGTCGGGTAATTGTGGACGCCTGCGCCGTGCGGGACGGCGCCGGTGTGGACGGGCTGGGGCAGCGGGACGCTCGCGTTGCAGATCGAGTCGGTCCACTGCGCGACGCCGTCGGTGTCGGTGATCGGCGTGTCGAGGAGCGCCTTGAGGTCGATGCCGAGGCTCTTGAACTCGTCGAACGACTTGGGGAAGCCGGCGTAGAGCCGCCGGGCGTTCTGGCGCAGGAGGTCGACCTTGGCGGGGTCGGCGCAGAACTGGCCGCTCCACTCGATGCCGACGAGGTTGCGGACGAAGAACCAGCCTTCGTCGTCGTAGACCCAGAGGCCGCCGCCGTGGTGATCCTGGATCGGCTCGGGGCCGAAGAACGGCTGCTCGAGCGTTCCGTGGATCTGGTGCAACGCCTTGCGCGACTTGACGTAGTAGGCGCTGTCCTTTCGCGGTGGATGGCCGGCGGTGTAGTAGGTGATCGGTTCGCCGGCCTTGGTGACGTGGTCGTTCTGCACGTCCTGGGCACGTGTCCGTTTCTTCTGCCCATTGCCATTCCCGTTGCCATTCCCGTTGCGCTTGGCTGCCATGTCACCCCTCGGTTTTGCCAGCCCAGAACAATAATGCTGCCCATCGTGGATAGCAATGTAGCAATTCGTGGTGCCGGCAATTCTTGCCGGCCGTGTGGGTTACCGCCGGGATGGAACGCGCGAGCGGCGGGCGCAGATCTGCGAATTGACGCGGATTTCGCTGTACGGCCTCCGGACCTTGCGATAAAACGAAAGGTTGGCCTCGGGCGAGCACTCGATGCGCCGGGTCGGATTCCGGGCAATCATTGCCTCGGTCAACGCAGATAGGACGGATTGACCTGGTGGGTAGGATGAATTGACCCATGTAGTCGTCGTCCGTGAAGGACAACGGCGTGTGCGGACAGGGGCGAATTGACCCGCGGTCGGCTAGAACGGCAGGTCCTGGCCGCGCGCGGGCAGGGCGGAGCGGTCGCCGCGCAGGTCGGCATCGACGTGGCGCGCGAGCTCGCGGCCCTCGGCGATCGCCCACACGATGAGCGACGCGCCGCGGTGGGCGTCGCCGGCGCAGTAGATGCCGGGGGCGCTGGTGGCGTGGCGGGGGTCGACGGTGATGTTGCCGCGCGCGTCGAGCGCGATGCCGAGCTCGGCGGCGAGCGGGGCTGCGTCGGGGCCTGTGAAGCCGAGCGCGAGGATCAGGGTGTCGACAGGGATGCGGACGCGCGGCCCGGGGCTGTCGACGCTGTCGACGCGCTCGCCGTGCAGGGCGACGAGGCGGCCGGCATCGCCCTCGAGGTGGGTGGTGCGGAACGCGAAGGCGCGGTCGAGGTGCGGAAGGCGTAGGGCCAGGTTGGCCAGGGGTTGGCGGCGGCGCGGCTGGGCGGCGGCGCGGGGAGGAGCTCGATCTGGGTGACGGCGGCGGCGCGCTGGCGGAGCGCGGTGCCGAGGCAGTCCGAGCCGGTGTCCCCGCCGCCGAGGATGATGACGCGCTTGCCGCTCACGTCGTGGACGGCGGTGGAGCGCTCGCCGCCGACCAGCTGGTTCTGGTCGGTGAGGTAGTCCATGGCGAACACGACGCCGTGGAGGTCGCGGCCGGGGACGGCGAGGTCGCGCGGCCGGCCGGCGCCGATCGCGAGGATCAGGGCGTCGCAGCCGGCCCGCAGCTCGCGCCAGGTCACGTCGCGGCCGACGGTGATGCCGCAGCGCAGCTCGACGCCCTCGGCCTCGAGCAGGGCGAGCCGGCGATCGATGATGTGCTTCTCGAGCTTGAAGTCGGGGATGCCGTAGCGCAGGAGGCCCCCGGCGCGCGCGGCGGCCTCGTAGACGGTGACGGTGTGGCCGGCGTGGTTGAGCTGGGCGGCGGCGGCCAGGCCGGCGGGCCCCGAGCCGACGACGGCGACGCGCCGGCCGGTGCGGATGCGCGGCGGCTGCGGGGTGACCCAGCCCTCGGCGAACGCGCGCTCGATGATCGCCTTCTCGATGGCCTCGATGGTGACGGGCTGGCCATCAATCGCCAGGACGCAGGCGGCCTCACAGGCGACCCGTGAACTCGGGGAAGTTATTGGTCGACGCGAGGCGGCGGTGGGCGTCGCGCCAGCGGTCGCGCCACACCAGGTCGGCGAACTCGGGGACCGCGTTGCCGAGCGGGCAGCCCTGGTGGCAGAACGGCACGCCGCAGTCCATGCAGCGGCCGGCCTGGTGGCGCAGCGCATCGCTCTCGAGGACGCCGGCGGGCCCCTCCACCTCGCGCCAGTCGCGCAGCCGGTCGGCGATCGCGCGCTTCTTGGGCACGAGCCGCGACCACTCGACAAAGCCGGTGGGCTTGCCCATCAGCGGCCTCCTCCCCCGACGACGGAGAGCTGGCCGGGGCGTGGCCGCGAGGCGGCGCGGCGGGCCTGGAGCACGCGCTTGTAGTCGGTCGGCATGACCTTGACGAAGCGCGACACCAGGTGCTGCCAGTTGTCGAGCAGGCGGCGGCCGAGCGGGCTGGCGGTGAACCGCACGTGGTCCTCGATCAGGCTCTGCAGCAGCCACAGGTCGCTCTCCTCGACGACGGACTCGAGCTCGACCATCTCGAGGTTGCAGCGCGCGCGCAGCGACTGCGCCTGATCGAACACGAACGCGGTGCCGCCGCTCATCCCGGCGGCGAAGTTGCGGCCGACCGGGCCGAGCACGACGACGACCCCGCCGGTCATGTACTCGCAGCCGTGATCGCCGACGCCCTCGACGACCGCGCGCGCGCCGGAGTTGCGCACGGCGAACCGCTCGCCGGCGAGGCCGCACGCGAACAGGTCGCCGGCGGTGGCGCCGTAGAGCGCGACGTTGCCGATGATCACGTTGTGCTCGGGGGCGAACCGCGCGCTGGCCGGGGGATAGACGACGATCCGGCCGCCGGACATGCCCTTGGCGATGTAGTCGTTGGCGTCGCCGCACAGCTCGAGGGTGACGCCGGGCGCGAGGAACGCGCCGAAGCTCTGGCCGGCGGTGCCGCTGAACCGGACCTTGATCGCGCCGTCGGGCAGGCCGCGCGCGCCGTGGCGCCGCGCGATCTCGCCGGACAGGAGCGTGCCCGAGGCCCGCCGCGCGTTGTCGATCGGCAGCGCGAGCTCGACGGGGCGGCCGCCGGCGAGCGCGGACTCGGCGCGCCGGATCAGGTCGTGGTCGATGTGATCGGTCGTGTCCCACGGCNGGTGGTCGACCGGGCGCGCCCGGAGCAGCTCGACCCGGCCGATCAGATCGTCGAGCGAGCGCGCGCCGAGCTCGGCCAGCCGCTCGCGCACCCGCTCCGCGACGAACGTGAAGTACGCGATGACGTCCTCGGGCCGGCCGGTGTAGCGCTCGCGCAGCGCCGGGTCCTGGGTCGCGATGCCGACCGAGCAGGTGTTGAGGTGGCACTTGCGCAGCATCACGCAGCCGGTCGCGACCAGCGACGCGGTCGCCATGCCGAACTCCTCGGCGCCGAGCAGCGCGGCGACGATCACGTCGCGCGACGTGCGCAGCCCGCCGTCGACCTGGACGCGGATGCGATCGCGCAGCCGGTTGGCGACGAGCACCTGCTGGGTCTCGGCGAGCCCGAGCTCCCACGGCAGCCCGGCGTGCTTGAGGCTGGACAGCGGCGCCGCACCGGTGCCGCCCTCGGTGCCGGCGATGACGACGCAGCCGGCCCGCGCCTTGGCGACGCCCGCGGCGATCGTGCCGACGCCGTACTCGGCGACGAGCTTGACGCTGACCCGCGCGGTGGGGTTGACGCACTGAAGGTCGTAGATCAGCTGCGCGAGGTCCTCGATCGAGTAGATGTCGTGGTGGGGCGGCGGCGAGATCAGGGTGACGCCGGGCGTCGAGCACCGGACGCGCGCGATGCGCTCGTCGATCTTGTTGCCCGGCAGCTGGCCGCCCTCGCCGGGCTTGGCGCCCTGGGCGATCTTGATCTGGAGGTCCTCGGCGTGGACCAGGTACTGGGTGGTCACGCCGAACCGACCCGACGCGACCTGCTTGATCGCGCTGCGCCGGAGGTCGCCGCTCTCGTCGGGCTCGAACCGGTGCGGCTCCTCGCCGCCCTCGCCGGAGTTCGACCGCGCGCCGAGCCGGTTCATCGCGATCGCGAGGGTCTCGTGGGCCTCGGCGCTGATCGAGCCGAACGACATCGCGCCGGTGACGAAGCGCACGACGATGGCGGACACCGGCTCGACCTCGTCGACGGCGATCGGCGCGCCCGGCGGGACGATGTCG
>VBLP01000407.1:39473-53272 GCA_005887925.1 Deltaproteobacteria bacterium | reverse complement strand
CTGTGGCCGCAGCTCACCGTCCTCGAGAACCTCGAGCTCGGCGCGTACACGCCCAGGGCACGGGGCGCCGTCCGCGCGAACCTCGCGAAGATGTTCGCGCTGTTCCCGCGGCTCGACGAGCGGCGGCGCCAGGCGGCGGGCAGCCTGTCGGGCGGCGAGCAGCAGATGTGCGCGATCGCCCGTGCGCTGATGAGCGAGCCCGCGCTGCTGATGCTCGACGAGCTCAGCCTCGGGCTGGCCCCGGTGCTGGTCGATCAGCTGATGCAGACCATCGCCGAGCTGCACCGCGGCGGCATGACGATCCTGCTGGTCGAGCAGAACCTCAGGAAGGCGCTCGCGGTCGCCGAGCGCGGCGTGATCATCGAGACCGGGCGGCTGCGGCTCGCCGGCACCAGCGCCGAGCTCGCCGACAATCCGGAGATCCGCGCCGCGTACCTGGGGATGTGACCGATCCGGTCGGTTCGGGCCGTGGCAGTGCGAGCGATGGGGTAGGCTGCCGCGCGGGAGCCGACCATGACCCAGACCAATCGTCGCTTCGTCCTCGCCTCGCGTCCCAGCGGTGCACCCCGCGAGGACAACTTCCGGCTGGAGACCGTCCCGGTGCCCGATCTCGCGCCGGGCCAGATCCTGGTGCGCCACCATTACCTGTCGCTCGATCCGTACATGCGCGGCCGGATGAACGAGCAGCGCTCGTACACCGCGCCGCAGCCGCTCGACGAGGTGATGATCGGCGGCACCGTCGGTGAGGTCATCGCGACCCAGTCCGACAAGTTCGCGGTCGGCGATCACGTGTTCTGCATGGGCGGCTGGCAGGACTACTCGGTGCATGCCGGCGACGCGCCGGGGCTGCGCAAGATCGACACGTCGCGCATCGCGATGTCGGCGTACCTCGGCGCCGTCGGCATGCCGGGCGTGACCGCGTGGTACGGCCTCAACGCGATCTGCGAGCCCAAGCCCGGCGAGACGGTCGCGGTCAGCGCCGCGTCGGGCGCGGTCGGCAGCATGGTCGGCCAGCTCGCCAAGGCCAGGGGCTGCCGCGCGGTCGGCATCGCCGGCGGCAAGGACAAGTGCGACTACGTCGTCCGCGAGCTCGGCTTCGACGCCTGCGTCGACTACAAGGCGGCCGGCGAGCCCAGGCAGCTCCAGGCGATGCTGCGCGAGGCGACCCCGAAGGGCATCGACGGCTACTTCGAGAACGTCGGCGGCGCGGTGCTCGATGCCGCGATGATGCGGATGAACGCATTCGGCCGGATCGCGGTCTGCGGCATGATCGCCGGCTACAACGGCGAGCCGATCCCGATGGCGTTCCCGCAGCTGATCCTCGCCCAGCGCCTCAAGGTCCAGGGCTTCATCGTCGGCGAGCAGCCGGGGGTGTGGCCCAAGGCGCTCGCCGAGCTCGCTGCCGGCGTCGCCGGCGGCAGCCTCAAGTACCGCGAGACCGTGGCGCAGGGCCTCGAGGCCACCCCCGGCGCGTTCCTCGGCCTGCTCAAGGGCCAGAACTTCGGCAAGCAGGTCGTCAAGCTCGTGTGACCGGAGGTCGCCATGGCCCGTATTCCGTATCCGGATCGAGAGACATTGTCGCCCGAGACCCAGGAGTTCCTCGGCAAGCTGCCGCCGCTCAACCTGTTCCGCATGATGGCCGGCGGCGAGGGCCTGCTGCGCGCGTTCGTCCGGCTCGGCAATCACCTGCTGTTCAAGTCGAAGCTCGATCCGGTGCTGCGCGAGATCACGATCCTGCGGGTCGGCGCGCTGTCGGGCGCGCGCTACGAGGTGTTCCAGCACGAGCGCATCGCGCGCGGCCTCGGCATGACCGACGGCCTGCTCGCCGCGATCAGGAGCGGCCCCGACGATCCGGCGTTCACCGACCTCCAGCGCCTGGTGATGCGCTTCACCGACGACGTCGTCGCCAATGTCCGGGCCTCGGACGCCACGTTCGAGCCGCTGCGCGCCCAGCTGCCGGTCGCCCAGCTCCAGGAGCTGACGGTCACGATCGGCTACTACATGATGGCGAGCCGGTTCCTCGAGACCTTCGGCATCGACATCGAAACTGCGGCGCGGTGACGGCGCCGCTCAGTCGCGGAACCGGCCCGTGAGCGCCACGCCGATGCCCACATCCTTGGTCGCTCGTGGTGCGGCCCAGGCGCCGAGCGCGAGCGCTCCTCCGATGCCGTACGCGATGCCGTCTTCTGCGAGACGGTCCGCGATCCGCAGCGCGATGGCGAGCGCGTTCAGCGTTTCCGTTCGTTCCATAGCCGTATCAGCAACGCCTCGGTGTCGGCGGGGAGTGGCGTCGGAGCGAGCGCGCGTTCGAGCGTCTCCGGATCCAGCCGCGACAGGAAGAACGCCGCTTCCTCGCAGCTTTCATACACGGCAGCGAGGCATTCCTCCGGAGTCGCGTCGATCCGCAACTTGGCGTTATCCCGGCTCGGACCAGTCGTCCATGAGGACAGAATACTACCCCGGGCGTCGACGCACAGGCCGATCGCGGCGGCGGACCGCCCTGGTGGTAGGTGCGCAGCATGGTCAGCGGTTTCGTGCCCACGGCAGCTCCTGGCGGATTGATTCGCGGCGGGCGCTTGCGTAGCCTCGCGGCATGCCCGTGCTCTCCGATCTGGTTGCCGCCATCGCCTCGGGCTCCGTCGAGGTGATCGATCTGACCGCGCCGCTGTCGGCGCAGACGCCGATCCTCAAGCTGCCCGAGCCGCTGGGCCAGACCTGGCGGTTCGAGCTGCACGAGATCAGCCGGTTCAACGAGGCGGGGCCGGCCTGGTACTGGAACAACATCAAGACCGGCGAGCACACGGGGACGCACCTCGACGCGCCGATCCACTGGATCACCGGCAAGGACGGCGCGGACGTCTCGCAGCTGCCCGCGCGCCGGCTGATCGCGCCCGCGGCGGTGATGGACTTCACCGCCGAGGCCGCGGCGAACCCCGACTTCGTGCTCGAGATCAAGCACGTCGAGGCCTGGCAGAAGCAGCATGGGCCACTGCCGAAGGGCGGCTGGCTCCTGTATCGCACCGGCTGGGCGGCGCGCTCGCACGACGAGGACCAGTTCCTCAACGCAGGGCACACGCCGGGGATCTCGGTCGAGTGTGCGAAGTGGCTCGCCGAGACCGCGCCGGTGCTCGGGGTCGGCGTCGAGACCGTCGGCACCGATGCGGGCGCTGCGCATTCGTTCGATCCGGCGTTCCCGTGTCACTCGTTCCTGCTGGGCCACGACAAGTACGGGCTGACCCAGCTGCAGAACCTGGCGAAGCTGCCACCGCTCGGCGCGGTCGTGTTCGTCGGGCCGCTGCCGATCGTGCGCGGCTCGGGCAGCCCGTGCCGGGCGCTCGCGCTCGTCGAGCGGCGATGAACGTCGCCGAGGCGGTCGGCCGCGGCCTGGTCGCGCACGGCGTGGGCCACGTGTTCGGCGTCGTCGGCAGCGGCAACTTTCACGTCACCAACGCGATGATCGCGGCGGGCGCGCGGTTCGTCGCGGCCGCGCACGAGGGCGGCGCCGCGAGCATGGCCGACGGCTACGCGCGGGTGTCGGGCCGGCTGGCCGCGCTGTCGGTGCACCAGGGCCCCGGCATCACCAACGCGCTGACCGGGATCGTCGAGGCGGCCAAGAGCCGCACGCCGCTGGTGGTGCTCGCGCCCGAGGCGGCGAGCCCGCGCTCGAACTTCTTCATCGACCTGCCGGGGATCGCCGCGGCGATCGGTGCCGGGTACCGCCGGGTGTCGGCCGACCGCGTCGCGAGCGACGTCGCCGAGGTGTGCCGCAGCGCGCTCGACGGTGCGGGGCAGACCGTCGTGCTGGGGCTGCCGCTCGACGTGCAGGCGCAGCCCGCCGGGGACCGGCCGTCCGCGACCGACGACGACGTCGCCGTCGTGCCGGTGCCGGCGGCGATCGACGCGCTGGTCGATGCGCTCGTCGCGGCGCGCCGGCCGGTGTTCATCGCCGGACGCGGGGCGACGCGCGCGGCGGCCGCGGCGCGGACCGAGCTGTCGGCGCTGGCCGAGCGCACCGGCGCGCTGCTCGCGGTGTCGGCAGCCGCCCGGGGCCTGTTCGCGGGCGACCCGTGGTACCTCGACGTGTCGGGCGGGTTCGCAACGCCGCTGACCGCGGAGCTGATCCCGCAGGCCGACCTCGTCGTCGCGTGGGGCAGCACGCTCAACATGTGGACCACGCGGCACGGCCGGCTGATCGCCGCCGGCACCGCCGTCGCGCAGGTCGACCTCAACCCGGCCGCGATCGGCATCAACCGCAAGGTCGACATCGCGGTGTGCGGCGAGGTCACCGCGGTCGCGCGGGCGT
The DNA here is from genome assembly GCA_005887925.1 of Deltaproteobacteria bacterium. Taxonomy (GTDB): domain Bacteria; phylum Myxococcota_A; class Polyangia; order Haliangiales; family Haliangiaceae; genus JABFXX01. The sequence goes on along the minus strand of VBLP01000407.1, from coordinate 48,969 downwards.
GCAGCGCCGAGTTCGCCCGGCGCGGGGCACCGGCGTCCCGAGGCTGGCGCAGCCCCGAGCTCGGGGCGCGGATCGCCGCCGAGGGCCGCTGGCGCGCAGTGCCGTTCCGCGACGAGACCGGCGGCGGCCGGATCGATCCGCGCACGCTCAGCATCGCGCTCGACGACCTGCTGCCGGCGGAGCGCACCGTCGTGATCGACTCGGGCAACTTCATGGGCTACCCGTCGATGTTCCTCGGCGTCCCGGACGCCGCCGGGTTCTGCTTCACCCAGGCCTATCAATCGATCGGCCTGGGCCTGGCGAGCGCGCTGGGCGCCGCGATCGCGCGCCCCGATCGCCTGACCGTGGCCGCGCTGGGCGACGGCGGCTTCCTGATGTCGGTCGCCGAGCTGACCACCGCCGTCCGGCTCGGCGTGCCGCTGGTGATCGTCGTGTACAACGACGCCGCGTACGGCGCCGAGGTCCACCACTTCGGCCCCGACGGCCACCCGCTCGGCACCGTGACGTTCCCCGACGAGGACCTCGCCGCGATCGGCCGTGGCTTCGGCTGCGCCGGCGTCACGGTGCGCGCGCCCGGCGACCTCGCGGCGGTCAAGGACTGGCTCGCTCGCCGCGATCGGCCGATCGTCGTCGATGCCAAGGTCGTCTCGTCGCACGCGTCGTGGTGGCTCGAGGAAGCCTTCCGCGGCCACTGAACGGCACGCCCCCGCGTCAGCGCGGCGCGAAGTAGGCCTTGACGGGGTGGATCTCGTACCAGCCGTGGCCGGGGTCGTAGCGGTAGGTGCCGAGGGCGACGATGTCCTGATCGGTGACCGGGTCGGCGATCGCCGCCGCGCCGTGCGCCGGGTCCCTGTAGATCGGGCTGTTCTCGGTCGCCGCGCCGAACACGTAGTACGGCGCATCCGCCTTGGGATACGGCAGCGGCTCGTCGACCTTGATCTGGTCGTGGGTGTCGCCGTCGCCGGCGGGCACCGGGGCGAGCATCGCCGCGCGGACGCAGATCTCCTTGCCGGTGACGAACCGCGCGCCGATGAGATCGCGCGCCGTGTAGATCCGCGGACACTCGGAGGCCAGCGTGGCGCCGGCCGCGAGGACGCAGACGTGCCGCCCGGTGTCCTGCGCCGGGAAGTAGTGCACCGCGTACGGCCCGGTCGCCGCGATCGTGTACCCGGGGTCGCAGCGCTGGCCGAGCGGACAGTCGGCGTCGCTGTCGCAGGCGCCGTTGAGATCGCGCCACGGATCGGCCCAGTAGATCTCGCGCGGCGGCGGCTGGCAGGTCTGCGTGGTCCGGTCGCAGATCAGCCGCGCGTTGCACGCCGCATCGCGGGTGCACGCCGCGCCGGGGCCGGCGAGCGCCGGCGGCCCGCTGACGACCTCGAGGCGCGCGTCGTCGAGGATCGGCAGCATCTCGTCGCGCTGGTTCCAGGGCACGCGGTGCAGCGTGCCGGTCACCTTGATCACGCTGCCGATCTCAGGCAGCGGCGCGGCGGGATCGATGTCGGTCAGGTGGACGCCCAGGCCCCACGCCTCCTTGAGCAGCCCCGGGGTGAACGCCGGCGTGCCGAAGGTGATGCCGTCGGGCGTGGCCGAGCGGATCAGCACGTAGTGATCGGGAGTCCTGGGATAGCCGTCGGGCGGATCGCCGTAGGCGTGCGGCTGGCCGGCCTCGGCCTCGTCGTCCTCGTCGACGAGCCACGCGAGCGTCGGCTCGCCGGCGCGGCGGGCGAGCGCCGCCTGGCGCTGCGCGGACATCACCGAGTCGAACGTCACGGTGTGGACCTCGCCGGTCACTTCCACCCGCTGGCCGTCCTGGCCAGTGGCAGCGACGGACTCCGGTGTCACCAGGACGTGGTTGTCACCGCATGCGCAGCACGCGGCGAGCACGAAGAGGGTGCGCGCGACCATGCGCGGAGCTTACCCGCGGTTCGCGCGGACCGCGATCAATGTGCTGCGCGCCGGTGAAGACCGCGCAGCCGGATCAGGTCTTCGGCGGTGAGATCCGGTGGGGGTCGCTGGTGCTCTGCTGGTTGGGCGAGACGATCTTGATGATGCCGATACCGCCGCCGCCGGCGCCGCCGCCACCGGCATCGACGACGGGATTGACGATGGCGCTGCCGCCGCTGCCTCCCGTCGGGCCCTTGCCGCCGGTACCTCCGGCGCCGCCCCCGCCACCGATCGATCCGCCGGTGCCGCCGCTGCCGGCCATGTCCGGCGCACTGGATTCGTTGCCGCTCCTGCCGGCGAGCAGCGAGCTGCCTTCGCCGCCACCGCCGCCGTTGGCGAAGCACTTGCCGGCGATCGTGACGCTGGGCGCCTCGAGGGCGATCATGCCGCCCGCGCCACCGCCGCCACCGCCGCCGCCGGCACTGGCGCCGCTCGCCTTTCCGCCGTCGCCACCGGCGCCCGAGGCATCGACGACGCCGGGGATCGAGATGCTCTGACCTGCCAGCAGCAGCACCGCGCCGCCGCCGTGGCCGCCGGCGCCACCGGTCTCGCTGGCGCCCGCGCCACCGCGACAGCCGCCGCCCAGCGTGGTGATGTTGAGCGGGCTCCCGGGGATGCCCCCGAAGCCGCCGCTGTTGCCGTTGCCGCCGTTGTTGCCGGGACCGCCGAACGTGCCGCCCCAGCCGCCGCCGCTCTGGTTGGAGGTCGTGGGGTCCGTGAAGTTGGTCGGACACGGGCCGGTGTCCGCGGCGGGACCGCTCATGCCGCCTTGATGGCTGGAGGCATCCAGCGTCCCGATGATCGTGATCGATGCGGTGGCGAGCAGGATCAGCCGCTTCGTGCCGGTGAAGGTGACCTTGTTGCTCGACGGGATCGTGATCGTCTGGCCGGCGATCACGCAGGCGTCGAGCTGCGGGTTGAGCATCGCGGGCAGACACTTCGCGTAGGTGTCCGTATTGATCGTCTGCGTCATCAGGCTGAGCGCGGTCTGTGGCGCATCCATGCACACGTTGACGAACGTGCCGAGGCAGACGTGGAGCACGCTGGCGTCGGTGTCGCCAGTCCCACCGTCGGGCGGAGCATCACCGGGCGGTTGGTTTCCGTCCGATCCGTTGTCGGGCGATCCCGGTCCGGTGAAACCGCAGCCGCTGACGAGCAGCGCGAGGGCCCATGCGCGCATGTGGGAGAGTGTACAGCGGCCGGAGGCGTTCATGCCCGGCCGATCGCCGCGGCGTGGTCCGAATCACGGTCGGGAGCGGCTCGCGCGGGTGACGGCGCGGTTCGGGCCGAGGCATTCCTCACGTCAGGCCGCCGAGGGCGTCGAGCGCGTCGACGGCGAACGCGGCGACCTCGCGGGTCGACTCGAACGCCTTGAGCGTCTGCTGGATGTGCGCGGCCGAGTGCAGCGCCGACACCATGAGGCGGATGCGCGCCTCGCCCTCGGGGACGACCGGGTAGCACAGGCCGTGGCAGTAGATGCCGTTGTCGTAGAGGTGGTTGACCGTCTCGCGCAGGATCTCGTAGGGGCCGATCTCGACGATCAAGAGCGGGTGCTGGCCGCCCAGCACGCGGAACTTTCGCTCGATCAGGCCGTCGAACAGCGTGCGGACGTTGTCGCGCAGGCCGGGCAGCGGGGCCTCGCCGCTCGAGATGATCTGCAGCGCGGCCATCGCGACCGCCGCCATCGCCGGCGGCAGCGCCGCCGAGAACATGTAGGGCGACGACTTCTGGCGCAACCACTCGATGATCTCGGTCTTGCCGGCGGCGAACCCGCCGCTCGCGCCACCGAGCGCCTTGCTGAAGGTGCCGGTGATCAGGTGGACGCGCTCGATCACGCCGGCATGCTCCGCCGTGCCGCGACCGCGGTCGCCCAGCACGCCGACGCCGAGCGCGTCATCGACGACGACGATCGCGTCGTACTTGTCGGCGAGGTCGCAGATCGAGGCGAGGTCCGAGATCCGGCCGGTGAACGGATGGACGCCGTTGGTGACGACCGCGCGGAACCGCGCCCACCGCGATCGCCGCAGGATGTCCTCGAGATCGTCGGGGTCATCGCTGCGGAACGTGACCAGCCGCGCGCCTGCGAGCCGGGCGCCCTCGGCGAGGCTGGGATGCACCCCGCCGTCGCAGACGATGCAGTCCTTGGCGCCGAACAGCGGCGCGAATACGCCGATGTTGGCGTGGTACCCCGAGCCGTAGAGGATGACGTCGGGCACCTTGAGGAAGTCGCGCAGCCAGTCCTCGAGCTCCTTGTGGATCTCGAGCGTGCCGCACATGACTCGCTGCGACGACAGTCCGACGCCGTACTTGTGAATCGCCTCGATCGCGCGCTGCTGGAGCTGGGGATCGACCGACAGTCCGAGGAAGTCGTGCGTGGTGTAGTTGACCACCGGCTGGCCGGTCTTGCCGTCGACCATGCCGCCGGCCGCCATGCCGCCGGAGCGCGAGAACACGACCTCGCGCTTGTACAGCCCGGCGTCCTTGAGCCGATCGGTCTCGCTTCGCAAGAGGTCGCGCAGCGCCTGACTCATGGGCCACCTCCGACGAACCATACCAGGGCGGCGACGCAGCGCGACCATGGCAGGCTCGGCACGCACGCGGTGTCTCCGGGCTCGCAGGCGTGGAGCGCGCGGTCGCGGCGCAGGCAGAGCTCGTCGATCGCCCGGGCATCGCCGCCCGCGCCGCCCAGCACGAGCTCGGCGGCGAGCACCGCGTAGCGCCGGTGGAGCTCTGCCGCGAGCGCCGCGTGATAGTCGGTGCTGCCGCGCACCAGCCGGATCCGCGTGGCGTCGTCGACCAGCGCGGTCGCGCCCCGCAGGTTGGTCACGATGACGTCGGCGGCGGCCTCGCAGCGCGCGCGGTCGGGGGCCGATGCGCACGTGGCGCGCGCGGCGTCGATCAGGCAGCTCGCGGCCGGCGTTCCGGCATCGGCGCGGCATCGCGCGCGCGCCGCGGTGTAGATCTCGCGATCGAGCTCGGCGCAGCCGGCCGGGCCGAGCTCGCGGACNNNNGGGCGGATCGCGGCGCGTCGTGCGGGGGAACGGTCGCGGTCGGTCATTCTCTGCCCCGCGCGAGATCGATCGCCCTCGGTCATAGCCGGCCTCGCTGGGCGAGATAGCGGCGGCGAAAGCCGTCGATGAAGCCGTGCAGGTGGTGCTCGAACGGGTAGACGTCGATGAGCTCCGGCCGGGCGAGCGGGGCGCGCGCTCCGCGGAACGGGTCGGCGTCGATCAGCGGATCGAGCCGCGCGAGCAGGAAGTCGTCGCCGCGCGGCTCGACGGGCTCGGGCGTGCGGAGCGCCGCGGCGAGGTCGCCGCCCTTGCCGGCGAGCAGGAGCGCGAGCGCGGCATAGGCGTCGATCGGTCCATCGTCGGGGGTGCGCAGCGCCGGGACATGGATCTCGCGCAGGCTGACCGTGTCGCGGTCGATCACCACCGTGGCGCCGGTGGCGTCGCGGCTGACAGTCGAACCGCCGGGCGCCGCCGGGCCGGTGCTGTCGATGACCAGGCACGCCAGGCTGACGATCGCGGCGGCGCCGGGCGGCGCGACCGGCGGCTGCCGGCCGAGCGCGGTGGCGAGCGCGCCGACCTCGAGCTGGCGGCGGCGGCGATCGAGCACCGCGCGGACGCTGGCGAGCGCGCCGTCGCGGTCGAGCATCGCGATCGGGTCGGCCGCGAGCCGGCGACAGGTATCGGGAGCGGCGTCCCAGTGGATCACGTAGTCGCTGCAGCTCGCGGTGGTGCCGAACCGGGTCGCGAACAGGAGCTGGCCGAGGACGTGCTCGACCATCCGGGCCTCGTCGCCGGGGTGCCACGCGGGCCACAGCGGCAGATCCGCGAACCGCTGCGAGCAGCGCTCGGTCCCGGTGAAGCGATCCTCGAGCGATCGCGGATGCGGATCGGGCAGGTTGACCCAGAGGTGATGCGCGGCGTGCGGCGAGCCGGTGATCGCGTGGTGGATGTCGGCGAGCAGGCCGTCGAGGTAGTCGAGGTGGGTGCGGACCTCGGTCACGCGGTGATCGGTGGCGGCGATCGGATCGACCGAGGTCGTCGCGTGAGCCGCACCGGCGACGCGGCGAAACCCGTAGTGCAGGACCGGCTCGTCGAGCTGGCGCCGGGTGCAGACCTCGCGCCTGGCGACCGGAGCGGCGGGTGCCGGGGCGGCGGCCTGCCTGGGAGCGCACGCCCCGAGCGACCTGGCGTAGCCGAGCTTGTACGCGCGCAGCACCAGCGCGCAGCCGGGCTGCTCGACGGGCGGGCTCGGCGGCGGGCTCGGCGCCTGCGGCGTCGGCTCGCGGGCCGGTTCGGGCATGCAGTACTCCGACGGGGTCGGCGCCGCCAGCTCGCCGGGCAGCTGGACCAGCCGCGCCGCCGCGCGGTTGCCGAGGCCGGCGATCGCCACGCTGGCGACGCCGGCGAGCAAGAGGCCGCGCTGGACCAGCCCGGGCAGATCGCGCGGTCGCACTCCCTCGGCGATGCGCTCGACGAGCGCCGGCCGGCCGCGCACCAGCGCGAGCGCGCTGCGGCTGGGCACGCCGAACCGCCAGCCGATGCCGAGCAGCGAGACCGCCAGGCTGGCGATCAGGCCGACGAGGAAGCACGCGCCCGGGCTGAGGTGCCGCAGCGTGGTCGGATCGAGCGCGTGGCGGAGCGCACCGAGCGCGAGCAGCAGCGCGCCGAGCGCGACGGCGGCCACGCTCTTGAGGCCGACCAGCCTGTGGCTCGCGGCAGTCACGGCGTCCCCGCGGTCACCGGGATCCCGGGGCCTCTGGGGTGGGCGGGCCCGGCTTGCCGGCGGGCTCACCGGACTTGCCTGCCGCATCACCCGGTTTCGCGTCACCCGGTTTCGCGTCACCCGGTTTCGCGTCACCCGGTTTCGCGTCACCCGGTTTCGCGTCACCCGGTTTCGTCTCGCCCGGCTTCGTCTCGCCCGGCTTCGTCTCGCCCGGCTTCGTCTCGCCCGGCTTCGTCTCGCCCGGCTTGGTCGCCACCACCAGGTCCTCGATCGTGATCCGCCGGTTCTTGCGGCGGGCCTCGTCGGCGGCGGCGCGATCGCTGGGCGCCGGCACTGCCTGCGCCGGCGTGTTGTCGGCGTGGGTGCACAGGATCACGTGATCGGGCACCTCCTTGCCGTGCTTGCGGATCTCCTGGTACACGGCGTACGCGCGCTGGTAGCCGAGCTGGAAGTTGGCGTCCTTGGCGCCGACGTCGTCGGTGTGGCCGTGGATCACGAGCTTGCGCTGCGCGAGGCCGCCCTGATCGAACGACAGCACGCCGCTGTCGGGATCGCCGAACAGCTGGTCGACGATCGCCTTGCCGTCGGCCGCCATCTGGGTCTGGCCCGACGCGAACAGCACGTCGCCGGGCAGATCGACCATCCGCGCGGTCTGATCGCCCATGCCGACCCCGGTGCCGAGCGACGGCGTCTGGGTCAGTCATCAGGTCGATGTAGATGATCGACCACAGCGCGCCGTGCGACTTCCGGCCTCTCGCACGCCGGCGGTGCCTCATGCCTGGACCTCGATGTCGGCGGTGTTCTGGACCAGGACATCGAGCGCGTGGACCAGGATCTCGTAGTCGTACTCGAGGGCCTTGATCCGCTGATCGAAGCGCGACGCCGCGCTCATGTAGACCGAGGCGAGGATCGCGCCGAACAGCGTGCACTGCAGCGAGATCGCCAGCTCGGGAGCGAGGTTCTCGACCGAGGTATTCGAGCCCAGCCGGTCGAACATGCCGATCAGGCCGATCACGGTTCCGATCAGTCCGAACAGCGGCATCACGTTCGCGACGAAGTCGAGGTGAGCGTGGAAGTGATCGTACAGCTCGCGACAATCGACGTAATAATCGTGTGCGACGTACTCTGCATATTCACTGCCCTTCTTGTGCCGGAGCACGGACTGCAGCTCGCGGACGAGCGGGTTGTCGGGAAGCTTGATCTTCGTGCCCGGCTCGATCGGCCCGATCTTGATCCAGCCCTCGTCGTCGCGCTTCATGTACAGCACCTTGCGCAGCGCCGCCACCGTGTCCTGCAGGTGCACCGCCTTCTCGATGCGATGCCGGCCGGAGAAGAACACCGTGAGCGCGGAGCGCGCCAGGTTGGGGAGCTCGCCGCCGGCCACGTAGACCAGGAGCGCGATCGACACCAGCAGCATCGCGAGGAAGTAGCTCTCGGCGACGAAGAACACGATCGCGATCACGAACACCGCGGCGGCGCCGAGCAGGCCCAGCGCGCCGGCGCCGGCAGCCTCCTGGCCGACGCCGCTGCCCAGCGCCGGATTTGCGAGCTTACTGGTCTTTGCCATGAGCGGGTTTCTCCGTGGTCTCTTGCGTGGTTTGGCGCTGGGTATAGATGGCGTGGTAGCGGACCGCGTCGACGACGGCGAGCAGCACCGCACCGAGCCCCGCGGCGACGGCCGCGGCGAGGGCGAGCCGCCGCCACGGCGCGCGCGGCGCCCGCGCGCCCTGTACGAGCCCGGCGAGGTCGGCGAGGTCGGCGAGCCGCTTGCGTGCGCGGGCGGCATCGCGGCCCGGCCGCGCGGGCTCGGTCAGCGCGATCAGCCGGCGCGACATCGCCTCGAGCTCGGGCGCGTACGCGCGCTTGGTCAACAAGTCCTCGCGCTGCCAGGCCTCCCAGCCGAGGTACTGCACCAGGTGATGGCGGGCGCCCGAGACCGCGGTGTGATCGTCGGCGATCGCGTCGCCCGCGCGCTCGAGCAGCCGGCCGAGCGGCGCGGCGACGCGTGCGACCCGGCCGGCGTGGCGGTCGCCGGCGTCGGTGCCGTCGTACGCCTCGCCGGCGTCCCAGTCGAGCCACGCCGGATCGTCGTGCGGCCGGTAGCGGGTGCGCGGATCGAGCGCGGTCGGCTCGATGATGCCGGCCAGCGTCGGCGGCTCGCCGAGCGGCTCGCGCGCATGCTCGCTCGGATCGCCCTCGGTCGTGGTCTCGCGCGGCTGGCGCTGCTCGCGGGTCGCGATGACCGCCCCGGGCTCGGTCGCCATGACCAGCCCGGCGTTCCATTGCGTCCAGTGCAAGGTCGACACGCGCGGCGCCGCGTAGTCGTGCGGCCGGCCGTACGGTGCGAGCCCGAGCTCGAGCATGCGCCGCGAGATCGCGAGCCGGGTGTGGGTCGCGCCGCCGCCGTAGATCCGGACCGCATCGCCGGCGGCGGGCACGATGATCAGGCGGTCCAGCCGCTCGTCGTCGATCGGCAGGCCGTTGCGCCGGAGATAGCCGGCGAGGTAGCCGCGCACCGCAGCCTGCCACGCCGCCGCGGTGGCCGCGTCGACCTCCGGATCGGCGAGCCGTGCGTCGAGCCGCTCGGCGGCCACCGCGATCGCGAGCCGCACCGCCTGGCGAACCACCAGGAGCCCGAGCGGCAGCACCAGCGCGAGCTGCACGGCATCGCCGGCGGCGAGGATCGCATCGCCTGCGAGCACGAGGCCGAGCGCGGCGGGCGCGTAGATCACCGCGACCGCGACCGCGCGGCGCACCACCAGGCCGACCCAGCCTGCGAGCAGCCGCAACAGGTCGCGGTAGTCGGCGCGGCCGAGCC
>VBLP01000407.1:18274-39452 GCA_005887925.1 Deltaproteobacteria bacterium | reverse complement strand
CAGCGACAGCCCCGTCGCGAGCGCCGCGATGCCGGCGGTCCCGATCAGCGTGCGCAGCGCCGCGGCGCGTGCGACCAGGCGGCGCGCACGCAGGCTGCCCAGCCCGATCGGCGCGGCGAGGACCGCCAGCGCGAGCCCGAGCACCCGCGCGATGTCGCCGGGCGACGGCAGCCCGGTGTCGCCGGCGCCGCGATCCTCGGGGGCCGCCGTGTCGTCGCTCGTCGCGCGCGCCAGCCGATGCAGCCGATCGCGCAGCACGCCGGCGAGCATCGTGCGATCGAATCCACCGAGCGCGATCGCGCCGCGCACCGGCGGCGGCGCTCCGGGCCACAGCGCGCGCAGCTCGTAGCCGAGCGCGGGCTGCGCCTCCGCGAGCGTCGCACGCACGATCAACGCGACGCCCGCGGCGCGCAGCGCATCGTCGCCGCACGGCCCGCGGCATGCCGGTGCGGCGCGCGGCCCCAGCTGATCGTCGGCCAGGTCCGCAGTCAGCGTCCGCGCCAGCGCCTCGGCGCGCCAGTCCGCCGGCCGCCCCGCGACCGTCACCTCGAGCACGAGGCTGCGCCTGGCCGCGGCGTACGCGCTCGGCGCGATGGCGATGGCGATGGCGATGGCGCTCGCGAGCGCGGCGACCCGCACGAGCCTGTGACGCGATCGATCCACGGCAGCAAGCCCTATCACGCCCCTCCCACATTCCCGCTCGGCAGCCCCCGGGCGCGGCTGCTATCGCCGCGATACGCCAGCGAACGCCGGCGCTACTCGATCACTTCGGGGAACCCGAGCAGCGCCGCGATCTGGTTCATCTCGAACACCACCGATCCATGGCTGGCGGGATCGACCGACTCGCGGATCTGCTGCCACAGGATGCCGAACGGCGTGCTCAGGCTGGCCGGAGAGGGATTCGCCGAGCTCCAGCCCTCGGGGACATCGGGCAGCGAGTCGCCCTTGCGATACGCCTCGTAGGTCTTTCCCAGGTCGTCGAGGCGAGTGACGATCTGCTGATCGGAGCTCTCGGCCGCCGCCTTCGACAGGATCCACTCCCGGAACAGCTCGTACGACCGCTGCGTGCCGGTGATGTTGTTGCGCATGTCGAGCATCGTGATGTTCGCGTAGCGCGACTCCTCCTCGCTGGTCACCGCCAGGTTCACCTTCTTCTGCTGCTCGCGCATCAGGTCGACCAGGCCGAGGTACGCGGCGCCGACATCGATGTCGTTGGGCCGCCAGTCGGTCTCCATGGTGGTCGCGTCCTCGACCAGGCGCTGGAGCAGCTCGGTCTTGAACGCGATCGCCTCGTCGTCGGTCGACGGGTACACCGGCGGGCGGTACCCCGGCAAGATGCTCTCGCGTGCGATGACCTCGGGCCGGACCGACTGCGCGAACAGGATGCGCTCGACCGCGTGCATGCCGATCACGCCCCGGCCGTCGAACGGGTTCTGATCGCCGTTCTCGCCGAGCCCGAGCAGGAGATCCTCGTAGCGCGCATCGAGCGCGATGTTCAGCGCCGGGAACATCGGCGACATCGCGCCCTCGATGTTCTCCCAGGCCGAGCGCATGCGCTTCCACGCGTCTCGCATCTGGCTGATCGCGATCGGATCGACCTTGTCCCAGGCGTGGCTCGGCGCCGCGGACTGGAGGTCGTGCGCTGCGCGCACCATGTCGCCGAGATCGACGCCGATCGACTGATGGATCTGCGAGGCGATCTCGGTCTGGAACTCGGCGTCCGACTTGCCGGCACACGCCGCGAACGACGCGACAATGGCAAGGAACGGGAAGCTGTGTCTCAAGAGCGTCCCACGGAGGCCGTGATCGCAGCCATGGCCACCCGGCCACCGAACGGGGCGTCGCACAGACTTCACGGTAGTATTGAAATCCACCTTGAAAACCGGGTCAAGAGGGAGTCCACGAGCCGTCGGTGGCAGCACCGCTACCGCGGGTCAGCGGCCGGGCGTTCTCGGCCCGGAGGCATGATCCTCCATGACTTACGCGCTGTTCCTCGATGATGACCACGGCCGTCACGCGCACTTCCGCGCGTGCGTTGCCGCACGCGGCGCTCGCGACCGCCAGGTGCTGTACGTGTACACCGCGGCCGATGCGATCGCGGCTCTGCGGACCTATGAGGGCGAGATCATGGAGGCATTTCTCGACCACGACCTGTGTGAGGACGACCACTGGGTCGCTCCCGGGGCGCCCAGCAAGGTCCCGACCGGCATGGTGGTCGTCGACCACATCATCACGATGCGCCGGCCACCGGCCCGCGTCACCGTCCACAGCTTCAATGATGTCGCGGCGGCCGAGATGTGCGCGCGGCTGGCCGCGGTCCAGACCATCGCGGTCGAGCGCGTGCCGTTCCACCAGCTCCTGACCCGGCTGGTCTGAGCTACATCGAGCTAGAGCTTGCTCGCGGCGAGCCCGCCGAACCGGACCGTCGGCGCCTTCACGAAGTCGCGCTGCTGCGCGATGTGGTCGAGCAGCTGGCGGCGCGCCGCGCGGAACGCATCGCCGAGCGCGACGTACACGTCCTTGTTGGTCTGGTGAGACACCGCGAGCCGGTCGCCGGGGACCGAGGTCACGATGTGGATCTGGAACGGCGAGCCGTTGAGGTGATGGCGGTGCGGGCGCTCGATCACGACGTGACAGTCGACGATCCGGTCGCAGACCTGCTCGAGCCGGCGGACCCAGCGCTCGGCGGCCGCCTGGAGGCTGGCGCTGGGGGGCATGTCACGGAACGTGGTGGTGATCTTCATCGTCACTCCCGGCTGAACGACTTTGGCACCGGCCAGACTGTGGCGTGCACCCGCGCAACACCGGTGGGCATGCGCTCACCACGGGTCGCATCTTTCGCTGGAATTCCCCGCCTTCGACCTGGCTGGACGGACACGCTGGCCCGTATATGCAGCAACCGAGCCACGCTCAGCGATCAGATCTCCGAGCGCGCGCGGGCCGACAGCGCGACGACCGCGCCGCCCGCGACCAGCGCTCCGGCGGCAACCGCGGCGGCGATCGTCCGATCCCGATCGTACAGGGCGCCGAGCAGGAGGCTGCCGGCCCACCACGCGATCCCCCACACCAGGTAATAGAGGCCGTAGGCACGACCGCGCTGGTCGCGCCCGACGATCGCCGCGATCAAGGCCTTGCCGATCGACTCGGTCGCCGAGCGGGTGATCGACCACAGCGCCACTCCCGCGATCGCGAGCAGCGGCGTGGCGGCGTCGGAGGCGAGCACGAGCGGCCCGTAGGCGGCGCCGGCCAGCACGAACAGCGCGACGATCCCTGCGCCGGTGTGGCCGCGGCGGCGGCTGCGGTCGAACAGGTGGCCCGCCGCGAGCGCGGCGACGCCGTCGATGGCCATCGCGCCGGCGTACGCGACCGGCAGCCAGCGATCGGTCAGCACGCCTGCGTGCTTGAGGTGGTACGCGAGCAGCGGCCAGTCGGCGAGACCGATCGCGACCAGCGCGACGCCTACCAGGTAGAGCCGGTAGCGCGGCCCGAGCGCTGTGGCGGAATCGCTCGGGGGCGTCGACTCGAGCGATCGCGGATCGGGGTACAGCCTCCGTGCGCGCAGTAGCACGGTGATCGCGCCCGCGGCCGGGATCGCGAGCAGGCAGAACGCCCACGCATAGCCGGAGGCGGTCTCGCCGCGCCACACCAGCACCGCGGCCACCAGGAGCGGCCCCGCGAGGCCGCCGATCTGGTCCATCGCCTCGTTGATCGCGAACGCCTTGCCGGCGCCGAGGTCCGCCGCCGCGAACGAGGTCAGGGTCGACTTGGCCGGCGAGCGGATCGCCTTGCCGAGCCGCTCGAGGCCGACCAGCACGGCGACCATCGGCCAGCTGCCGGCGAGGGCCAGCAGCGGGACCGCGACGAGGTTGGTCGCGTAGCCCGCGATCGTCAGCGCCCAGTAGCGCCGGGTCCGATCGGCGAGCGCGCCGCTGGCGTAGCGCAGGCCATAGCCGATCGCCTCGCCGGTGCCGGCGACCGCACCGACCGCCGTGGCGCTGGCGCCCAGCACGGCGAGGTAGCCGCCGATCGCACCGCGCATGCCCTCGTAGCACAGGTCGGCGAACAGGCTGACCCAGCCGAGCAGGATCACGAAGTGGCGGGCGCGGGCGCGCGGGGTGGTCGCGGGATCGGTCACGCGCGCAGCCTCGGATCGATCCACAGGTAGACCAGGTCGACCAGCAGGTTGACGACGGCGATCGCGACCGCGACCACCAGCACGGCGCCGACGATCAGCGGGATGTCGATCTCGAGGATCGCCCGCAGGAGCTCGCGGCCCAGGCCGGGCCACGCGAAGATGAACTCGACGACCACGGCGCCGCCCAGCAGCGTGCCGAGGTCGAGCCCGACCAGCGTGACCAGCGGGCCGAGCGCGTTGCGCAGCGCGTGGCGGCCGATCACGATGCGCTCGGGCAGGCCCTTGGCGCGCGCCGTGCGGACGTAGTCCTCGCCGAGCGCGTCGATCAGCTCCGAGCGCACCACGCGGGAATAGTAGGCCACGCCGAACGCCGCGAGCGTCATCGCCGGCAGCACGAGGTGCACGATGCGGTCCCATCCGCCGCTGCCGTAGCCGCCGATCGGGAACCAGCCCCAGCGGTACGCCAGCAGGTAGAGCAGCACCGTGCCGACGACGAACGGCGGCGCGCTCTGGCCGATCACCGCGACGAGGATCGCGCCGCGATCCGGCCAGCGCCCGCGCCACAGCGCGGCGATCGCGCCGAGCGGCACGCCGATCAGGAGCTGCAGCGCGATCGCGGCGAGCGCGAGCTGCACGGTCGGCCACAGCCGGTCGCCGATGATCTCGGTGACCGCGCGCTTGCTGCGGTAGCTCTCGCCGAGGTCGCCGCGGGCCACGCGATCGAGCCAGCAGCCGTACTGGTGCACCACGCCGTGGTCGAGGCAGTAGTGCGCGCGGACCCGCGCGATGGTCTCGGCGGTGGCGTGCGGTCCGAGCAGCGCCTTGACCGGATCGGCGGGGATCGCGGCGGTCACCGCGAACGTCGCCGTGACCACGAACCACACGACCAGCGCGGTCCACGCGACGCGACGGACGATCGCGCCGATCACCTGGGCACCGGCGCGCCGTCGAGCCCGACGTCGAGCCAGGCCGAGCTGTAGTCGCGCGTCCAGATCGCGTGCGGCGCGTAGTGCACGTAGGGCTGGACCACCTCGGTGGTCATGCGGTGGTAGTCCCAGATCCACGGCGCGTCGTCGTACAGGATGCGCTCGACCCGGCGGTACAGCGCGGCGCGGCGGGCCTGGTCGAGCTCGGCGCGCGCGGCGTCGAGCAGCGCGTCGACCTCGGGGTTTGTGTAGAACGAGTCGTTGGTCGAGTCGGCCGCCTTGATCGACCGCGCATGGAACCGCGGATCGAGGAAGTTGACCGGGTCGGGGAAGTCGGCGGACCAGCTGGTGAACGAGAACGCCGGTCCGCCGGGCTGGCCGACCGCGGTCTGCCAGGTCGCCCACGACATCACGACGATCTGGACCCGGACGCCGGCCGCGGCGAGATCGCTCTGCAGCGAGCCGGCGACCTTCTGGGTCTCCTCGTCGCTGGTCGTCACGTAGTCGACGTCGAGGCCACCGGGATAGCCGGCCTCGGCGAGCAGGGCACGTGCGCGGGCGACGTCGTGCGGGTACGGCGCGAGCTCGGCGTCGCGGCCGAGCATGCCGGGCGGCAGGATGCCGTGCGCCGGCACCGTGGTCGCGTTGAGCAGGCGCGCGGTGTGGCGCTTGTCGAGCGCGTAGTTGAGAGCCTGGCGCACCCGGCGATCGTCGAACGGCTTGCGGGTCACGTTCATCCGCGAGCCGAACGCGTTCATCCCGACCAGGCGATGGATGTACGGCTGCCACGCCGGCTCGCTCATCACGAACAGGTAGTCCGGTGCGGCGAGCTTCTCGGCGGTGTCGAGCTCGCCGCGCTCGAACATCTGGAACTGGGTGTCGCGCGGGACGTTCTCGAGCATCACGATCGCGTCGAGGTGGACGCGCGCCGGGTCGTAGTAATGCGGGTTGCGCCGCAGCACGAGCCGGGTGCCCTCGTCCCAGCTCACCAGCTCGAACGGTCCGGTCGCGTCGGGCCGGCGCCGCAGCTGGTCGCCGGCGGCCGCGACGTGCTCGGGGCGCTGCGGCGTCGCGAATGACATCGTGAGGATCGACAGCAGCGCCGGGTTGCGGCGCACGAGCGTGAGCACGAGCGTGCGGTCGCCGTCGGTGGTGATCCCGGCGCACGCGGTGGCCTTGCGCGCGATGACGTCGCGCGCGCCGGCGAGATCCGCCAGGTACTCGGCCGACGGCGAGTCCGGGGTCGCGAGCGCGCGCTCGAGGCCGTACCCGGCGTGCGCGGCGGTGATCGGCGTGCCGTCGCTGAACGCGGCGCCGGGGCGGAGCTCGAAGCGGTAGACCAGGCCGTCGTCGGACACCGTCCAGCGCGCGGCGAGCCGCGGCATGATCTCGAGCCCGCCGGGCGCGAAGTCGACGAGCGTGTCGAACAGCAGGTGGGTCGCGAGGTTGGTCATCTCGTCGTAGCCGGTCGTCGGATCGAGCGTGCGCACCTGCTCGATCACCGAGAACCGCAGCGTGCCGCCGTCGCGCGGCGCGGTGTTGCCGGCGGGCCGGAACCGCGGCCCGCGATCGATCGGGCTGCAGCCGGCCGCGAGCGAGGCGATCGCGCCGGCCGCTGCGAGCGCGACCGCCGGGGACCGCGCCGTCATCGCGCCCCGGCGCTCCTGGCCTCGCGCGCGTCGAACGCATCGCGCAGGCCCTCGCCGACCAGGTGGAACGCGACGACCGCGATCACGATGGCGATCCCCGGCGCGAGCACCAGGTGCGGCGCGGTCCGGTAATACGCCCGGCCCTCGTAGAGCATGTGGCCCCAGGTCGGCGACGGCGGCGCCGGTCCGAGGCCGAGATACGACAGCACCGACTCGGCGAGCAGGTTCTGCGCGAACACCAGCGCCGCCACGACGATCACCACGCCGGCGACGTTGGGCAGGAAGTGGCGCACCAGGATGCGCGCCGGGCCGGCACCGAGCGCGCGCGCCGCGGTGATCATCTCGCTGCGCGCGAGCACGAGCGCCTTGCCGCGGACCACGCGCGCCATCGTCGTCCAGCCGACCGCGCCCAGCGTCAGGAACACCGGCGCGTTCGACGACGACAGCTCGGCCTCGCGGAACAGCGCGGCGAGCAGGATCGCGAGCAGGAGCAGCGGGAACGCCAGCACGAGGTCGACCAGCCGCATCAGCGCGCTGTCGACCGCGCCCCCCGCGTAGCCCGCGACAAGGCCGATCGAGACGCCGATCACCAGCGCGATCAGGGTCGCGATCGCCGCGATCGACAGCGAGGTCCGCGTGCCGGTCACGACACGCGCCCACACGTCGCGGCCGAGCTGATCGGTGCCGAGCACGGCGTCGCGCGACGGCGGCAGCGGTGCGCCGAGCTCCGACAGGCCGTGCTCCACGTCGCTCGCGAGTGGGTTGTTCTCCGACAGCACCGGCGCGAGCAGCGCGATGCCGAGCAGACCGATGACGAGCACCGCGCCGAGCACGGCGCCGCGATTGGCGACGAAGCGGGCCCGAGCTCGGCTCACCCCGCGGTTTCCTCGGCTCACGCGGCGGAGCATATCCCCGTGGGATCGTTCGGGCCAGCGGACCCCGGAGTGTCAAATTCCACCGACGACGTACCGACGAGGAATCGAAGACAGGCACCAGGCTGGGCAGGAGCGCACGTACAATGCGGGCTCGATCGTGCCCAATCGCGCGCAAGATCAGAGAATTACCTGCGTACACTTGTAACGTGAATCGCACGACGTGCAGTCGTGTGTGCCCCTGACAACGGCTCACGCGACGGGCATCACGACTGCAGATCGTTTCGCTTCATGCCGACGGATTTCGGGACCCTCGTGCAGCGTGATCATGTCGACCTACAGAAGGAGCTCAGCCAGCTGCTCGATCCCGTCGCGACCGCGGCGCAGCTGAGCGACTCGCTCGACGGGGTGCGGCTGGGGTTGACCGCCCACGCCGAGGCCGAGGACATCGTGCTCGGTCGGTTCGACGCGATCGCCGCGGTCGCACCGCTGGTCGCGCGCGCGCGCGCGGCCCACCTGGCCCAGGAGGGGGCGCTGGCCGCGCTGGTCAGCGCCCGCCCCGGCACATCGGTCTGGCGCGATCGCGCGATGCACCTGCGCGATCTGGTCCGCCACCACGCCGAGCAGGAAGAGCGCGAGCTGCTCCCGGCCCTGCGCTACTACGCGCCGCGCGAGCTGTACGCCAAGCTCGCCGGGGCATTCGCGACCGAGCGGCTGCGCCAGCTCGCGATGCTGCAGCCGTCGGCGCCGCTGTCCATCACCGACCTCATGCAGGCCGAGTCGCGCGCGCTGCTGTGACCGCGCCGCCGTGATTGCAGCGGTCGCGCCTGCAAAGTGCGATCGTCCCGCATGCGGCATGACTTGCGCGCGATCGTGGACGGCCGCAATGGCAGCGCCTGGCCCTTGACGCAGCGGGACGCGTCGCGTCTACTGCCCGCGGGGTAGGGCTTGGACTATGTCGACTATACGGTTGTACGACTCGCCGACGAGTCGCGGCGTGCCGCGTTGTTCGATCAGGTGGGCCTCGAGGGGATCGCGCGCGCTGCGTACGACGCGGACGCCATGTCGATCGGGCCGCCGTACTCCGCGGTGTTCGACAAGGTCTTCGTCGGTCTGTCGCTCCCGGCGCGCACCCGCGCGGATGCGGCGTGGGGTCCGACCAGTGGAGAGCGCTACGAGGGTCGCTTGATGCTCTTCGGGTTCGGCGGGGTCGGGGCGGTGCGGGTCGATGCGTTGTGGCGCGGTGCGATCGTCGCGAGCGCTGCGTCGCCGCTGGCGCACATCGACCGCGTGCTGACGAGCTGGCCGGATCCCGGGGGGATCGATGACGAGATCGTGCGCAGCCTTGGCTCGCTTCCGGGAGATCCCGCGCGTCTGGAGGCCGAGCGCCGCGCGCGCCTGCTCGCGCGCCTGCGCGCCGGCTTCCGGCAGCCCGACGCGCTGACCGACGCGGTGCTCGACGGCTGGCTGGCGAGCATCGGCGCGCGCTCGGTCGGCGACCTGGTCGAGCGGTTCGCGAACCAGCTGCTCGGCGGCACGCTGCAGGTCGGATTCTCGGCGGGCGCGACCACCACGGCGCCGCGCGCGCTGCCGCTGTCGGCGGCGATCCTGGTCCGGGATCAGCCGATCCACGTCGCCGATCTGCTGGCGCAGAGCAAGGCGGTCGCAGACCAGCTCGAGGACCTCGGGGTCGAGCGAGCGCAGGGCGGCGACTCGGCGCGGGCGCAGCCCGTCGTCGTCGTGTGGATGGTCCCCGAACAGGTGTTCGATGACGCCGGCTGGCCCGGGGGCGAGTCGGCGACCACGGATGTCGCACGCCGCGCCCTCCGGCGCCAGGCGGCCGGCCGCTGGCTGGCGCGCGAAGGCATCGGTCTCGTCACCACGGCAGCGGTCCCCGGATAGCCAAAAGGAGAGTCGAGGTTCATGGCGAATTCAGTCGCGGCAGCGTACCCCTTCATCGAAGTCCTCATCGACACGTCGGCGCTACGTCCGGCCGGACAGCGCTCGCCCGGCGTCATCGCCGTGGTCGGGGTCTCGACGGCGGGCGATGCAGCGGCCAATGCTCCGATGGTATGCGACACGCTCGCAGACGCGGCGACGCATTTCGGCGCCAGCTCGGCGCTGACCAAGTCGCTGGCGCTCGCGTTCCTCCAGGATCCGGCGCCGAGCAAGGTCTACGGCGTCAAGATCGGCGGGACCGGCGCGGACGCCGACATCGTGACGGCGCTCGACGCGCTCAACGCGGCGGATGACGTCGACTTCGTGTCGCTCGCCGGGATCGTCGATCCCAAGCTGCTGTTGCGCTTGAAGGAGCACGTGGAGCAGGCGTCGGCGGCCGGCCACAAGCGCCTCGGGGTCGCGATGATCGATCCGGCGAAGGCTAAGACGCCGACGTACGCCACCGACGCGATCAACACCGTGCACCCATCGGGAGGCGGCGTCGACCTGCTCTCGAGCGTGAGCCGCATGGTGATGATCGCCGCCCGCGGCGCCACGCTCGCCGACGGGGCCACGGCGGCCGACATCGCCACCGCGGGCATGGCGGCGATCGCGGGGCAGGCACCGGCGACGTCGATGGTGCTGAAGCGGGTCCGCGGCATCTCGATCCCGCTGCAGGCGCAGTACACCTCGGCCGAGATCAAGGCGCTGTCCGAGGCCAACATCATCCCGATCATCCAGCCGTCGATGATCGTGGGCGGCGGCTTCTACTTCGGCGAGGGCCGGTGCTTCACGAGCGACGCGTCGATGCTCTACATCGACATCGTCCGCTTGCTCGACGACATCGACTTTCGCCTCAAGGCGGGGCTGATCGGCCTGGTGGGCGACGCGCGCATCACGCGCGGCGGGCTCACGACGGTGCGCTCGGCGGTCCAGGGCATCCTCGGTCCACTGCAGCGCGCCGCGGTGATCGATGGCTTCGACGTCCAGATCCCGCTCCTGGACACGCTCGCGATCCCCGAGAGCGCACGCACGGCGACGGACACGAACCTGATCACGACCGCGCGCGCGAACCGCAGCGTCGACATGCTCGTCAGCATCACCTACGGGCCCGCTGTGCATCGCCTGCACGTCACCCTGCAACCCAAGTTCTAGCGCGAGGACAGGCACATGGAAAAACCGATGGACTGGAGAACCCGGCTTGCGGTCACGTACGTCGACGCAAACGGCAAGAAGGTCGAGGTCTCGCCGATCGACTCGTTCTCGCCGACGTTCACGCTGACCGCCGAGGTGCATCACTCGATCGAACGCACGCACATCGGCGCGATCTTCCAGCCCGAGCAGATCGCGTTCACGATGACGGTGAAGGCGATCGGCACCGTCGCCGGACAGCTCACGGCGCTCGCGCTCGGCGGCACGAGGTTCGACATCACGCTGCACGAGCACGACGGGACCGACTGGTCGTTCAAGTCGCTCGTCCTGCGCGAGTGCCTGATCACCTCGGCCTCGCCGTCGAACACCACGGTCTCGGGAGCGCCGTCGGCGACGTTCTCCGGCATCAGCCTGCAGGCGACCTCGGAGGCCAAGGCGGCCGCCGCGGTGACCATCCCGTAGCATGGCGGGCGATCCGAAGCCGACGCGCACGGTCTCGGGGAGCCACGAGACGATCGCGTACCAGTTCAAGGTCGAGATCTTCGTGCGGCGCGCCGAGATCGACGACAAGGCGGTGCGCGCGCTCGTCGAGGACGAGCTGAAGCGGCTGGGGCTGGCGATCAAGAACGTCAAATGAAGGTGCGGGTCGACATACCGGTGCGGCTCGTCGTCGAGCCCAGCATGCTCCGCGGCGCGGCGCTCGCCGAGCTCGAGGACGTGGTGCGCGCGCAGCTCGCCGACGCGTGGCGCAACGCGCAGCGCACGCTCCACGGCGATGGCTTCCGCGCGCGCGGTCGAGGCGCGGCTGCGCAATGTGACCCATGCGGCGGCGGCGACCGAGCTGACGGCCGGCGACGCGCCGGTGCAGCACTGGATCGTGCACCCCGGGATCGCGTTCCGGGCCCGGTTCGACAAGTTCCTCGACTTCGTGCGGCCGTGGTGGGTCGCGCACTACACGCACCGCCTCGAGGTAGACGCGGGGGAGCACTACCAGGACGTCGTCGACGGGATGGCGTGGGTGGTCGACGTCACGGAGACCGCGAAGCGCGGCGCCCTCGTGCACGATCTCGCCGGCATCGCGCGCGAGGCGCTCGGCGACGGGCCGTTCCTGGTGTTCCGCAACCGCGGGGCCGAGCGCACGCTGCGCGGGCTCGATCCGCACGGGCTGCGCGGGCTGCCACACATGCGGACCGAAGCATCCATCGACCTGGGCAGGGACACGTTCGACGCGGGCGACTTGCTCGTGTTCTGCGCCACGAGGCTGCCGCCGCCGTCGACACGGGCGATCGCCGAGTTCGGTGAGACGTTCGAGGTCGACGTCGCGTTCAACGACCTGCTCTACTCGGCGTTCCTCGATACTGCCGCGGTCGAGAACCAGTTCGGAGCGGTCGACTGGACCGAGCTCATGACGCTGTACGCGAGCTGGCGCGTGCAGGTGCGCGTGCTGCCGTTCACGGTCCAGCGCCCGGTGTGGGACGACCTCCTCGGGGACACGGTGACCGCCGAGATCCAGAAGCGCGAGGGCGCGACGCGCCCGTTCACGCGCAGGCTCCGCGCGGCGGCCCCGGACCTCGACCTGCTCCCCGGCGAGGTCGCCGACCGGGTGCGCGCGTGGGCGAGCGATGCGCCGGCCGCGCAGGTCGGCACTGCGCAGTGGCAGCAGGGCGACCGCGGCATCTCCGCGACGCCGCTGATCGACGACCTCGCGGCGCGCCTGCTCGCGGTCCGGTTCACGGCGGATCTGCGCGCCGAGGCGGCCGACCTCGCGCACATCGTGCTCGACCTGCACGACAGCCTGATCTGGGGCGCGGACCGCCTCAACGCGTTCGAGAAGTTCTTCCTGTCGTGGCGCACCGAGCGCCCCAAGCCGATGATGGAGGTGCTGTTCGCCGAGCTCGACCGGCGGGGCGCGTTCACGCGGCTGTTCGAGATCATCTACGACAACTACGAGCTGTGGGGCTGGATGCGGGTCGCGCTGATCGGCAACGTGACCGGCACCAGCTTCCAGTTCCGGCCCGAGGTCCAGCGGCTGGTCGCGAAGATGAACGCGATCATCCAGGACGTGTTCTTCCAGATCACCTGGGATCCGGCGACCAGGGACCTGATGTTCGTGCACGGCGGCGAGCACGTCAGGCCGGCCGGCGAGAACAACCCCGACCCGGCGGCCGGGGTGATCGGCGCGGTGAGCGACTACTTCACGCAGAAGGGCGTGGTGTCGCGGCCGAACAAGGCGACGATGGAGCGGCTCGCCGAGCCGACGCGGCGCAAGGTCCAGGATCTGATGCTCGCGATGCTGTGCAAGCCGGGCGAGTCGCGGACGCGCGAGGAGCTGATCGGCGAGGCGGTCAACGCGGCGGCGGCCGAGCTGAAGCTCGATCCCGAGAAGGACTTCGATCGCGTCAAGGTGACGTTCAGCTACCGCGTGATCTCGGTCGCGATCCAGACCGAGCACGGCGTGGCGGCGCCGTACGTCACGGTCGAGCCGGTCCAGCGGTTCTCCGACGGCAACTGGGAGACCAACGGCCCGCGGAAGACGATCCCGCTCGGCGAGCTCGACGCCGAGCTGATGAGCATCCAGGTCCAGCACGAGATGCAGGCGCTCACCATCTTCATGATGGCGGAGATGCTGGTGCTCGGCGGCGCCTACATCGTGTTCACCGCGACGGCGGTGTGGGTCGGCGCGCTCGAGCTCGCGATCGCGATCTCGATCCGCGAGCTGATCTACTACTGGACGACGCCCGAGGCGGATCGCGACCTCGAGGGCTACCTGACCCAGGCGCTGTTCGCGTGCGTCGACGTGATCGGGTTCCGGATCGGCGCGGGGCTCGCGAAGTCGCTCGGCATCAAGCTCGCCGGCCGGGCGATCACCGCCGGGACGCTGGCGAAGGTGTCGACGCGAGCGATCCTGTTCGTGTCGAAGGGCCTCGCGATGTCGGCGACGCTCGGAGCGACGCAGGTGGTGGAGAAGTTCGCCGACGACCTGCTGCACCTGACGCACTGCCGCCGCTGGTCCTCGCCGCTCGCGTACCTCGAGGAGTTCGGTAAGGGCTTCGCGGTCGGCATGCTGTGCGAGTTCGCCATCGCGCCGGTGCTCAGCGTCGGGGGCCGCGCGGCGATCCGTGCGCTCGCGAACCGCTTCGGTCTCGGCGCGGGTGAGGCCGCCGAGGAGCTCGCGAAGCTCGTCCCGGCGGACAAGATCGAGGGCCTGCTCACCGAGGGCGCCGACCGGCTCGAGCCGGCGCTGGCGAACACGCTGAAGGCCGAGAAGGCCGGCGTCGTGAAGCAGGTGATGGACGCGTTCCGCAAGCAGATCCGGGACATCGTCGAGCATGTCAAGGCGCTGCCCGAGACGAAGGGGTTCTTCCCGCGGCTCGCCGACGAGTACAACGCCCGCGCGATCGACGACCTGTTCCAGGCAGTCGAAGGGGCGACGAAGGGCGAGACCAAGCTCGGCAAGGCGGCGAAGGACGCTCTCGAACGCCTGGTGCGCACGACCGGCACCAAGGAGATGAACGAGATCATCCAGACGCTCCTCGAGTCGGCGCGCATGCGAGGCTTCCTCGAAGCGTACCCCGAGCTCGCGACCGAGCTGTTCAACGGCGTGTACCGCGAGGCGCCGGCGGAGCTCGATCGCCTGCTCGCGAAGCTCGACGGCACGGCGGAGCTGGACGCGATCCTCGGTGCGCTGCGCAAGCTGCCGTCGCTCCCCGCCGCCGAGCTCGCGACGATCACGCGGCTCAGCGAGCAGTCACGCCAGGCACTCGCGCGGTTCCTGGCGCGCTCCGAGGCCGCCGAGGTCCGTGCGCTGATCGGCTGGTTCGGGCGCACGCCCACGCTCGAGACCAGGACGGTCGGCGAATTGCTCGATCTCGCGACCTCGCATCCGGGCAAGCTCCCGCCGGTGCTCGGCGCGCTCGATGCCCAGCTCGCGGCCGGCCACAAGATCCGGCCCGACGTGCTCGGCGGCCTGTTCGATGCGCGGATCCGGCTCGACGCGTTCGGCGCCGACCACGCGGGCGCCGCGGTGTTCCTCGACGACGTCGCGCAGCTCGGTGAGCCGGAGCGCCTGTTCGTGCTGCGCAACAGCGCGGGCAAGACGCCGCTCGAGGTGCGGCGGTTCCTCGCCGAGGAGCGCGGTGCGCTGAAGCGCGGCGCCGAGAACTTGAGCCCGTCGCAGGCGAAGTTGCGCGAGGATATCGAGCGCGGTCGCCAGGGGACGGTGCGCAACGAGCTGAAGGCGACCTTCCGTCGGCCGACGCCGTACGAATTCACGATCAACTCGACCGTGCTTCGCAAGAATGCGCAGGAGCTGGAGCGCATGGGCAAGGACATGAGCGGCGTTTCGCCCGACGCCATCATCGGAGAGGAGCGCGGCGGACCGTGGCTCGCGGACGCAGCGACGAGCGATAACCCGGGCCTCGCGGGGCGCATCGTGCGCCTGCCGAACGAACCGGGACAGCTCGGCGCGCAGATCCGCGGGTACGTGAAGCAGCGCATGGATGCTGCGCTCGCGGCGGATCCGAACGCGAAGCTCACGTTCGCGGCCGTGGAGACCTACCTGTCGGGGTCTGCACGCAACGAGATGCTCAAGGCGCTCGACGGTGCCGCGAAGGACTATCCGCAGTGCGAGTTCCATCTGTTCTGGGTCCGCGAGTCGCGTGGCTTCGAGCAGGTCGTCGAGGGGCAGGTCGGGCTGACCGCGCCGACGGCTCGCCGCGGGCTGGCGCCGAATATCACGGAGCACAAGTACGAGGTGCCGTTCATCGTCGGTGAAGACGCGAGCCGGATCCTCGACACCGCGTCGCGTACCACCGAGCCCGTCTACATCTTCGACGACCTGGGCCAGGTGGTCGAGGCGGTCCAGCCGAAGCCCGGCGAGAGCCCGCGACAGCTCGTGCTACGTCTCCTGCGAGAGTGGAGGAGCCGATGACGCGCGCGATTCGCGAGTACGCCACGGCCCGACCGACCGGCGTGCCGATCGAGGACTACGACCTCCTGCAGGCGCTGCGCGCGGCCGTGCAGGCGTTGCGCGTGCATCCCGGCTTCGCGTGGGAGGCCGAGATCCTCCACACGCCGGAGGACGTCGAGAACGCGTGGCTCAAGCTCGACGAGGTCCTCGCCGCGACCGGCGGCAAGCTGCCCGCCATGTGGGTGAACTTCACGTTCGACCTCGAGGACCAGACCGCGGCCGACTTCGCCGCGATCGAACAGCAGTTCGGCCTCGTGCTGCTCGGCATGGAGATCCGGCCGGCGAAGGAGCCCAAGCCATGATCGGGACCGACGGATGAGCCGCGAGAGCTTCGTCCACTACGAGGGCATGCCGTCGGCGATCATCTCCGACGGGCTGGTCACGATCCCGCTGTTCGCGGTCAGCCAGATCGTGCTGACCGAGGCGTATCACCTGCCGGCGATCGGCACGACGAGTGTGCGGTCCTCGGTCGCGACCCACGACGACACGATCGCGCTGACCGGCCTGCTCGCGGGCCCCGAGCGCTACGCGTTCAAGTTCACGCTCGAGACGCTCGCCGAATCGTCCAAGCGCGGGACGGCGCTCGAGGGGCTGACCGGCGGCGCGGTCTCGGGGCTGGTGATCATCACCGGCATCGCCGTGCGCACCGACATGCAGATCCAGGCGCTGTCGTTCACGGTCTCCGCCGCGCGCCGCGACGTGATCGACGTGACGATCACGCTCGCGTACATGCCGCGGCCCAGCCCGCTCGGCAAGCTGCTCGAGCTCGGCAACATCGCGGTGCGCGCGCTCGTCGATTTCGGGGGCTCGTCGTGACGACGATCCGCCCGATCCCGGTCGATCGCTACCTCGTGCCCGACCGCGCGACGCCGCAGCTGCCGCCCGATGCCGTGCGCGTGCAGCAGGCGATCGCGCACGGGCTGCCCGCGACGTTCCAGCTCGACGCACAGCTCTCGCTCGCGCTGTACGTGCCGACCGGCGACGCCGTGCTGTGGCGCGACGCAGATCCGACCGCGCTCGTGATCGCCGCGAGCGACGAGCTCGCCCCGCGCGCGCCCGCGGGCGTCGAGGACCCGGTGGCGCGCCCGGCCGCGCGCTTCGTGCTGCGCCGGGGCGGCGCGAACCTCGGCGCGACCGCGCTGCGGTCGGGGCTGGTGTGCGCGCTCCCCGACGACGGCGCCTCGTCCGCGCTCGTCCAGCTCTGGGTGATCGACTACGCGCTCCACGCGGGCACGCTGCGCGACGCGGGCGACTTCGGCTCGTTCGTCGACTTCGCGTGGCGCCGCGCCGACCGCGGCAGCGACCAGTTCACGCGGCCGCCGCTCGACCCGCGGGTCGCCGAGCGCTTCGCAGGGCAGGTGCAGTCGACGATCGGAGACCGCACGTGAGCCTGTCCCCCGCCACCGCGAAGGTCGGCAACGACGCCGGCTGGCACCTCCACTTCTTCAGCGACAGCGCGCAGCTGCCGCTGCTGTCGGTGGGCGCGGCGGACTACTACGCCTCGATCGCGGCGACGCTGCCGTCCAACCTCGAGGGCGGAACGTACAGCTTCTCGATCGAAGGCATCACCAACAAGCACTACGAGAAGCTCCACAACGCCTTCAGCGACCACAAGCCGCTGTACCTCGACCTCTACCTCTACTGGCGCGACACCGGCGGCGTGCTCGGCTACCTCGCCAACGTCGCCGGCCTCACCGACATGCTCGCCGCCAGGCCGTCCGATGACGCCCGCGTCGCACGCCTGCTCGTCACCCGGCTGAGCCGCCGGGTCGGCGCGCGCCGCTACGAGGCGGTGATCGATGCGAGCGAGCGCGTCTACGTCGCGCTCGCGAAGCGCCTCTCGAAGACCCCCACACCGGCCGACGACCCGCGCAGCGCTGCCGTCGCGCTCGCGAAGGACATGCTCCAGGCGATCGATCCATCGAGCGCGTCGTGCGTCGACACGAACAAGCCCGTGCCCGCGCCGGGCGCGGCGCTGCCCAAGACCGAGCCGCGCGCGTGGAAGACCGGCCTCGATGCGCTCGCCGAGCTCGAGCGCAGCATGATCGCGGTCGCGGGCAAGACCGGCCGCGGCATGTATCTGATCCGGGACGGCGTGCTGCATGTCGGCATGCGCGACATCCCGCTCGCCGGCAAGGCGATCGCCGTGACCGACGCCGACGGGCTCGTGCACGTCGAGACCAGCGGCGTCTCGAAGACCGAGAAGGCCGACACCGCGCTCGAGGCCGCGCCCGCGCGCGTGCAGTACACGCTGCTGTGCAAGGGCCGTCCCGACCTGCGCCCCGGCGACAAGATCACGTTCTGCGATCCGTTCACCCAGGCCGGCGGCGACCCGACCGATCTCGCCACGCCGACGCCGTCGAGCTTCGGCGCCGCGCTCGCCGGCCTCGGCACGTCGATGTTCGGCGGCGCGAGCGCGCTCGCCGGCGTGGACGTCGAGCTCTACGTCTCCAGCGTCAGCCACAAGCTGTCGCGCACCGAGGGCTTCGTCACGACCGTGACCGGCGTCAGCGCGAAGCGGGGCGACGAGTGGGACACGGTCGCGCCGGAGAACGGCGCCTCGGATCGGGACCCCGCCGCCACGCCGCACGGCGACATCGCGCAGGCGATCAAGCAGATCGCGCAGAGCGCCGCGGGCGAGCACCTCGTCATCGGCGAGGTCCGCGCGGCGACCGTGTCCGGCGCGAACGAGCCGCCGAGCCAGACGGTCGACGTGTGGGTCGGCACCGTCGCGGACGACGGCCATCCGTCGCGCGCGCGCCGCCTCGCGATCGATCGCGCCGCGAAGTCGCGGGTCACCGGCGTCGCGTACGCCACGCCGTTCGCGTGGGGCAAGTGCGGCCTCGTGCTGCCGCGCTACCCGGGGACGCGCGTCGTGCTCGGCCACGTCGACGGCCGTCCCGACGATCCCGTCGAGCTCGGCGCGCTCTGGGAGTCCGGCCACGGCCCCGACGCGGAGGCCGGCGACTGGTGGCTGAGCCTGCCCGCCGCGGTCGAGGCCGCGAAGCGCCGGTCCGCGCAGGACACCGAGACGCCGCAGGAGCCGGCGCAGCACGCGTCGAACGATCTGATCGACGCGACCGGCGCGCGCGTGATCGAGGTCGGGCGGCTCACCGTGCGCGTGCAGCCCAAGAAGCTCGCGCAGCCCGGCACGCGGCCGGCCGCGCCATCGCAAGCCGCGGAGCAGGTCACGATCGAGCACGAGAACGGCTCGCGCATCGTGATCAAGGAGAACGGCGACATCGTCATCCACTCCGAGGCGAACCTCGCGCTCTCGGCGAAGCAGGCGGTGACCGTCGAGGCGGACTCGATGACGGTCAAGGTCAAGCAGAAGATGGACGTGACCGACCAATGAACGACATGCAACTCGACCAGCTCCGCAAGCGCCTGCTCGGCCGCGGGCTCGCGCTCGTCCCGGTGGGCCCGCTCGGCCGCGATCTCCGGATGGTGGCCGACGGCACCGACCTCGCGATGGTGCAGGGCGTCGACAACCTCGCGCAGGCGCTCACCGTCGCGGTGCTGACGCCACTCGGCGGCGATCCGTTCAACACCGACTTCGGCTTCGACGGCCTGAACGCGCTCGCCGACGAGGTGACGCCCGTGCTCCAGCGCGAGCGCGTGCGGGTCTCGATCGTGCAGCTGCTCCAGAAGGACGCGCGCGTGTCCCGCGTCATCGACGTGCGCCTCGTCGACGGCCGCCTCGACGCCCCCTCGACCGGGGCGGCCCGCCAGCTCGACGTCACCGTGGTATTCGAGGCCACGAGCGGCGACCGCTTCACGCTCAGCGCCGGGAACGCCGGTACGAGGTTGACGAATGGCTGATCCCACCAGCACCGACCCTGCCGATGTCGCCGCGGTCGACGACGCCGTGACGCGCTCGACCGGAACCGACGGCTACGGCCTGACCAGCGGCGGCTTCATCCCCAAGCCGTTCTCGCGCATCCTCGCCGAGAAGCTCGCGCTGTCGCGCTCGCTGTTCGGGGTCGACATCGACCTCGGCTCCGGCTCGGCGCTGCGCAAGATCCTCGAGGTGTCCGCGCTCGAGGACGCGCGCACCTGGGCCGCGCTCGCGGCGATCTACGACAACCAGTTCGTCGCCACGGCGAGCGGCGAAGCGCTGTCGCGGCTCGGCGAGGAGCTCGGGCTGCGCCGCCCCCACCTCGAGGCCCGCGGCACGATCAAGCTCACGGCGCAGCTGCCGTCGAACGTGTCGGGGATCGCGCTGCCGCGCGGCGCGCGCCTGCTGACGCTGGGCGGCCACCACGTCGCGCTCGACGAGGCGGTGGTGCTGTCGCCGGCGAGCCCGGTGCGCGAGACCCAGGTCGTGGCGTTCTACCCCGGGCCCGAGCACAACCTCGATCCCGGCAACCCGCAGCAGAAGATCCTGTGGTGGAACCCCGCGGATCCGAAGCTGGCGTGGGATCCGTCGAGCCTGCTGTCGATCGCGCGTTCGCTGAACCCGAACGTCGCGCCCGAGGCGCTGGTCGCGATCGCGCACACGCAGCCGCTCACCGGCGGCGAGCGCCTGTGGCCGGATGCGCGCTACCGCGATCTGCTGCTGCGCGCGCCGCGCTCGATCTGGACGGTCGACGCGATCCGCACCGCGATCTCGCTCGTGCCCGGCGTGCGACAGGTCCAGGTGCGCGACCGCATCGGCGGGGTCGATGTCGACCTGCCGATCTTCGGGACGTTCGACTTCATCGAGCGCCTGTTCGGCGCCGAGCGCGATCTCGCGTCGCCGTACACCTTCGACGTCGTGGTCGCCGCGACCGACGGCGCGCTGTGGGACGGTCCCGACGGCCTCGCGGTCGCGATCGACGCCGCGATCGAGGACCTGCGTCCGATCGGCGTCCTGCCGCGGGTGCAGCCCGCCGACCCGGTGTACGTCGCGATCCAGGCGCAGCTGGTCGTGAAGGGCTTGCCGCTGCCGCGCGGCGTCTCCGGCGAGGTGATCAATGCGTCTACGGCGGCGGTCGCGCTCAAGCAGCGGCTGCTCGCGCGCGTCCACGCGTACATCGACGGGCTGGACTTCGGCGAGCCGGTGCGGTTCTCCGAGGTCATGTGGGTGCTGATGAACGAGCCCGGCGTCACCGACGTGCGAAACCTCCTGCTCGTGCCGAGCCCGCTCGCACCCGGCCGCAAACCGCCGGACGTGGGTGACAACGTGCCGATCAAGCCCACGCAGATCGCCACCTTCGTCGACACCGACACGCTGCTGAGGATCGTGTGAGCCTCCTCGACGGCGATCCCCGGCGCAGCGCGGCGCATCGCAACATGGCGGAGCACCTCGCGGGGCCGCTGCGCGGCGGTGCCGCCGAGACCCCGCTCGTGCTCGCGCTCGCGAATGGTGCGTGGCGCACCCGCGTCGACTGGGTGTCGCGCCAGCCGCTGCTGCTGCTCGAGCTGCGCGCGCCGCTCGCGGAGCACGGCCGGGTGTTCACCGTCGAGGTCACACCCGACGGCGGCGCAGCCGTGACGGCGACGCTCGCGTTCGCGCCGTTCACCGAGGACGGCGCCGCGCTGCCGGGCTGGATCGC
>VBLP01000407.1:0-18229 GCA_005887925.1 Deltaproteobacteria bacterium | reverse complement strand
CCGTGCGCGTCGTCGAGGGTGTGCTCGGGCGCCTGCTCTACGCGATCGGCGTCGAGAAGGCGCGCGTGCGGCGCCAGGCGCGGGAGCTCCACGAGCTGCGGCGGCTCGGCTTCCGGTTCGACGACACGCCGGAGCACCGCCGCATGGGCGCCGCGCTCGATCGGCTCGGCGCAGAGCTGGGGGTGCCGCGGTTCGCGGATCGGCTCGCGTGGGACGCCGCCAACCAGCGCCCGACCAGCGTGAGCGCCGCGGAGCCCGACGAGGCGTATCGCGCGCGGCTCGAGCTGTACCGGCCGTTCCTCATGCCGACGCCCGGTCGCGTCCTGCGCATGCTGCGCGACTACGCGGGCGCCGCGGCGGTGACGGTGTCCGAGCCGAACACCGAGTTCGCGGTCGCGATCCAGCTCGTGTCGTCGCCCGACGATGCGCCGCGCCGTGACTTCCTCCGGTGGCTGCGCGCCGCGCACCTCGTGCAGCCCGGTCAGCCGATCCCGGCGGCGCGCCTGCTGCCCCGCGACGTGCGTGCCGCGCAGCAGGCCGCGCTCGGGCGCGTCGCCACCGCGTTCGCGTTCCCGGCCGGTGCGTTCGCGGCGCCGCTGCTCGTCGAGCTGCTCGATCGCGTCGGGCGCTGCCGCACGGCGCTCGGGGTGACGCGTCCGTGGAAGGTCCTGCGCGCCCAGGACGACGCGGGCGGCAGCCGCTACGAGCTGGGGCTCGGGGTCGAGCTCGAGGTGCCGCCGGCCGCCGAGCTCGACGCGCTCGTGCAGGCGCTCGCCCGCAAGGCGTTTCCGGCCGGCACGGATCCCGCGACGCTCGCGCTGCTCGCGTCGGTCACGGCGCCGCCGAGCGCCGCCGACCCGCTCGGCCGCTGGCTGCTCGCGGCGTGCGGCGCGAAGACGGTGCACGCGACGGCGACCGGCTGCTTCGTCTCGCACATGCCGGTGTTCGGCGCCGTGCTCGTGCCCGACGGCGCGCCGAATGCGTTCCAGGCCCGGTTCGAGGCGCCCGGCGATCCGGGACCCAACGCCGTGCTGTGGTACGGGATGCGCGACGTCACCGCCGATGCGGCCGCCGCGGGGATCCCCGCGTGGACCGAGCTCGCCGCGGCACCGGCCGCCGCCGCCCGGGCGGCCGCGACCGTGCCCCCCGCGCCGTTCGTCGCCGCGCTCGCCGCCGCCCGCCTGCGCACGCCGGGCGACGCCGCGGAGCTCGCGCGCGCGATCGCCGCGCTCGGGACGATGCCCGCCGAGCTGATGACGACGGTGAAGCTCGCGCCCGCGCTGGCGGCGGGGCTGCAGACCGGCGCGGCCGCCGCGGCGCAGCAGCTCGCGGCGCTCGTCCGGCTGTTCGTCGCGCGCGAGCTGGGCTCGGTGCTCCCGCTGGTGTCCGGCGGCGACGTCCTGCTCGTCATCGGCGTGGTGCCGCTGCCCAGCGCCGCGTCGCTGGTGAAGGCCGAGCGCCTCGCGTTCCGCTGGTACGCGGTCGGAATGACCGGCGTTGCGGGCACGTTGACGCGCTCGGTCGGCGCGCGCAGCACGTACGTGCCGCCGGCGGGCGTGAGGCTCTCGCCCCCGAGGCCCGGCCCGACGCTCCCCGGTCCAGGGCCCGGCCCGACGCTCCCGGGTCCAGGCCCCGGTGCGCCGGCCGCCGCTCCGAGCCTCGCCGCGGTCGTTGCCGTGTCGCTCGCGCGCGCCGATCGCGACGATCCGCGCGATCGCATCGCGCCGTACTCGGCGCGCGTCGATCTCCCCGACGGCGCGCTGATCGACCTCGCGACCTACGAGCGGGTCATGAACCTGCTCGAGCGCGCCGCGCCGATCGGCGTGGTGCTCGACACCGCGCCGCTGCGCGAGCGCCACGTCGACCCCGGCGCGCTCGGCCACGCCGTCCCGCTGACCGGCCGGCTCGCACGCACGTTCCGAGAGTTCCAGCAGTTCCGCCACCTCGGCGCCGTCACCGACGGCCCCGCCCGATAGGAGCGAACATGGCGTTCGACTACAAGTTCCCCGTTGCGCCGGCCGATCCGAACTGCAAGTCCACGTTCGCGCAGACCTTCCGTCACAAGGACTGGATCGACGGCCAGGACGTCGTGCAGGCGCAGCCCACGACCGACGAGGACGGCTTCAACCTGCGGTTCCAGCGCATCGAGCACGACATCGCCGCGCTGAGCACCGACCTCGCCATGGCGATCGCGTGCATCAACACGCTGCGCCAGCAGCTCGCGGAGGTGCTCGGCGAGATCAAGGCGCAGTTCAACCTGCCGCCGGCGAAGACCGCGAAGGAGACCAAGGACGTCAAGGACTTCAAGGACGGCAAGGACGCCAAGGACGGCAAGGACGGCAAGGACACCAAGGACGCCAAGGACGGCAAGGACGGCAAGGACACCAAGGACAGCAAGGACGGCAAGGACGGCAAGGACGGCAAGGACGCCAAGGACACCAAGGATCACAAGGACGGCAAGGAGAAGGAGGGCAAGGAGGCGCAGTGGGGCGCAGCAGAAAAGGGGCCTCGCGGGTCGGTCGAGAATCGCAGCGAGCTGCACGGCCTGTCGGGGTTCCTCTGGGGCGACGACCCGCCGGTGGTCGAGGAGCCAGCCGTCGGGCGCGCGTTCATCCGGCCCGAGGAGCGGCCCCCGGTCGGCGAGCGCGCGATCCAGGGCACCGAGGAGACGAACAACTGACGATGCCGTCCGACCCGGTCGCGCGGCTGATCGCGCTGGAGGCCGCGCTCGCGGCGCTGGCCGACACCGTCGCGGCCAAGCAGGCCGCGCTGCACCGCGCTCGCGCCGAGCTCGCCGCGCTGCGGGCGGCGGCCGGTGCGCCGGAGGCTCCGGTGACCGAGCCCGAGAGCGAGCGCTGATGCTGGTCGTGGTCTCGCATGCCGGCGACGCCGGGGCGCATCGGCTCGTCGAGCGCTGGCAGGGCCACGGGGCGCGCCTGCTGGTCGCGCGCGACCTGTGCCGGCCGGGCTGGCGCCATTACGCCCCGGGTGGCGACGCGGGACGCGCGATGATCGGCGGCGCGCCGGTCCCGGTCGCGGAGATCCGCGGCGTCGTGACCCGCGTCCCGCACATCCGCGCGCTCGACCTGCCGCAGATCGTCGCCGAGGATCGCGAGTACGTCGCGGCCGAGCTCAACGCGTTCCTGACCGCGTGGCTCGATACCTTGCCGTGCCCCGTGCTCAACCGGCCGTCGGCGGGCTCGCTGATCGGGCCCGCGTTCAGCCACGAGCGCTGGCTCGTCGCCGCCGCGCGCGCCGGGATCTCGGTCGCGACGCGGAGGCACCGGGCGCCCGCGCTCGACCGCCCGCCCGCGATGGCGATCGCCACGGTCGTCGGCGAGCGCTGGTTCGGCGCCGTCGAGCCCGAGGTCGGCGCCCAGGCCGTGCGGCTCGCGCGCGCCGCCGGCGTCGAGCTGCTCACGGTGCGCTTCACCTCGGCGAGCCCGGGCGCCGCGTTCACCAGCGCGGACCTGCTCGTCGACGTCACGCCCGAGATCGCGGACGCGATCCTCGCGCGCATGGCACAGCTCGCGGAGTCGCGCCGATGATCCTGTTGTGGGGCCTCCCCGGCGACGACCCCCTCGACGCGGTGGTCCGCGAGCTCGGGCGCCGCGGCACGCCGTTCGAGCTGCTCGATCAGCGCCACGTGCTCGATCAGCGGGTCGAGCTCGACATCGCCCCGACCGTCGGCGGTGCGGTGTGGAGCGGCGAACACCGCATCGTGCTCGACGAGGTGTCCGCCGTGTACACGCGCGTCTACAACGCGCGCGACCTCGCGCCGGTCGCCGGTGCGGGCGACGCCGCGCTCGCCCGCGTCGAGCAGGTCGAGACCGCGCTGTGGGCGTGGGTCGAGGACACCGCGGCGCGCGTCGTCAACCCGCCGAGCGCGATGTCGTCGAACAGCTCGAAGCCCTATCAGGCCACCCGGATCGCAGCGTGCGGCTTCCGCGTGCCCGCGTCGCTGATCACGACCGACGCGGACGCGGCTCTCGCGTTCTGGGAGCGCCACGGCGAGGTCATCTACAAGTCCGTGAGCGGCGTGCGCAGCATGGTCTCCCGGCTCGGCCGCACGCACCGCGACCGACTCGCCGACGTGGCGTGGTGCCCGACGCAGTTCCAGGAGTGGGTGCCCGGGCGCGATCACCGGGTCCACGTCGTCGGTGCCGAGGTGTTCGCCGTCGAGATCGTGTCGGACGCCGACGACTATCGCTACGCACAGCGCCAGGGCACCACGGCGGAGCTGCGCACCACCCGGCTACCGCCGGACATCGCCGAGCGCGCGGTCGCGACGGCGGAGGCGCTGCGCCTGCCCGTGGCCGGGCTCGATCTCCGCCGGACGCCCGCCGGCGAATGGTTCTGCTTCGAGGTCAATCCATCGCCATGCTTCACGTACTACGAGCACCACACGGCACAGCCGATCACCGCCGCGGTCGCGTCGCTGCTCGCCGGTCACCAGTAGAGCTTCCACTCGCCGCGCTGGAGCAGGGCGTGGCCCTGGAGCGTGATGCGCTCGTCGTCGGGCGCGACCTCGTCGATCTCGCCGATCTGATGCAGCAGGTGTCCCGAGTGCAGGGCGATCGCGCCGGGTGTGTAGGGGTGCCGCATGCGCTCGAGCAGCACCGTCACATCGACCGGCTGGATCGCGCCGGGTACCCGCGCGACGAAGCGGCGGTACCGCTCGTAGGTCACGTCCCACACGTTGAGCCCGCCGCCGCGGCGCGGCAGCCGGATCGGCAGCGTGAACGACAGCGGGCGCCTCAGGTCGAGCCCGGGCGTGGCCTCGGGCCAGGCGCGCAGGTACTGGAGGTCGAAGTGCACCGACGCGACCGGGGTGACGAAGATCGCCGGCGCCAGCCAGATGTGGAACCCCGGCAGCGCGAGGCCGTCGGCGAAGCCCACCGGCGCGCGCAGCCGGGCGCTCAGGAACTCGGCGACCCGCGCGTACAGGCCGGCGAACGTGTCGCGCAGCACCGGGTTGAGCTCGCCTGCGCGCGCGGCGTAGTCGTCCGCGCCGTCGAGGTAGCTCGCCGCACCGAGCGTGAAGAACCCGCTGGTCGGGCTCGTGCCGCGCATGACCCAGCGTGCGCGCAGCTCCTTGATCGCGCCTTCCAGGCGCGCGCACTCGGCGGCGTCGAGCAGCTCGAGCGAGGTGATCATCGCGTCCCTCCCGCCATGCACGATATGCGTAACATGGATCGGTGGCCGCGATGAGTGTCCTCGCCGACTCGGATCTGGTGCAGTTCGTGGAACGCGGCTGGTGCACCGTGCGCGGCGCGTTCACCGCCGAGCAGGCCCGCGCCGCGCGGGCGGTGGTATGGCGCCGGATGGAGGCCAAGCGTGCGATCCGCGAGGCCGACCCGTCGACCTGGCCGCCTGCGTACGACATCGAGGAGCACCTCACCGACCCGGCGGTGCTCGGCTGCTTCACCGACCGGCTCGCCGCGGCGATCGAGGAGCTCGTCGGCGAGGGCCGCTGGACCGGCGAGCGGCGGTGGGGGTTCTGGCCGGTCAGCTTCCACTACGGCGCCGACCACCCCGCGCAATGGCCCGCGTACGGCTGGCACGTCGACGGCAACTGGTTCCGGCACACCGTGGACTGTCCGCGCCAGGGCCTCTTGCTGGTCGGGCTGTTCTCCGATATCGCGCCCGGCGGAGGCGGGATGGTGGTGTCCGGAGGGTCGCACCGACGGGCCGCGCGCGTGCTCGCATCGCACCCCGAGGGTCTCGCGCATGGCGAGCTGTTCATCCGCGTCCTCGCCGAGCCGATCGGCGACTTCTGCGAGCTCACCGGCGCGGCCGGCGACGTCGTGCTCGGGCACCCGTTCCTGTTTCACACCCGCGGCTTCAAGCGCCACGGCGAGCCGCGCGTGATCAGCAACTCCGAGGTGCCGCTGCGCGCCGCGATGCAGCTCGAGCGTGCCGCCGGCGACTACTCCGTGCTCGAGCGCTCGATCCGGGCGGCGCTCGCCGAGCCGCCACCGCCACCGCCGCCCGACGCCATGGCGTGTCGGTTCTGAGCGATCCGCTCGTCGACCGCGCACGCGAGCTGCGTGGCTAGTTCAGCTCGCAATCGTCGAGGTCCGCGCCGTTGCGCTCGAGACACGCTGCGAACCTCGGACAGCTCTGCGGCCCGCCGCAGCCATCGAGGAACCGCGCGCACACCGTGCACTTGCCGCGGCGCTCCGCGTCCCACCGAGCGCGGTCGGCGAGCATCCGGTCCAGCTCCGGCTCCGTGATCGGCCGCGCATAGAACCGAAACACCACCGCGCCGCGTCCCACCGGAGGCACGTCGGTACCCGCCGCGCGCCGGTGGCGGAAGTCGACCGAGACGGTTCCGGCCCGCGCGGCGCAACCGAGCTCGCGCACGCCCGCGCGCAGCGCGCCCAGCGGCCGCGGCGTCGGAGCTCCGACGTCGGTCCACGGCGTCTGGAAGTCGAGCCGCCGCAGCCCACCGAGCAGGGGCGCGGTCGTGCGCCGCCGCCACGACGGCCACGCCGACAGATCGAACATGGCCCCCGGTTCGAGCGCGACCGCCACCCAGTAGCAGGCCCCGCGCTCGACCTCGACCGTCGCCGGCTCGAGCGTCGCCAGCTCTCGTCGCTGCGGCTCGCCCACCGGCGCGAGCTCCGCCGCCTTCGTCCTGGCGGCGATCTCGCTCTGCTGGGCCTCGAGCAGCTGCGAGGCGCTGGGCTCTGCGCCTTGCCCCAGCTCGATCGCGAGCGCAGAAGGGCCGCCGTGGCCCGCGAGGTTCTCGTCGGTGCACCCCCCGTGGTAGCGCACCACCGCGGTCGCCCCGACACGCCCGGCTTGCCGGATCAGGATCGCCGTCTCCTCCTCCGCGGTCAGCGGACGGTCGCGCTGGACCAGGTTCAGCTCGCCGATGAGACGGTTCGGAGGCATCACCACGAGCTCGGCGCCGGGGCACATGATCCCACCGCCGGGCCGCGGTTCGCCCGCCATCGTCAGATAGACGCCCGGAGGCAAGGGCGGGTACGTCCCTTGCTCTGCACCGATCCGCGCGTCGAACAGCTTCACTCGCTCGGGCGGAACCGCGACCTTTGCGTCCGGCGGCGGCTGGTAGAAGTAGCTCGCGAGCGGTGCCTCGGCGCACCCCGCTAGCGCTGCGGCAAGCGATCCCAGCGCCGGCAGCAGGCGCCTGAAGGTCGTGACGGTCCAGACGGAGAGCGAAGCCATGGCATCGCATCATGCCATGCGTCCACACCGCCGGGCGTGTATCGCAGCGGCAGCGGGGCAGCGCGATCGATCTCGACGATGTTCGCGGCCGGTCCGCGTTCGCGCAGCTCCGGATCAGGTCGTGTCGCGTGGTGCCGCGCGCCGGCGATCACGCCGTCCGTAGCTTGCTCTGCGACGCCGTGACCACGATCTTGTTGTCCGCGTCGACGCTTCCGGAGGCCTGGTCGCCATCGACCAGCAGGTCCTTGCCCTTGTCCTTGAGCCGGGTCGTGCTCGCTGTCAGCGTGGCGCTATCGCTGAACGGGCCGACCGCCACCGGCGGGCTCCCCGCGGTGCCGCCGACGTAACTCCAGGA
This sequence comes from Deltaproteobacteria bacterium, assembly GCA_005887925.1. Taxonomy (GTDB): domain Bacteria; phylum Myxococcota_A; class Polyangia; order Haliangiales; family Haliangiaceae; genus JABFXX01. The sequence continues at coordinate 10,680 of VBLP01000407.1, read as the reverse complement.
CGCGGTCGCGCCGATCTCGACCAGCTTGGCCGCCACGCTCAACTTGCTGCCCTGCGTGACGCTCGACGAGACCAGTTGCCATTTCCCGGCGCTGTTCGTGTCCGACGAGTGTTTCTTGCTGCTGGTCTTCACCTGCGTATCGCCGTCCACGGCAACGGGCTTGGGCATCGCGATCACCGCCTCTGGCGCGGATGCATACCACGATGCTCGAGCCCGGTCATCGGGGCCGCCTTCATCGCCGCGCTCACAGCTCGATCTGCAGCCCGAGCTCGACCACGCGGTTGGGCGGCAGGTGGAAGAACTCGGTCGGCGCGCGCGAGTTCCTGGCCAGGAACGAGAACAGGATCTTGCGCCACCGGGCGATGCGGGCATGCCCGCTGGTCAGCAGGGTCTGGCGGCCGAGGTAGAACGTCGTGTCGCTCGGGTTGACGATCAACCCGTGGCGCTCGCAGCGCGACAGGATGCGCGGCACGTTGGGCTGCTGCATGAAGCCGACGCGGGCGACCACGCGGAAGAAGCCGTGGCCGAGCTCGCGCACGCTGAGCGACGAGTTGCCGACGACGAACGGCACGTTCTCGGTCGAGATCGACAGCAGCACGACCTGGCGGTGCAGCACCTTGTTGTGCTTGACGTGGTGGAGCAGCACGTTGGGCATGCCGTCGGTGCCCGAGGTCATGAACACCGCGGTCCCCGACACCCGCGGCAGCGGGGTCTCGGCGATGTCGGCGAGGAACAGCTCGTCGGGGATCGTCCCGCTCTCCATCTGCTTGGACAGCTCGTGGCGGCCGCGCCACCACGTCGTCATCACCAGGAACGCGCCGACGCCGACCGCGAGCGGGAACCAGCCGCCGGCCGCGATCTTCTCGACGTTGGCGCTGAAGAACGCCAGGTCGATCGCGACGAACGGGATGAACAGCCCGAGCGCGATGTACAGCGGGTAGCTCCAGTTGCGGCGCATGACCAGGAAGTACAGGAAGGACGTGATCGCCATCGTCCCGGTCACCGCGATGCCGTACGCGGCCGCCAGGTTCGAGCTCGATCGGAACGCGAACACCAGCGCGACGCAGGCGACCATCAGGAGCCAGTTGACCTCGGGGATGTAGATCTGGCCCTCGTGCTTGTGCGAGGTGTGGATGACGCTGTCGCGCGGCAGGTATCCGAGCTGGACCGCCTGGTGGGTCAGCGAGAACGCGCCCGAGATCAGCGCCTGCGACGCGATGATCGCCGCCATCGTCGCCAGGACGACCATCGGGATCAAGAACGGCGTGTCGCTGACCAGGTCGTAGAAGCCGTTGGACACCTTGGCGCCGTCCTCGAGGAACAGCGCGCCCTGGCCGAAGTAGTTGAGGAGCAGCCCCGGGAACACCACGACCGACCACGCGACCCGGATCGGCGTCCGGCCGAAGTGGCCCATGTCGGCGTACAGCGCCTCGGCGCCGGTGATGCACAGCACGACCGAGCCGAGCAGGAGGAAGCCGTGCCAGCCGTTGCCGGCGAGGAACTGGATCGCATGGTGCGGCGACACCGCGGTCAGCACCTCGGGCCGGTGCAGGATGTAGCGGCCGCCGGTGACGCCGATCGCGAAGAACCACAGGAGCATCACCCAGCCGAACACCGAGCCGATCCGGTGGGTGCCGAAGCGCTGGACCCAGAACAGGCCGATCAGGATCGCGGCCGAGATCGGGACCACCAGCTCGCTGAGCGCCGGGTTCTGCTCCGAGATTCCCTCGATCGCGCCGAGCACCGAGACCGCCGGGGTGATCACGCCGTCGCCGTAGAGCAGGCCGGCGCCGAACAGGGCGAGCAGGATCGGCCCGGAGAGCCTGACCCGCCGCGGCGTCTTGTCCTGCTGCTGGACCAGCGCGGCGAGCGCGAGGATGCCGCCCTCGCCCTTGTTGTCGGCGCGCAGCACGAACACCAGGTACTTGACCACCACGACCAGCACCAGCGCCCAGAAGAACAGCGACAGCACGCCGAGCACCTGGGCGGCGGCGTAGGCGCCCGTGGCCCCCGGGGCGATCGCGTGCGGCTTGGTCGGCGACAGGCACTCGCTCATCGCGTACAGCGGCGAGGTGCCGATGTCGCCGTAGACCACGCCGAGCGCGGCGAGCGACAGCCCGGCGAGCTCCTGGCCGTGTGGCTTGCGCTGGACATGCCCCATCGCGCGCTGCGTGCCGGTGACTTCCGAACGTGCCGTATCCGCCATGTCCGTGGGCCCGCGGCCCCTCTCCTGGTAACACGCCGCGATCGCGGGAGCCATGCGCGCGGCACCGCGTTCGTTGCCGCGCCAGCGAACAGTTGACACGACGGTAGGTTACGGGCTAGGCAGGGCACCCTGACCCTGAAGAGCGACAACAGCTGGAGGCGCTCGTACGCGGCGGCCAAGGCGCAGTTCGTAGGCTCAAGCGGGCGCAGATTCTCTCGGCCGCGGATCGTACGTCGAGCGACGAGGCGATCGCGGAACACGTGACCTCGGGGCCGGCGGCCGAGCTGGCCCCGGACGACAAGATCCGCAAGGCCTACCTGGGCGTGCACTAGCCAGACGCGCCGAGATCTCGCGCGGCGTGCTTGCCCTCAGGCGGATCCGTCATCCATTCTCGCGGCCATGAGGTCCATCGCCGTCGTCCTTGTGTTCGCCGCCGCCTGTGGCTCGAAGTCCCCGTCCACCACCACGCCCAGGGCCGGCGACGACAGCGCCACCATGGTGCTGCCGGATCTGCCGTTCGACAAGCTCGATCCCGACCAGCGCGCCGCGTTCATGAAGCAGAAGGTCGTTCCGCAAATGAAGGTGATCTTCCAGAACCACGACGCCAAGGACTTTGCCGGATTCGGCTGCAAGACCTGTCACGGCGAGCAGGCCAAGGAAGGCCACTTCGACATGCCCAATCCCAAGCTGCCCAAGCTCAACTTCAAGGACATGAGCAAGTTCAAGAAGGAAGACATCGAGTGGATGAAGAACGAGGTCTGGCCAACGATGGGCAAGATCCTCGGTATGCCGCTGCACTCCGAGGAGAACCCGAAGGGCTTCGGCTGCCTGAACTGCCACACGCAAGAAGGTCAGTAGCGTTCTCACCGACGCTGTCCCGCGGATCGCGATCCACGCGATCCATGCGTGCGCCCACGCGCGCGGGCTGGATCCGCCCGGTCGACCGTCGCGATCTAGTGAAAACCGCTGGCCACGACGACGACACAGCGGGGCACGACCGTTGCAGCCCTTGTCGACTACACCCAACAGGGAGCACGACATGGCTGACAACACGAAGATGCCACCCAACCAGGACCAGCGGCAGCGCAGCGCGCAGGGCGATCCCAACAAGTCCCAGAAGCCGGGTGGTCCTGGAGCGCCGGGCGGCGGCCCCGACCGCAGTCGTCAGGGCTCGAACGTGCCAGGCAAGCCGGGACAGGGACAGGGACAGGGACCGGGCCAGGGCAAGGAGATCGATCCGGATCGCAACCGGACGCAGAAGCCGATGCCGGGCTCCGAGAAGGTGGGCCAGTCGAACATCGATGATCTCGATGACGACGACCAGGACCAGACGGGCCGCACCCAGCGCCCCGGTCGCGACGAGAACATGCCGTAGCGAGTGCAGCGATCGCGGCCCGGCTGCGACGCGGCGGTCGACAGACTACGCGGCGGTCGGCAGACTACGCGGCGGTCGGCAGGCTACGCGGCGGTCGGCAGGATGATCGTCACGGTCGTGCCGATGCCGCGCTCGCTGTTGGTTGATCGATAGGGGACGTTCCCGTCCCCTCTGAGCCGGCAAAGCCGGCTCATTCACCCCACCGCGCGTCGCGTCGCGCGGCCCTGCACCTGACAGGTCCGGGGGCGGATTGATCACGCGGCGGTCGGCAGGATGTTCACGCGGCGGTCGGCAGGATGTTCACGCGGCGGTCGGCAGGATGATCGTCACGGTCGTGCCGATGCCGCGCTCGCTCTCGATCCGGAACCGGCCGCCGACGGTGCCGATCAGGCGCAGGAACTGGGCGAGGCCCAGGCCGGTGCCGTCGGCCCGCGTGGTGAAGAACGGCGTGCCGACGCGGCTCAGCACCTCGGGCGCCATGCCGACGCCGTCGTCGCGGATCTGGAGCTCGAGCATGTCGGCCTCGGAGCGCGCGACGATCGAGACCTTGCCGTGCGGCATGCCGCGCGCGGCGACCGCCTGCGCGCCGTTGGCCACGACGTTGATCAGCACCTGGGTCAGCTCGGTCGCCGGCATCCGCACGCGCGGCAGCTCGCCGGGCCCCTCGTAGCCGATCGACGCGCGCGCCGGGATCGCGAGCTCCTGACACACCGCCATCGCGTGGCGCACGATCGGCAGCGGATCGGTCGCCGACGCCTGGGTGCGCGGATCGCGCGGCCGGCCGAGCTCGCGCAGTCCCGAGATCAGCTCGCTGAGGTGATTGCCCGACGTGCGCAGGTCCGAGGTCACCGGATCGAGGTCGTCGATCAGCTCGATCAGCCGCGCGCGCTGCGCCGGCGGGATCGGGGCCTGCAGCAGCGCGTCGCGCAGCAGCGGCGCCGCGTTGGCCAGCTCGCGCAGGTGCTCGACGTTGACCAGCAGCGACATCAGCGGCTGCTTGAGATCGTGCACCAGCATGCCGGCGATGCTGCCGAGCGTGGCGAGCCGCTCGGTCTCGAGCAGCCGGCGATGCAGGGCCGCCGAGTCGCGGCTGAACGTCCAGGCCTCGATCGCCCAGCGCAGCACCTGGACCAGCTCGGTGCGGATCCAGGGCTTGATGATGTAGCGCGCCACCAGGCCCTCGTTGATTGCGCGGAGGATCGGCTCGACGTCTGCGTACGCCGTCACTACCATCCGGATGGTCTGTGGATGGCGCTCCTTGACGATCCGGAGCAGCTCCTCGCCGGTCATCGACGGCATTCGAATATCTGAGACCACCACCGCGACCTCGTGGCGACCGAGCAGCTCGAGCGCCTCCGCGGCATTTTGCGCCGTCAGGAGGTTGAACTCGGCGTTCAGGCTCTGTTCGAAGACGACGCGGTTCCCGCGTTCGTCATCTACGTAAAGAATCAGTGGGCCGGTACGAGCAGGCACGGAATCTCCCCCAACAGGGTTAGCGTAGCCGAGGGGACGCCATCATACAGGTCGCACCCGCATCATCCAGTGAAGAATAGTTCGGAAGCTCGAGTACGAAACAACTTTGTGAGCCGCGCTCGCGAATTTCCAGAACCCCGCCGTGACGATGGGCAATGTCGCGTGCCAGTGACAGACCCAGCCCCGTGCCAACTCCTGCCGGTTTGGTGGTGAAGAATGGTTCAAATACCCGCTCTCGCAGCGGGAGCGGGACGCCGGGCCCGCTGTCCGACAGCTCGATGGCGAGGTTGCTCTCGTCAGCGATCGTGCGGATCTGGACCCAGCCGCCCGGCCCGGCGGCATAAATGGCATTTTCTAGAAGATTTGTAAGGACTTGCGTGATCAGCGGCGGGGCGCATTTCACGCTGCCGCCGGATCCCGCGTCCATCCGGATGTCGACGCCGCCGGCATGCGCGAGCGACACGGCGCGCTGCAGGAGCTCGCGGACCGGCAGCCAGCGGAGATCGAGCTCCACGACGCCCTTGCGGAACCCCAGCAGCTGGCGCGACAGAAATCCGATCTGCTCGGCGCCGCTGTTGAGCACGTCGAGCAGCTGGCCGACCGCGGTGTCCGGATGGACGAGGTCGCGCGGCAACAGGTCGGTGAGCGGGCCGATCGCGTTGACGATGCCGTTGGCGGGATTGCGCAGCTCGTGGGCCAGGCCGGCGGTGAGGATGCCGAGCGCGGACAGCTGCTCGGCGCGCTGCAGCCGGACCGCGAGGTCCCGCATCCGGAACTGCGCCCGGATCCGCGCGCGCAGCTCGAGCGGCTCGAACGGCTTGGTGATGTAGTCGACCGCGCCGGCCTCGAGGCCCGCCATCCGGGTGCCGAGGTCGAGCACGGCGGACAGCACGATGATCGGTGCGAGCCGGTCGCCCGTGATCTCGCGGAACCGCCGCGACACCTCGATGCCGTTGAGCCCGGGCATGTCGACGTCGGTGATCAGCAGCTGCGGCTGGTGCTGGGGCACCAGCTCGATCGCCGCCGCGCCGTCGTGCGCGACGATCACGGTGTACTCGTCGGACAGCTCGCGGCCGATGACCTCGGCGAGCGCGACGTCGTCCTCGGCGAGCAGGATCGTCCCCGCCGAGAACCCGCTCGGCCGGAACCACCTCGCCGGCTCGGCGGGCGCGCTCGGCGGCGGCACCAGGCGGAGCTCGGGCCGCTGCACCTCGCGCGGCTCCTCGCTGCGGATCACCGTGGACGCCGGCAGCACGACGCGCAGCTCGCTGCCGGTCCCGGTGGTGCGCCGCAGCGCCGCGATCGTGCCGCCGTGGGCCTCGACCAGCTGCTTGGCGACGAACAGGCCCAGGCCGGTGCCGGTCTGGCGCTGGCCGTCGTGCGCGCGCTCGAACCGGCCGAACAGCCGGCTCTGCAGCTCGTCGCTCATCCCGATCCCGGTGTCGAGCACCGACAGCCGGAGCCCGTCGGGCTCGTCGGCGAGCTCGACCTCGATCGCGCCGCCGCGCGGCGTGTACTTGACCGCGTTCGACACCAGGTTGGACGCGACGCGCTCGATCGCGACCGGATCGATGTGGGCCAGCAGCGAGGCCGGCACCCGGCCGAGCAGGGTGAGCCCGGCGGCCTCGGCGGCGGGCTCCCACGCCGCGACCACGGCGCCGATCAGCGCCCCGAGATCGCTGCGCTCGGGCGACGTGCGCAGCTTGTCCTCCTGGCCGGCGGCGAGCAGCAGCAGCTCGTCGACCAGCCGCACCAGCTTGCGCGCGGCGTCGCCGACCGCGCCGAGGTTCTTGCGCGCGCGCTCGTCGAGCACCGGCGCGGCGCGGCGCTCGATGTCGGCGACCGCGAGCAGGATCAGCGACAGCGGCGTGCGGATCTCGTGCGTGATGTTGCCGAAGAACCGCTCGCGCGCCCCCTGGGCCTCGCGCAGCTCGACGACCGTGCCGGCCAGCTGGTCGCGGGCCTGGCGCAGCTCGGCGGTGCGCTGCTCGACCAGGCGCTCGAGGCCGGCGCGGTAGTCGGCGAGCGCCTGGTAGCTCAGCGCGTTCTGCAGCGCCATCGCCAGCGACGGCATGATGAACGCGAGCAGCTCCTCGCGCTCGGCGCGGACCGCCCCGGCCCTGGGCGCGACGCGGAGCTCGCCGATCACCTCGCCGCGCGCCTCGAGTGGGCGCTCGAGCGGCGGCTCGTGGTCATCGGCGCCGAACCGCGCGGTCCTCGCCGAGCCCGGGTCGTCCGGATCGCTCGCGCGCAGCGCGATCTCGGCCCACGCGAACCCCGCCTCGTCGACCAGCGCGCGCGCGATCGTGTCGAGCGTGCGCACCAGATCGAGATCGCGCTGGACGAGGTCGTTGACCGTGTGGGCGGTGCGCAGCTGGGTCGCCTGGCGATCGAGCTTGGCCTTGGCATCCTCGATCTCGAGGTAGCGCTCGATCAGCGTCTCGTGGGCGTCGCGCAGCTCGCGGGCCGCGGCGCGCACCGTGAACGGCCAGGTCAGCGTGCGATAGATCCGGGTCAGGAGCCGCGTCCGCTGCCGGATCGTGATGTGGTAGCGGCCGCCGCGCGGGATGCGCTCGAGCTCCACCGTCGCGGCGGGATAGCCGAGCAGGCGCGGCATCTCGACGAAGTTGCCCTTGGACACCAGGAAGAACGGCCAGCACACCTCGAACGCCTCGGGCAGGTTGAGCTCGACCTCGCACTCGGTGTCGGAGATCTCGCGGTGGGTCGGCACCACGCAGGTGAACATCTGGTTGCCGGCGCCGGTCCGCGGCTTGTTGATGAAGCGATAGAACCCCATCGGGGTCAGCAGCGCGCGGCCGATCACGAACGCGAAGCGCAGCGCCGGCGACCGGAAGTACGAGCGGCCGACCTCGACGAACTCGTCCGCGGTGAAGTGCGCCTGCAGCCGGCCGAGGATCGCGCACAGGTCGGCCCAGTCGATGCGCTCGTTGCGCTTGCGCAGCCGGGCGAGCGACACGCCGGTGCCCTCGACCATCTGCTCGAGCGGCACGCCCTTGGCCGCGAGCGGACGGAAGAAGATGTGGAAGACCCTGCTGGCAACCTCTCTCATGCGCGTTCGGCCCCCCAGCGTAGCGCGACCGCGCCGTAGGTCGAACCGACGCCGCCGCCGTGCATCACGACGAGATCGCCGGGCGCGACCAGGCCGCGGTGCTCGGCGGTCCCCAGCACGAGCGGGATGCTGGCGCCGAACAGATAGCCCGTGGTCGCGAACGTGTCGACCGCGCGGGCGCGGCCCAGGCCGCACGCCTCCTGGGTCACCCGGCGCAGCCACGGCGTGCCCTGGTGGACCGCGAACAGCGCGACCTCCTCGGCGGCCTGCCCGGCGGCGGCGAGCACGGCGCCGACGACCTCGGCCGCGCGGTCCGCGGTCTCGAGGAAGATCTGGCGCATCGCCGCCATATCGCCGGAATGCAGCACGATCCGACCGTCATCGTACCACCGCCGTCCGGGCACGCTGGCGATCAGCCCGCGGGGATACGATCCGTCGGTGCGGACCACCGCGGCGAGCAGGCCACCGCGCTCGACCGGGCCGACCACGACCGCGGAGGCGCCGTCGCCGAACAGCGGCGACATCGGGCTGTCCGGATCGAGCAGCCGCGAGCCGGCGGCGGACTGCACGATCAGCGCATGGCGCGCCCGGCCCGACGCGATCAGCTGCTCGGCGAGCGTGAGCTGCATCAGGAACGAGTTGCCCGAGGCCTCGGCCTGCATCGCGAAGCAGCCCGGGCTCCGGCCGAGCCGGTGATGCAGGACACAGGCGGTGTTGCTCAGCAGGTACTCCGGCACCGCGGTGTGGGTCAAGAGCGCGTCGATCGCGCCGCGGTCGATGCCGGCGCGCGCGATCGCCAGCTCCGCGGCCTCGACCTCCATGTCGACCGAGGTCATCTCCGCGGGCATCACGCGGCGCTCGGTCACGCCCTGGAACGGATCGGCCGCCTGCGCGGCCATCTCGGCGAGCACGCGCGCGTTGCGCCGGATCTCGGGCGGCAGATAGGTCGCGACGCCGACCAGACCGATCCGCGGGCCGCTCACTTGCTCTGCTTCGTCTTGCCGCCGCTGCCCGGCGCCATCGCGCTGACCCGGTCGCGCCGGGGCAGGGTGATCTCGGGATCGATCCGGACGTCGACGACCACCGGCCCAGGGGTCTTGCGCAGCGTGTCGCGCGCGGCGCGCAGCTGGCCGGGGTGCTTGACGCACAGCACGGCCGCGCCGAGGCCGCGGGCCACCGTGCACACGTCCATCGGCGTCGTCGGATACTCCGGGGTGCGGCCGTACACCATGCGGTGGCCGCGCTCGACCATGCCGAGGCGCTCGTCGTTGAACACGAACACGCGGATCGGCAGCCGCTCGGACGCCGCGGTCGCGATCTCGAACGCGTTCATCGCGAAGCAGCCGTCGCCGCAGATCGCCGCCACGCTCCGCCCCGGCAGCGCGAGCTGCGCGCCGATCGCCGCGCCGATCGACTGGCCCATCGATCCCAGCCCGGTCATCGCGACGAACGCGTCGGGCAGGTCGATCTCGAGGTAGTGGGCGGCGAACAGGAAGTGCTCGCCGGAGTCGATCGAGTAGATCGTGTCGCGCGGCAGGACCTCCTGCAGCTCGGCGAGCGCGTCCTGCGGCGCGATGCGATCGGCGCGGCGCGACGACGGCAGGATCGCGCGCTCGATGCCACCGGGCAGCGCGCGCAAGGTGCCCGGGTGGCCGGTCGCCTCGTCGAGCCGGGCCGCCAGCCCGCACAGGAACTCGGTGGCGGTCGCCACGATCGCGTGGGTCGGCGCGTAGCTCTTGCCGATCTGGCGCGCGTCGACGTCGACGTGGACCAGCGCGCGCGGCGCCTGGAGCAGCGGCGAGAACCCGTCGGTCGACATGTCGCCCAGGCTCGTACCGATCGCGACGACGACGTCGACCCCCGCGTCGAGGTAGCGCAGCGCCGAGCGATGGCCGCCGAGCCCGAGCACGCCGAGCGCGAGCGGGTGGGTCTCGGGGAACACGCCCTTGCCCTTGGGCGTGGTCGCCACCGGGCAGGTCAAGCGCTCGGCGACGGCGCGCAGGTGCGCGGAGGCGCCGCCGCGGCGCAGGCCGTGGCCCGCCAGCAGGAGCGGCCGCTGGGCATCGCGGAGCAGCGCGGCGATCTCGTCGAGCTGGTCGGTCGCGATGATGTTCGACGTCGTCGCCGTGCCGGCGGCGCGCGGCCGCGCGACCTGGGCCAGCGTGACGTCCATCGGCAGCGTGAGCAGGGCGGGGCCGTGGCGGCCCGATTGCATGGTCGCGAGCGCGCGGCGCAGCAGGTGCGGCAGGTTGCTCGGCCGCGGCACCTCGGCGGCCAGCTTGGTGACGTAGCGCGCCATCTCGACGATCTGGAGCCCGTGCGCCGAGCCGTCCTGCAGCACGCCCTTGCCCTGGGAGGGCCGGGGCACTTCCCCCACGAGCAGCAGCACCGGCTGCCCGTCGCACCACGCAGAGGTCAGACCGGTGAGCGCGTTGAGCACGCCCGGTCCGGAGGTGACCGCGACGACCGCCGGCTTGCCGGTCGCCCGCGCATACCCCGCCGCCGCGAACATCGCCCCGCTCTCGTGGCGGGTGGTCACGACGCGGAGCTTGCTGT
>VBLP01000406.1 GCA_005887925.1 Deltaproteobacteria bacterium | reverse complement strand
TTCGAGAACATGAACGCGATCGTCGGCGAGCCGCCGCCGCCGCCGTCGTCGCGCCGGGCCGACGTGCCGCCCGAGATCGACCAGATGGAGCTGCGCCTGCTGGCCAAGGAGCCCGACGAGCGGTTCCAGACCTCCGAGGAGGTGATCGAGGCGCTCGAGGCGATCGCGGGCCGGACCGGCGCGGTGCTGTCGCCGTCGGGGCTGGGCCGCTTCGTGCGCGAGCTGTTCGGCCAGCGCCCCGAGCCGTGGCTCGAGCTCGAGAGCCAGCCGGAGCCGGTCGAGGCGGTCACGGTGACGAGCGAGCCGATCCCGCCGGAGCTGGCGATCCCGCCCGCCGCCAGGATCGATCATCAGCTGGCGAGCGTGATCGACCTGAGCTCGGCGCGCTCGGTGACGGCGTCGCTCGATCCGGTGGTGGAGTCGACCGCGAACCTCGGCAAGCCGGCCAAGCGCGGGTTCCCGCTCGCCGCGCCGCCGCCGACCCAGCCGGGGACGGCCGAGGGATCGGGGCCGTCGGCGGCGGTACCGCTGCCGGCGCGCACGACGGGGCCGTCGCCGGTGCCGGGCCGCGCGCCGGGGCCGTCGCCGGCCGCGGGAGAGGATGTCTTGACGCCGTCGGGCGAGCTGGTGCTGCCGCCGCCACCGGTGCCGCCGTCGGGGCCGCGCCCGGTGCTACCGCTGGCGGCGCCGCCGGGGCCGGGGTCGTCGGGGCCGCACGTGCCGCCGGGGCCGCTCGCGCCGTCGAGCCTGTCGGGGTCGCACGTGCCGCCGGGGCCGTCGTCGGGGCCGCTCGCGCCGTCGAGCGCGGCGACCTCGGCCTCGTTCGCGGCGCCGCTGGGATCGGTCGTGACGCCGTCGGGAGTGCTGGTGACGCCATCGGGGCCGCTGGCGGTGCTGCCGGGGCCGGAGGCTCCGCTGCATGCGGCGCCGCGCGCGGCATGGCCGCTGTACGTTGTGATCGCCGGCGCTGCGCTGCTGGGCTCGATCGCGGTGATGATCATGATGCGATCGCGGGCCGATACGCCGGCCGTCGACGCGAGTGCTGCCAGGGCCGCCGAGCCGCCGCCTCCGCGCCCGTCGTACACGGTGCAGCCGATCGATCCGCCGGACGTGCCGGCTGGCCCGCCGGGGTCGAGCGCCCCGCCGTCGGGCCCGGTCGCCGACGGCTCCGGCGAGGGCGATCGCGGCGCGCCGGTCGCCGGCGCACCACCGGAGGCGGACGGTCGCGGCGCACCGCGCGGATCGACCGCGGCGTCGAAGACCGCGAGGCCGGCGTCATCGCGCGGAACACCGGCGCCGCATGCACCGGCCCGGCGAGATGCGCCGCCGGAAGACATCCCCCGCCTGTACGCCGCGCGCCGCTACGGCAAGGTGATCGCGGCGTGCGATGGTCCGATCGCCGCCGAGCACGCGCCGATGTGCTTCCTCGCGGCGTGCCAGCAGCACAACGAAGCGGCGGCGCGCCGGCTCAGCACCGCGGTGCCGGCGGCGCGGCGCGCGCAGGCGATCGCGGACTGCGCCAAGCTCGGCGTCGACCTCGCCAGGGTCGACTGCGAGGCAGACCCGATGGCGTGCCAGCACTAGCCGGCGGCGTGGTGAATGATGCGGGCCAAGGGCGCGCTCACTCGATCTGCGCGGCGGGCGACACCGTCGCGGCGCCGGGGACGAAGCCGGGGCTCCTGACGACGATGAAGCCGCTCGAGCCGCCGCCGCCACCGCCGCCGCCCGCGCACGAGGCGTTGACCGCGGTGGCGCCGCCGAGCCTGCTCGCCGCCGCGCCCGCACCGCCGAGGCCGCCGCAGCTGGGCGCCCCCGCGCCCCCGGGCGCCGGCTGGCTGCCGACCACGCCATCGCCGCCGTCGCCGCCGGTCTCGGAGGTGTTGCCGCCGCCGCCGCCACCGCCGCCGTTCGCGGTGACGATGGCGCCCGCGCCGAACCGGACGCTCGGCGCCTCGAAGCCGAGGTAGCCGCCGGCACCGCCGCCGCCGCCGCCGCAGGCCGACCGGGTCGGGGCCCCGGCGCCGCCCGCGCCATTGGCGCTGACCGCGCCGGCGACGTCGATCGCGTCGTGCGCGACCAGGCGGATCGCACCGCCGCCGGCGCCGCCGAGCGCGCGCGAGCCNNTCGCGATCGCGGCCACCGCCCCCGCGGCGCCTCCGGCGACGGCGTCGATGCCGCCCTGACCGCCGCCGCCGCCGGCTGCCTGGAAGCTGCCGCCGCCCCCGCCCCCGGAGCCGCCGGCCATCGCGGGACCGCCGTCGTGGCCCGCGCTGCCGGTGCATCCCTGGTTGGCGCCGGCGCCGAACCGGATGGTCTGCGCGATGTGCGCCGCCGCGTCGACGACCCCGAGGTGGCTGCCGGCGTCGAGCGCCCCGTCGAGGGTGATCGACGACCACGAGGCGATCAAGAGCGGCCTGGGACCGACGACCGCGAGCGTGCTGCCGGCCGCGGTGGTGAGCTCGCCGACCGCCAGCACGGCGACCGCCGAGCCATCGCTCTGCATGATCATCTGATCGGAGGTCACGACGGCCTGGTGGGCGGCGTCGTACAGCGTGCCGCCGGCGACCGAGGTGTCGTAGGTGTAGGCCGCGCCGCCGAGGGCGAGCTTGTCGGTGGTGATCGTGAGCGCGCAGGGGTCGAAGCCCTCGGGGTGCAAGCCTTCGCACGACACGAAGCCGCCGTCGCCCAGCGCGGGCGGGTCGCCGATCCCCAGGATCGCGCGGCAGCCCGAGGCCGCGAGCGCGAGGAGCCACACCGACCGCATGGAAAAAGGCTACGGCCGCCGCCGACGCTGCGTCAATCGTATCGCGGCGCTGGATCGCGGGGCGCTTGACGCGTCTCCGACGGTGACCGATGCTGGCGGTGATGCGTGGGCTCGCGATCGCGACGGTTGTGGCCGTGGTGCGGGCCGCGGCCGCCGAGCCGGCGCCGAGCGAGTCCGCCGCGAGCGAGGCCACCGAGATCTTCAACGAGGCGCGCGCGCTCGCCAAGGACGGCCGGTTCGACGAGGCCTGCGTCCTGTTCGCGAAGAGCTACGACCTCGACCCGGGGCTCGGCACCGCCGTCAACCTCGCCGACTGCCTCGAGCGCCAGGGCAAGCTGTACCGGGCCTGGGTGCTGTTCGACCTCGTCGCGCGCAACTCGCAGAACGTGCAGAGCCGCGCCCGGCTCGCCCGCGACCGCGCCGACGCGCTGATCAGCAAGCTCGCGACGGTGCCGGCCGCCGAGATCCGCGACCTCGTCGAGCCGCGCGAGATCGAGATCGTCGTCACGCTGCCCGGCCGGCCGGCGTTCCGCACCGCGCTGCACCCCGTCGCCGGCGGCACCGCGTCGATCGACATCCCCGCGTTCGGTCCCCTCGAGGAGCCGGCGCCGCCGCGGCGGCTGCGCTCGCGGGTCTACCTCGCCGACGCGATCGCCGCGGTCGGGGTCGCCGGGCTCGGCGTCTCGCTCGGCTTCGCGATCGCGGCCCGCCGGCAGTACACCGCCGCGCTCGACGGCGACTGCCGCCAGGGGGTCCAGCTCGCGCAGGCGCGCTGCCGCCGCGAGGTCGAGAGCGCCGGGCATCGCGCCGATCTCGCGACCGGATTCGTGATCGGCGGCAGCGTGCTGGTGGCCGTGGCTGCGGCGGTCTACGTCACGGCGCCGCGCGACACGGTCCAGGTCGCCCCGATCGCGAGCAACCGTGCGCTCGGGCTCGGCATCGTCGGCCGGTTCTGACCGCGATCGTCGCCTCACGTTCGCACCCGGGCTGGAGGCGGGATTCGTGGCCTCGGGTTTGACACCGCCGTCGGCTGCGACGAATGTCCTGTTGTGACCGTCAAGAACTACGTCCTGGACACCAACGTGCTGCTGCACGACGCGCGCGCGATCTATGCGTTCGCCGACAACGCCGTGGTCATCCCGATCTACGTGATCGAGGAGATCGACACGTTCAAGAAGGACCAGTCCGAGCTCGGCCGCAACGCGCGGCAGGTCGCGCGGCTGCTCGACCAGTACCGCCACGACGGCGGGCTGTCGCACGCCCAGAAGATCGAGACCGGCGGCACGGTGCGCGTCGCGCTGTCGAAGAACCCGATCAAGAACCCGAGCTACGACTCGCGGTCGATGGACCAGCGCATCCTCGAGATCGCGCTCGAGGTCCGCGACGGCGATCCCAAGGTCTCGACGATCCTGGTGACCAAGGACGTCAACATGCGGATCCGCGGCGATGCGCTGGGGCTCCACACCGTCGACTTCGAGCCCGAGCGGATCTCGATCGACGAGCTCTACCCCGGCCATCGCGAACTGACGGTGCCGGCGGGCACGATCGACCGGTTCTACGCCGAGGGCTCCGTGGTCGTCGAGGCGCCGGACCTGCACGGCAACGAGTACCTGACGCTCCGGGACGAGGGCGGCAAGTCGGCGCTGGTGCGCTGGGACCGCCCGCTCGGCAAGGCGATGCCGGTCAAGAAGCTGCGCGAGGGCGTGTGGGGGATCAAGCCGCGCAACAAGGAGCAGCACTTCGCGCTCGACATGCTGCTCAACGACGACATCAAGCTGGTGACGCTGGTCGGCAAGGCCGGCACCGGCAAGACGCTGCTGGCGATCGCCGCGGGGCTGCAGAAGGTCACCGAGGAGCAGGTGTTCTCCAAGCTGCTGGTGAGTCGGCCGATCTTCCCGCTCGGCCGCGACATCGGCTACCTGCCCGGCGACATCGAGGATAAGCTCAACCCGTGGATGCAGCCGATCTACGACAACCTCGAGCTCCTGCTCGGGCTCAACAAGTCCGACAAGAAGGATGGCCGGAGCTACGCCGAGCTGGTCGACGTCGGCTACGTCGAGATCGAGCCGCTGACCTACAT
>VBLP01000063.1:4085-5008 GCA_005887925.1 Deltaproteobacteria bacterium | reverse complement strand
CGCGGTGTCGCGCCAGCACGCGCGGCTCGCGATCGACGGCGATGCGGTCTCGATCTGCGATCTCGGCTCGCACAACGGGACCTACGTCAACAAGATCCGGATCACCGGGCGGCGCGTGCTGCAGCCCAACGACGTGATCACGATCCATGGAACGACGCTGGTGTTTCACTCGCCGCCGTCGGCGTCGTCGGGACCGTCGGGGAGCACGCTCGAGATGGCGGTGCTGCGGCAGCGCATCGAGGACGAGCTCGATCGCACGGTGCAGTCCGAGCGGCTGTTCTCGCTGCTGTGTCTGGCCGGCCCGGTGATGGCCGACCGGGTCGCGGCGCAGCGCAGCGTGGTCGCGCAGCTCCGCCGGATCGACGCCGTGGCGTGGTCGAGCGACGGTGCGCTGTACGTGCTCTTGCCCGAGGCCGGCGCGGACGAGGCGTTCGCGGTCGCGACGCGGATCCTCGCCCGGCTCGATCGCGGCGGGCTGCGGATCGGCCACGTCACCTGCCCCGATGATGGCTACGACGCCGCCGCGCTGATCGCGCGCGCGCATGATGCCGCGGCGGGCGCGCGGCCCGGCAAGATCGCGGGGCTCACGCACACCGCGCAGACGGTGACGATCGGCACGCAGCGCGTGATCGTCGCCGATCCGACGGTGGCGCGGCTGTACGCGCTGATCGAGCGGCTCGCGCCGGTCGGCATCCCGGTGCTGGTGACCGGGGAGACCGGCAGCGGCAAGGACCTGGTCGCCACCGCGATCCACGCGCTGTCGCCGCGCGCGAGCAAGCGGCTGATCTCGCTCAACTGCGCCGCGCTGCACGAGTCGCTGGTCGAGAGCGAGCTGTTCGGCCACGAGAAGGGCGCGTTCTCGGGAGCGATCGTCAGCCGGGCAGGGCTGATCGAAGCCGCCTCGGGCTCGACGCTGTTCCTCG
>VBLP01000063.1:0-4063 GCA_005887925.1 Deltaproteobacteria bacterium | reverse complement strand
GCGTGCTCGAGTCCCACCGCGTCACCCGGGTCGGCGACGTCCGCGAGCGCTACGTCGACGTCCGCGTCGTGGCCGCGACCAACCGCGACCTCGAGGCCGACGTGGCGGCCGGCCGGTTCCGCCGCGATCTGTACTTCCGGCTGTCGGCCGCGACGCTGCACCTGCCGCCGCTGCGCCAGCGGCCGCGCGAGCTGCCGCTGCTCGCCGCCGCGTTTCTCGACGATGCCTGCCGGCACAACGGCCGCGCCGCGATGCGGATCTCGGACGATGCGATGGAGGTCCTGCTCGCGCACAGCTGGCCGGGCAACATCCGCGAGCTCAGGAACCTGATGCAGTACGTCGCGGCCGCGCTCGCCGGTGACGTCCTGCGCGCCGAGCACGTCGGTGAGCGGCTGGGTCGCCAGCGCGCGGTGCCGGCGCCGAGCCCCGTGACCGTGCCGGGCGATCCGCCGCAGTTCCGCCCGCTGGCGGACGAGGTCCGCGAGCTCGAGATCACCCGGATCCGCGAGGCGATCATCGCCACCGGCGGCAACCAGACCCGCGCGGCGGGGCTGCTCGCGATGCCGGTCCGCACGTTCTTCGAGAAGGCCAAGCTTTACGGCCTGACGCCCAAGAAGAAGCGCTACGATCACTGAGCATCGTGCGGGCGCGCCCCCGCACGGCGTGCGCGAGCGCGCATGGTGCTGTTCGTGCAGCACCCGGGGTCATGCGCTATCACGTGCTTGCCGCCGACTACGATGGGACACTCGCGCACCATGGGCGGATCGACGACGCCACCTGGGCGGCGCTGCATCGCCTGGTGGACTCCGGCCGCAAGGTGGTCATGGTCACGGGGCGCGAGCTCGACGACGTGCTCGCGCTGCTCCGCGAACCCGGGCTGTTCGTGCGGATCGTGGCGGAGAACGGCGCGCTGGTGTACGACCCCGCGACGCGCGAGGTCCGGTTGCTGGCGGAGCCGCCGCCGCCGCGCTTCGTCGACGAGCTGCGCGCGCGAGGCGTCGATCAGCTCGCCGCCGGCCGCGTGATCGTCGCGACGCGGGAGCCGCATCAGGACACCGTGCTGCACGCGATCCGCGATCTCGGGCTCGAGCTCCAGGTGATCTTCAACAAGGGCGCCGTGATGGTGCTGCCGAGCGGCGTCAACAAGGCGACCGGGCTGGCCGCCGCGCTCGGCGAGCTCGGGCTGTCGCCGCACAACGCCGCCGGGATCGGCGACGCCGAGAACGATCACGCCCTGCTCGTCGCGTGCGAGTGCGGCGTCGCGGTGGCCAACGCCCTGCCGGCGCTCAAGGACAAGGCCGACCTGGTGACCGCGGCCGGCGACGGCGACGGCGTGGCCGAGCTGATCGACCAGCTGATCGCCGAGGACCTCGCGGGTGCGGCGCCCCGGCTCGCGCGCCACCGCATCGAGATCGGTGCCAGCGAGCGCGCGGTCGTGTCGATCGACCCGTACGCGGCGAACCTCATGGTGTGCGGCACATCGGGCAGCGGCAAGTCGACCTTGACCACCAGCTTGCTCGAGCGGCTGTGCAAGTCGGGATACCAGTTCGCGATCGTCGACCCCGAGGGCGACTACGCCTCGCTCGAGCTCGCGGTCGTGCTCGGCGGTCAGCAGCGCGAGCCGCTGGTCGAGGAGGTGATCGACGTGGTGCGCGATCCGTCGCACAACGTGGTCGTCAACCTGCTCGGCGTCGCGGCGTCGCAGCGCCCCGAGTGCTTCGGGCGGCTGCTGGCCGCGCTGCGCGAGTTCCGCGCGCGCACCGGCCGGCCGCACTGGCTCGTGGTCGACGAGGCACATCACGTCCTGCCGGCGGCGTGGGAGCCGGCGAACGACGCGGCGGCCGCTCCGCCGCGCGGCATGATCTACGTCACCGTGCATCCCGGCAGCGTCGCGCCTGTGATCCTGAAGTCGCTCGACACCCTGCTCGTCGTCGGCGAGCGTCCGCACGACACCGTGATCGAGCTGTGCCGGGCCGCCGAGCTCGCCGTCCCGCGGCTGCGCGAGATCGATCGCCTGCCGCCGGGCTGCGCGCTGTACTGGAAGATCGGCGACCCCGCGGCCGACCTGATCCGGGTCGAGCCACCCCGGCACGAGCGCACGCGGCACTCGCGCAAGTACGCCGAGGGCAACCTCGGCAACGCGCGCAGCTTCTACTTCCGCGGCCGCGACGGCAAGCTCAACCTGCGCGCGCAGAACCTGATGATGTTCCTGCAGCTCGGCGACGGCGTCGACGACGACACCTGGCAACATCACCGCGAGCAGCGCGACTACTCGACGTGGTTGCGCGACGAGGTCAAGGACGACCCGCTGGCGCGCGAGGTGGAGACGATCGAGCGCAGCAGCCTCAACGCCGCGGACAGCCGCGCCGCGATCCGCGCCGCGATCGAGAAGCGCTACACGCTGCCCGCCGACGACGCCGTCACCAGCGAGGTGGCGTGACCGTGCGCGCCGCGCCGCTCGTCGCCCTCGGAGCAGTTCCCACAGCACACGGCGTAGGGGAACCGCCGTCGCCGCCGGCCTGAGATGGTAGGCGCGCATCCACTAGCGACGCGGCGAGCGCCGCCGACGCGCGCTGGACGGCCAGGTGACGAAAAACCGCCGCCGGAGAATGGCGCACCACCTGCAAAAACCTCCGTCGCGGCAATTCCGCAGGAGGTTGCAATCATGGCATTCCAAATCAGCGCGCGGAGCAGTGCGATCGGTGCACTCTTGCTGGCCGCCGGTTGTATGTCCGGCGACGGCACCGGCAGCAAAGTCGACTTCGGCACCGGCACCAACGGCGCGGCGGCCGGCTCGGGCACTGGCTCGAGCGCCCCCTTGCAGGTCTCGCAGAAGACCCTGCTCTCGGATCAGGCCGGCGTCGGCAACAGCGTCAGCACGGCACTCATCAACCCGTGGGGCATCGTCGCCTATCAAGGCAACTTCTGGATCGCCAACGAAGGCACCGGAAAAGTCTCGATCGTCGACGGCGCCGGCGTGGGCGAGGGCATCACCGGCATCGCGATCAACGACTCGAAAGCAATGCAGATCAGCGGGCCGAACACCTGCGGCCCGGCGAGCCTGATCTTCGGCAGCGTGCACGGGATGCTGATCGGCGTCAACACCGACCTCAGCATGACCAGTGGCTTCACGCTCGTCGACAACTCGAAGAACGCGGCGAGCTACACCGGCGTCGCGACGGTGCACGCGCACGCCTGCAGCCGCGCGACCGGCGGCCCGGGCAAAGGCAAGGGCAGCGGCAGCGGCAGCGGCACCGGCACCGGCACCGGCACCGGCACCGGCACCGGCAGCAACGGCGGCACCAACGGCAACGGCGGCAACAGCGACACGAGCTGCCAGACCGCCGGCCCGGTCCTCGTGCTCGCGGCTGACTTCCACAACGGGCGCATCGACGTGTTCGACGAGATCTTCAAGCTGCTCGACAAGCCGATGTTCACTGTTCCGGACCTCCCGGCGGGATTCGCGCCGTTCAACGTCATGGTGTTCAAGGGCACGGTGTTCGTGACGTTCGCGCAGCAGGACGAGACCAAGACCGACTCCGTCGCCGGCGCCGGCCTGGGCTTCGTGGCCGCGTTCGACGCGACGGGCAAGCTGCTGTGGACGGCCAAGGGCAACGAGCTCAATGCTCCGTGGGGCCTGGCGCTCGGCGCCGATCTGTCGCTCACCACCAACGTGCTGCTGGTCGGCAACTTCGGCGACGGCCACATCACCGAGCTCGACCTCGCGACCGGCGCGGTCATGGCCCAGGTGCAGGATAGCCGCGGCGGCGCGCTCGCGATCGAAGGGCTGTGGGGCATCGCGGCGGGCGTCGGCGTCCAGAACGCCACCGCCAACGCGCTGTACTTCGCGGCGGGTCCCGACGACGAGATGCACGGCATGTTCGGTCTGTTGACGGCGTCGCCACCCGCGCCGCCGACGATGTGACCGCATCCGCAAGCTGATCGCATCGAGCGGCAGGTGCGGCGCTCTCCGCGTCGCACCTGTCGCATTCTTGCGTTTCACGATTCCTCCGAGGATCGGGCGGGCGGGCGATACAGTGTGGCTCATGCGGATGTGCGTCTT
>VBLP01000017.1:7179-30250 GCA_005887925.1 Deltaproteobacteria bacterium | reverse complement strand
CACTACCTCAACGCCGACACCGCGGCGTTCATGCAGTGCATGACCTCAGATCTGTTTCGGGACTTCCCGGCGCTGACGTTCGTGATCCCGCACGGCGGCGGCGCGGTGCCGTTCCACTGGGGGCGGTTCCGCGGCCTGGCGCAGATGCTCGAGCGGCCGCCGCTGGACCAGCTCCTGAACAACGTGTTCTTCGATACCTGCGTGTATCACCAGCCGGGCATCGACCTCCTGGCCCGGGTGATCCCGGCCGACAACATCCTGTTCGCCTCCGAGATGAACGGCGCGGTGCGCGGCATCGACCCCGAGACCGGCCATCACTTCGACGATACCCGGCGCTACATCGACGCATCGCCGCTGCTCGGCGCGGCCGACCGCGCCAAGATCTTCGAGGCCAACGCGCGGCGGGTGTATCCCCGCCTCGACGAGGCGCTCAGGGCCCGAGGCCATTGAAGACGGCCATTACAGGACGACATTGAAAGGCAGGCACATGTCCTATCCACTCGGTGTGGTCAAACGCAATATCACCCGGGCCGATCGCGCCACCGTCGATCGGCTGTCGCGCTTCGGCGTGGCCACGGTGCACGAGGCCATGGGCCGGACCGGGCTGCTGCGGCCGTACCTGCGGCCGATCTACGCCGGCGCGCAGCTCTGCGGCCCGGCGGTCACCGTGCTGCTCCAGCCCGGCGACAACTGGATGCTCCACGTCGCCGCGGAGCAGCTGCAGGACGGCGACGTCGTCGTCGCCGCGTGCACGACCGAGAACGACGACGGGTTCTTCGGCGAGCTGCTCGCGACGTCGTTTCGCGCGCATGGCGCCCGCGGCCTCGTCATCGACGGCGGCGTGCGCGACGTCCGGGACCTGACGGCGATGCAGTTCCCCGTATTCAGCCGCGCGATCAGCGCCCGGGGCACCGTCAAGGCGACCCTCGGCTCGGTCAACATCCCCGTCGTGTGCGCCGGTACGCTCGTCCACCCGGGCGATGTCGTGATCGGCGATGACGACGGCGTCGTCGTGGTGCCTGCCGCGATCGCGGCGAAGACCGCCGAGGCAGCCCAGGCCCGCACCGACAACGAGGCCGACAAGCGCGCCAAGCTCGCGGCCGGCCTGTCCAGCCTCGACCTGTACAAGATGCGCGAGCCGCTCGAGCGAGCCGGGCTCAAGTACATCGACTGACCGCGCCGGCGCCGGCAACGTGCCCGCGCTGGCCGCGGCCGGCGCCTACGAAAATGGCCGTCCCGGGCGACGCCGAGATAGCTGGTCGGGTTGTGCGCCGGCGCACGCGCAACAGCGTCGGTGATGGCCGGCCGTGAGGGGCCGGCAACGCCGCGCGGCGCGATCGCCGAGGAAAGCGAAGGCGAGATGGGCGCAATTCCGGCGAGATGGCACAATGGGGCCGCGGTCATGGGCAGAGCCGACGGCACCGATCCGGCGCTGGTGGACACACCGGTCCCGCTCGAAGGCGATGGCCACGAGCTGCTCGGCGTGGTCATCGACGGGCGCTACCGGCTCGACGCGACGCTCGGCCGCGGCGGGATGGGCCTGGTGTACCGCGCGGCGCACATCGGGCTGCGCCGCCAGGTCGCCGTCAAGATCCTGCATCCGTCGCTGGCGATGTCGCCGGAGGTCCGCAACCGCTTCGAGCGCGAGGCGCTGGCGGTGGGCAAGATCGATCATCCCAACTGCGTGAGCGTGTACGACGTCGGCCGGCTGCCGGGTGGCGCGCTGTACCTGGCGATGGAGCTGCTCGAGGGCCGCGCGCTCGCCGACGTGCTCGAGCAGGAGGGCCAGGTCGCGCCGGGCCGGGCGCTGCATATCCTCGCCGGCATCCTGCGCGGGCTGGCGCACATCCACACCGCCAAGCTGATCCACCGCGACATCAAGCCCGAGAACATCTTCCTGATCCGGCAGGGCGACGACGAGGACTTCGCCAAGATCCTCGACTTCGGCATCGCCAAGCCGATGGCGGCGTCGGACCTCGACGATGGCGTGAAGCTGACGCAGGCCGGGATGGCGTTCGGCACGCCGATCTACATGGCGCCCGAGCAGGCGCTGGGCAATCCGATGGACGGCCGCGCCGATCTCTACGCGGCGGCGGTGATCGGCTACGAGATGCTGTGCGGCCAGCCGCCGTTCTACTCCGACGACAAGCTCGAGGTGATGTCGATGCACACGGCGCGGCCGGTGCCGCCGATGCGGCAGCGGATGATCCGGGGCGCCCGGCCCGTGCCGTCGTCGATCGAGCGGCTGGTGGTCCGCGGGCTGACCAAGAAGCCGGCCGACCGCTACGCGACGGCCGAGGACTTCCTCGCCGAGGTCGAGAGCGCGCTGCGCACGCCCGACGGCGGCGTGACCGACGTGGTGTTCGAGCGCCGGCCCGGCACGGGGTCGCAGCCGCTGGTCACCGTCGACGGCGAGGTCCACGTCACCGGCGAGAATGACTTCGCGACCGACGGCGCCGAGACCGTGGTCGACGCGCGAAGCTCGATCGCGGCGGCGATCAGCGACGTGCTGAGCACGCCGATGCCGGAGCCGCGCGCCGGAGCGCTCGATGCAGCGCCGCGATCCGCGCGGCCCGGGCTGCCCGGCGTGGCGCCGGCCGGGGTGACCGGCGTGGCGCCGCCCGGGATGACCGGATCACCCGGCGGCGTCCCCGAGGTCGACGCCGAGCGCGACCGCGACGTCGCCGGCGCCGGGGACCTCGCAGCGACCGCCGGGCCCGCGACGCCCCGCGGCGGGATCGGGCTCGGCCTGCCGTACACCGGGCCGTACGGCCAGCCGGTGTTCGGGCTCACCCCCGAGGAGCGGCTGGCGAGCGCGAGCACGGCGTTCGCGGCGGCCAAGGGCGGCGTGGCCGGCGCGCTCGAGCCGGATCCGCGGCCGAGGACGGTGGCGCCCCTGCTGCGCCGGCGGTTCGGGCTGTATGCGGCGATCGCCGCGTGCGCGATCGCGATCGGCGTGGCCGGCGCGGTGATCACGGCCAACCGCGGTCGCGGCGACGCGGCAGCCGCGCTCGATCCGGCGACCCCGGCGGGCGCCGCCGCCGAGGCGCTGGCGCACGGCGATCCGGCGCGCGCGCTGCAGATCCTCGACGCGAACAAGCCGGCGATCGCGGGCGACGCCAACGCGCAGCTCGTGCTCGGCCACGTCCGCGCGTCGCGCAACGAGAACGCGCTCGCGCTCGCCGCCTACGCGCGCGCCCTCGCGCTCGATCCCGATCTCGAGTCCGACGACCGGCTGCGCGCCGCGCTGCGCACGATGGCCGGCAGCACCCAGGACTACGACGTGGTGGCGCAGGCGTTCGATCTGTGGGTCGGCCGCACCGACGATCCGGAGGCCCGCAAGGCCGTGCTGGTCAGCGCGGTGCACGACGAGCTGCGGCGGCGCAAGGCGGTGCGGCCGGTGATCGAGCGCCACCGCATGACCGGCAGCGTTGACTGGCTCAAGGCGTACAGCCTCGACCTGCAGCAGGAGCCGACCTGCGAGGCGCGGCGGGAAGCGGTCGCCAAGCTGCGCGCGCTGGGCGACGTGCGCGCCGTCGAGGTGCTCGAGCGCGCGCTGGTCAAGACCAGTCGATCGACGGCGTCGCGCAGCCACCGGAGCAATGCCAACGACTGCCTCGCCGAGGACGCGAGCGCGGCGATCGGTTACCTGCGCGGGCTGTCGCGCAAGTGATCGGGCCGCTCGCGCTGCCCGACATCCCGCGCTGGATCGAGGCGCACGGCATCGCGGCGGACCCGGCGAGCTGGCAGCGCTCGCTGGGGAGCGGCGTCGCCGTGGCCAGCGATCGCGCGCGGCTGATCGTCGTGGTGGGCGATGCCCCGGCGGCGGCGCTGGCGGCGCTGGCGAACGAGCTACCGCACTACACGCTGCTCGTGCCGATCGAGCGCGCGGACCTCGCCACGGCAACCGGGCGCCGGGTGGTGCGCGCGCTGCTGCACACGCTGGCCGACGGCGTCGTCGTGCCCCCCGCCGCGGGCGCGGTGCCGCTGCCACCCGACGTCTCGCTCGGCCACGTGCCGGCATCGCTCGCCGAGGAGCTCGAGGCCGCGCGCGGCCAGCGCACGATCTGGACCGCGTTCCTCGACGGCGTGCCCGTGAGCTTTGCCTACGCGCCATGGCGCAGCGCGCGGTGGTTCGACGTCTCGGTCGACACGCTGGCCGAGGCGCGCGGGCTCGGCCTGGGCCGCCTGGTCGCGGCCGCGATGATCCGGGGCGAGCGGGCGCTCGGCCGCGCGCCGGTGTGGGGCGCCGACCAGGGCAACGCCGCCTCGCTCCGGCTGGCCCACGCGCTGGGGTTCGTGCACGTCGACGAGCTGTGGGTGGCGGGATGACGGCGCGCGCGCTGGTGCTCGCGGCCGCGGTACTTGCCGCGCCGGCCGCCCACGCCGAGCCCAGCGACCGCACGCTGGTGCTGACCGGGCTGGCGATGGCGCCCCCGACCTACCTGATCGGCGTGTCGCTGCACGAGAGCAGCCACGCGCTCGCGGCGGTCGTGGCCGGCGCGACGGTCGACCAGCTCCACCTGTTTCCGCCCGGCCGCGATCCCAGCACCAACACGTTCCGGTTCGGCTGGACCTACGTCCACGGCCTGCGCACGCGCGGCGACAAGCTGGCGTTCTACATCGCGCCCAAGATCACCGACGCCGCCGTGCTCGGCGGCTTCGCGGCGCTCGCGTTCACCGGCGCGTGGCCGCACAACCGCTACGGACAGCTGGCACTGACGGTATTCGCGACCGGGTTGTGGGTCGACTTCTCCAAGGACGTGGTGCTGTTCGCGCCGACCAACGACGTCGTGAAGGTGTTCGATCTGTGGTGCATGACGGGCTGGCGGCAGGTCCCGGCGCGGCTGGTCTACGCCGGGGTGGTCGTCGGGCTCGGCCTGGTGGTCGCGCGCGGCTACGAGCGCACGTTCGATCGATCGTCGACGGCGCCCGCCGGGACGCCGGCGCAGGCCGCGCGCGCGACGCTGATCGTGCCGCTGACTCTCACAACGTTCTAGGGGCGCCGCGCCTCGCCTCGGCGTGCATCGGCGCGCGTCGCGCGGGTGGCGACATCGCGCGGTCATCGCGCCGCGCGGAATGGCGATTGCAACTCTTTCGCGAGGATCACCAGGAGGGTGTTCATGAAGCGAGCTTGCATTGCGATCGTCGACGCGCTCCGCGCGCGGATCTACACCTACGAGCAAACCGCACGCGACGGCGCCGGGGCCACCGGGGCGCTGCGCGAGGTGACCGATCTGGTGAACCCCGGCCGCCGCGGCCACGACCTGTACTCGACGACCAAGCCCGGCATCAAGCGGAGCTCGCCGGGCGGCGGCACGACTGACGATCACCGCGACGCGCACGTCGACGAGCTCGATCGCCGGTTCGCGCGCCAGGTGATCGCCGAGATCGATCGCATCGCACGCGAGCAGGGGTACGACCGCGTCCTGATCGTGGCGAGCCCGGCGATGCTCGGCGAGCTGCGCGGCGTCGCCGGCTCGCTGCGTCGCCCCGAGCTCGAGGTCGATTACATCGCGCGCGACCTCGCGCAGCTGACGTCGCCGCAGATCCACGATCACCTCGCGCAGCTGCGACTCGTCGCGCCGCGCCGCGCCGTATCCGCTGCCGGCTGAGCGGTGCACGCGCAACGAGCGCCCTGGCACGTCGCACGCTGGGTTTTCGCCTACCTGGGCGCCATGGCGCTCGGCAAGCCTCTTGCTCGTTCTACCTAGCAATCAACTTCCTCCGAAGGTCCCTTATGTCCACGACTCAACTCGCGCTGCGCATCCTCGTTGTCGCCAGCCTGATCCCGGGCTGCGCCACCTCGCCGGGCGGCGACGATGACGGAAGCGGTGATGACGACGGGCCGATCGCATTCACCAACGGCACCAGCACCCTCGCCGGCATGGCCGAGGTCGGCTACGTCGACGGCGCGCGCCGGGTCGCGAAGTTCTCCAACCCGGTGAACGTGATCTACCGCGACGGCACGCTCTACGTCGCCGACTTCGACAACGGCAAGCTCCGCGCGATCGACGTCAAGAGCCACGTCACCCGGACCGTGGTCAACCAGCCCGGCTTCGCGCGCCCGTTCGGGCTGGCGTTCGCCGGCGATGGCACGCTCTACGTCTCGACCGATAACGACCAGGCCGGCAACCACAACCTGATGTCGGGCACGATCTGGCGGGTCGACACCTCGTCGGGCAAGGCGGTCGTGGTCGCCAACGCGATCGGCCGGCCGCGCGGCCTGACCGTGCTGTCCGACGGCCGGATCGCCGCCGCCGACTACCTCCACCACGTGATCGAGCTGATCGATCCCAACGGCGGGCGGGTCACGACGCTCGCCGGATCGTTCGACGTCAAGGGCATGGTCGACGGCACCGGTGTCGTCGCGCGGTTCTCGTCACCGTACGCGCTCGTGATGCGCAACGACGGCAAGCTGCTGGTGACCGACTTCGACAACAACCGCCTGCGCGCGGTCGGGCTCGACGGCTCGACGGTCACGGTCGCGGGCGCCGCCGAGGCCGGCTTCGTCGACGGCACGATGACGACCGCGCGGTTCAGCCATCCCCAGGGAATGTCGATGGCGTCCAACGGTGACGTCTACCTCACCGACCTGGGTAACTTCCGGGTCCGCCGCGTCTCCGGCGACAAGGTCGATACCATCGCCGGCAACGGCAAGGGCGGCTGGGTCGACAACGACGACCCGCTGGCCTCCCAGCTCTACGGGCTCGAGGGGCTCTCGGTGGTGCCCGACGGCTCGATGGTCTACGTCGCCGACGGCAACCGCGGCGAGGCCGTGCCGTTCAACCGCGTCCGCCAGGTCAAACCCCACTAGATCGCAGGAGGCGCCATGTCGGAGAGCTTCGTCAGCGGTCCGAGCGTTGGTTCCGCCGCGCCCGATCTCGTGGTGCCGGGCCTCGAGCGCCGGGTGAGCCACGCCGAACCGCGCGTGCTGGCGTTCGTGCGCGACGGCAAGCTCACCGAGCCGGTCACCGAGCTCCCGACGATCCGGGCCGAGCTGCGCGGCCTGGGCGCCGAGCTGGTCGTGGTGTCGCCGGGCGGGGTGTGGTCGGTGCGCGCCGACGATCCACTCGAGCCGCTGGCGGCCGCCAGCGCCGAGCTCGCGGCCGAGGTCTCCGACGCGGCGCAGCGCTACGGCGTCACGCATGACGAGGACGCGGTGTTCGTCATCGACGGCCGCGGCGTGGTGCGGTTCAACCACCGGCTCGAGCGCCGCGGCCGCGCGCTGTGGGCGACGCTCACCGACGCGCTGACCATCGCCGGTCGCGCCGCGCACATGCGCGAGGGCCACGATGCCAGGCAGCGCGTGCTGTTCACCCGCCGCGAGTGGACGGTGACCTGCCTGGTGGTCGGCTGCGCCACCGCGTTCCTCTCGGCATGCAAGGAGCAAGAGCATCGGCCCGCCGACCGGCGCTCGCCGCCGGCCGAGCCCGCCCCGCCCGACGTCGAGGTGATGCTCCGGATCAACGGCACGGTCCACCGCCTGACGATCGATCCGCGGACCTCGTTGCTCGACGCGCTGCGCGAGCGGCTCGGCATGACCGGCACCAAGAAGGGCTGCGACGGGGGCCAGTGCGGCGCGTGCACGGTGCTGATCGACGGCAAGCGCGTCGTGTCGTGCCTCACGCTCGCGGCGATGGTCGGCGACCGCGACATCACCACGATCGAGGGCCTCGCCAGGGACGGCGCGCTGCATCCCGTGCAGCGCGCGTTCGTCGAGCACGACGGCCTGCAGTGCGGTTACTGCACGCCCGGCCAGATCATGTCGGCGGTGGCGCTGATCCGCGAGGGCCACGCGACCAGCGACGACGAGGTCCGCGAGCAGATGAGCGGCAACCTGTGCCGGTGTGGCGCCTACCCCAACATCATCGCCGCGATCCAGGCCGCGCGCCGGACCCGCGGATAGAGGAGCCATGCAGCCCTTCGCGTTTGTCCATGCAGACTCTGTCGACGATGCGCTCGCGACCGGCGGGCGCGACGGCGCACGCTACATCGCCGGCGGCACCACGCTGGTCGACCTGATGCGCCTCGAGGTGATGCGGCCGCGCTCGATCGTCGACATCACCGGGCTCCCGCTGACCGCGATCGAGGACATGCGCGGCGGCGTGCGGATCGGCGCGCTGGCGACCAACACCGGCGTCGCCTACCACCCGCTGATCACCACGCGGTTCCCCGCCCTGGTCGAGGCGCTGCTCTCGGGCGCGTCGCCCCAGCTGCGCAACATGGCCACCGTCGGCGGCAACCTCTTGCAGCGCACGCGCTGCCCGTACTTCCGCGATGGCGTGTCGCCGTGCAACAAGCGCGCGCCCGGCTCGGGCTGCGCGGCGCTCGACGGCTACACCCGGTCGCACGCCGTGCTCGGCACCAGCGGGCGCTGCATCGCGACCCATCCGTCCGACATGTGCGTCGCGCTGGTCGCGCTCGACGCGACCGTCCACACCCGCGGTCCGTCGGGTGTGCGCGCGATCCCGATCGGCGACTTCCACACGCTGCCGGGCGATCACCCCGAGATCGAGAGCGCGCTTCTGCCCGGCGAGCTGGTGACCCACGTCGAGCTGCCGGCGAGCGCGTTCGCAGCGCGGTCGCGCTACACCAAGGTCCGCGATCGCGCGTCGTTCTCGTTCGCGCTCGCGTCGTGCGCGGTCGCGCTCGATCTGCGCGGTACCGCGATCCGCGATGCGCGGATCGCGCTGGGCGGGATCGCGACCAAGCCGTGGCGCGCCCGCGAGGCCGAGCGCTGGCTACTCGGTCGGGCGACCACCACTGACAACTTCCGCCGCGCGGCCGCGATCGCCCTCGAGGGCGCCAGCCCGCGCCCGGACAACGCGTTCAAGGTCGAGCTCGCCCGCCGCACGATCGTGCGCGCGCTGCAGCGGGGTGCGTCGTGAGCGCCGACCGAGCGCCGCCGATGACGGCCACGCCGCCGACCCCGGCGGCTCCCGCGGGCAAGTCGCCCAGCCCGGCCGCGCCGAACGCGCCGGTCGCCTCGAATGCGCCCGCGCCGAACTCGGCGGCCCCCGCGGCACCGTCCGGACCGCGCGCCATCGGCATGCCGATCGAGCGCATCGATGCGCGCGCCAAGCTCACCGGCACCGCGATCTACGCCGCCGAGACGCCGGTCGCCAACGTCGCGCACGCCGTGATCGTCGGCAGCACGGCCGCGCGCGGACGCCTGCGCTCGGTCGACACCGACGCGGCGCGCCGCCAGCCGGGCGTGCTCGCGGTCCTGGCGCCGGGCGCGGTGCCCAAGCTGCCGGCGGCGCCGACCAGCGGCACCGGCAACCCCGCCGACCGCGTCCTGCAGCTCTTGCAGGACGACAAGATCTGGTACGCCGACCAGCCGATCGCCGTCGTCGTCGCCGATACGCTCGAGCGCGCGCAGCACGCCGCCGCGCTGGTCACCGCGGCCTACGACAGCACGCCGCCGGTCGCCGAGATCGACGCCGCGCTCGGCGAGGCCTACACCCCGGAGAAGCTGGCGCCGTTCGGCGAGCCCGCGACCACGCGCGGCGACTTCGACGCCGGCCTGGCGGCGGCCCACGCGCGGATCACGGCGACCTACACCACGCCGGTCGAGAACCACAACCCGATGGAGCCGCACGCGACGATCGCGGTGTGGCACGGCGATACCAAGCTGACGCTGTACGACGCCACGCAGGGCATCTTCGGCGTGCGCAACAAGATCGCCAAGGTGTTCGGGCTCGAGCCCACCGACGTCCGCGTGATCGACCACTACGTCGGCGGCGGCTTCGGCTGCAAGGGCACGCCGTGGTCGCATGTCGCGCTCGCCGCGCTCGCCGCCAGGGCGGTCGGCCGGCCGGTCAAGCTCGTCGTGACCCGCCCGCAGATGTTCGCGCTGGTCGGCCACCGGCCCAAGACCGTGCAGACCCTCACGCTGGGGGCCGACGCCGCCGGCAAGCTCACCGCGATCCGCCACACCGTGGTGTCCGAGACCTCGCGGTTCGATCAGTTCGTCGAGCCCAGCGCGCTGCAGACCCGCCACCTCTACTCGTGCCCCAACGTCATCACCACGCACCAGCTGGTGAAGCTCGACATCCCGACGCCGACCTTCCAGCGCGCGCCCGGCGAATCGACCGGCACGTACGCGCTCGAGTCGGCGATGGACGAGCTGGCCTACGCGCTGCGCATCGACCCGCTCGAGCTCCGCATCCGCAACCACAGCGTGCGCGACGAGCAGGACGACAAGCCGTACTCGAGCAACGCCCTGCTCGCTTGCTACCAGCGCGGCGCGGCGCGCTTCGGCTGGTCGCGGCGCACCGCATCGCCCGGCTCGATGCGCGATCGCGGCACGCGGATCGGCTGGGGCATGGCGACCGCGACCTACCCGGCGAGGATGTCGCCGTCGTCGGCGATCGCGCGGATGCGGCCCGACGGCATCCTGCTGGTCCAGGCCGGCACCCAGGACATCGGCACCGGGACCTACACGATCATGACCCAGATCGCGGCCGACGCGATGGGCATCCCGATCGAGCAGGTCCGGTTCGAGCTCGGCGACACCGCGTTCCCCGAGACCCCGGTGTCGGGCGGCTCGCAGACCGCGGCCAGCACCGGCACCGCGGTCAAGCTCGCGGTCGACAAGCTGCGCGACCAGCTGATCGCGCTCCGGCAGTCGCCCGACGAGCCCTGGGCCCACGTCGTCGCGCGCAGCGGCCGGCCCGAGCTCACGGCAGAGCACAAGACCGACAAGCGCCCCGACACGCACTCGTACCACTCGCACGGCGCCACGTTCGCCGAGGTCCGCATCGATCCCGACACCGGCGAGATCCGCGTGGCCCGCGTCGTCGCGGTCTACGCCGCCGGCACGATCCTCAACCCGCGGACCGCGCTCAGCCAGCTCGAGGGCGGCATCGTGTGGGGCATCGGCATGGCGCTGCAGGAGCACACCGTCCGCGACCGGCGCACCGGCCGCGCCGTCACCCGCGACCTCGCCGACTATCACATCCCGGTCCACGCCGACATCCCCGAGCTCGACGTCAGCTTCGTCGAGGAGCCCGATCCGTTCGTCAACCCGCTCGGCATCAAGGGCATCGGCGAGCTCGGGATCACCGGCGTGACCGCGGCGATCGCGAACGCGGTCTACCACGCGACCGGCAAGCGAGTCCGCGACCTGCCGATCACGCTCGACAAGCTCTTGTGAGCGGCACGTGATGCGATATCGCCATGACGGTCATTCGACTGCCAGCTTGATATCGCATCTGCCGCATGTAGTGCTTGTGCACCGCCTTTGAAGCCATGGCGGCCGCCGCGTGCGTGACAAATTCGCAATACCGAGTCACGGCCTGCAGCGTAGTGCAGACACCACGATCGATGCGGAGTGCCACAGTAACGATGTCCCGAGTTTTCCACTCCGGGTGGATCTCGTGCGCGAATGCTGTCGCGGTGCGAAGCGCTAGACGCGCTCGGCGCCCGCAGCGACCTCGGCGGTCGTGCTCGGCCCGGCGGTCGTGCCGAGCGCCGCGGTCGCGACCCCGGGCGTCGCGGCCCGCTCGGCGCTCGCAGCGACCTCGGCGGTCTTGCCGAACTCGGCGGTC
Source organism: Deltaproteobacteria bacterium (assembly GCA_005887925.1). GTDB lineage: Bacteria > Myxococcota_A > Polyangia > Haliangiales > Haliangiaceae > JABFXX01. Next base: position 18,695 of record VBLP01000017.1, on the reverse strand, counting down.
TCGGCGGTCTCGGCGCCGGGCTCGGCAGTCTCGGCAGCCTCGGCGGTCCGGCCGAGCTCGGCGGTCTCGGCGCCGGGCTCGGCAGTCTCGGCAGCCTCGGCGGTCCGGCCGAGCTCGGCGGCCTCGGCGCCTCCGCGCTCCGCCGAGTCGACGGACGTGAGCACCCCGAGCAGCGAGCGCACGGCGCCGAGGTCGAATCGCGCACCGACGCGCAGGTGCCGCCCGGTCTCGAGGTGTAGCTCGTAGTAGGTCTCCGAGGCGTCTTGCTCTGCCGTGGCGCGCAGCGCTTCGGCCCCGCCCATCGCCGCCTCCGCCGCCAGCACCTCTGCCTGCGCCAGCTCGGCGCTTTGGGTCACGGTCTCAGCGGTTCCTGTCATAATCCACCTCTCTCTCCTTCGCTTTGTTCTTGATTCAGCCTTAGCACCGTACATATGATTGCAAAATAGTGCAATACATGGAGCGGTATTGGTGATGTGGCTTTGCCCCGGACCTGTGCTCCGTACCATCTCCGACCTGGATGACAGCGGCCTTCGCAAGGAAACCGCGCTGCGGATCGAAGGCGCTCGGGTCGTGTATGCGAATCTCTCCGCATTGCGTCACGACTTCCCCAAGCTGCGAAGTGAGGCGCTGGCTTCGCGCCACCGGGAGCTGCACCAGCAGAACGGCGCCGAGCGGGCCGCGTGCGAGCGCGCTGTCATCGAACACTGGCTCCTGTCTCATGGTGCGGTGATCTCCGCCCGTCAGGCGGAACCGAACACCGTCAACACGCCCATCCGGACCGCGCCGACGCCGATCACGGCGTACCGTCCGACCCGCTACGGCCGGGCGCTCGTGGTCGAGGTCGAAGGCGGCCTGCTCGACATCAAGGGTGCGGGAGTGGCAGCGCAGACCCCGCCCGACCGCAGCTACTACGGGACGGGGCTGTGCGAGCTGAGCGAGACCCTGCGCGACCTGGTCATGCAGTGGCTCATCGACGAGCTCCTCCGCCGCACCGCGCGCGATCTGTTCACGGTTCCAGTGTACGCCGTGCTCGACCTCGGCTTCGACGTGCACCGGAGCGACGGCATCCTGGTCCCGGCCGGTGCGCAGCTCCGGCGCGCCCACCGCCGCCCGCGGCACGGCGCCGAGATCCCGCCGACCGGCTCGCCCGAGGAGCTGCTCAAGGCGGAGGTCGAGCTGCTGCTGCGCAGCCACGGCCTGACCTCGACCAGCTCGGGCACCCGCTTCGAGCTGTTCGAGGAAGCCGGGCGGTTCGCCGTGCGATACGGCGGCAAGTCGGTGCACGGCCTCGGCGAGCGGGGCCGCCGCTGGCTCCGTCGCCTCGCCGGCTTCGAGCGCGGCCGGGCCGAGTTCGACGCGATCAACGTACAGCTCGCCCGCGACGTGCAGTCGCGCTGGGGCCGCGCGCAGCTGGTGGACTTCGGTCAGTATCAGTTCGAGCGCGACTTCACGCGACCGCTGGTCAACCTGGTCCGCGATCGCCCGGTAGGGTTCGGCGGTGTGCTCTGGCCCGACGATCCGCGGTTCGTCCGGCCCCACCCCGCGCTCCAGCTCACGCTCGCCGGCCTCGGCCTCGATGCCGACGGGAAGCGCCCGATGGCCGCGCTCGACTGCTTCGTCGACGCGCTGTGCGCACGGTTCCGCGACGGCACGCTGAGCGGACCCGAGGTGGTCGCCGAGCTCGCGTCCCGCGTGGCGGAGTGCTTCGCGCGACGCGCGACGGCGGGCGCCAGGCCGCGCGGCGGCATACCAACAGCCGCCCGACAGGCGCTGGTGCCACCTGGCCCGACCGCTCAGGGTTCCTGCAGCGGATCGTCGTCGCGATAGTAGAACTCGCGGATGAAGCAGTTGCTGCGGCCATCGCCCGGCGCAACGCGATGGAACGCGGCGATGATCATCAGGCTCTTGTTCATGTTGGCGGCGATCCGCGCTTGGACCGGCCCGGCGTCGATCGCGCCCTCGAACGCGAGCTCGCCAGAGGGATCGCGATACCCGACCAGCGTCGTCGTTCCCCAGTCGCGGGGCTCGTCGCGACCGAACGGCCGGATCGTCGTCCGACCCCCCTGGGACGCAATGATGACCTTGTCCCACCACTGGGTCTCGCGGTGGCTGTTCCACCAGGTGCCCGCGAGCGGTGCGAGATCCACGTCGGTGCTCTGCGCCGGCGTGGCGACGCGGTCCTCGCCAGTCGGCGCAGGCACCCGCTCCCGCCGGCGGAAGAACTCCCGCCCGAGGTGTGCCCGCCGCCCGCTGCCGTCGAGGAACCGGGTGTACGACTGGATGACCAGCACGCCGTACTTCTCGTTGGTCGCCAGCTGGATCTCGACCTGGCCGAGCACGAAGCGCGCGCAGAAGCCGCCCGCGGCGATGCCGGCGCTGAACGGCGTCGCCTCGACCTCGCCCCACTCGATCGGACCCTCCGCGCCCGAGCCCCACACCCGGACGCACAGCCGGCCCTGGGTCTGGTGCACCAGGACGCGGACGAGGTAGCTCGTGTCGGACTTGCAGTTGATCCAGTCGCCGATGAGCCGCGTTGCGTCGATCGGCCCCGGCACCGTCTGCGCAGCGTCGGCGCGGGTGGAGCTTGCGAACTCGGCCATGTTGCCTCCTCGTTGCACAGGACTGTTTCCTCAGCAATGGATTCCATGTCAAGCCGACGGTCGCGCGCTTCATGTGGCACTCACTCGATGCGCTGCCACGCGTCGGGTCCGTCGCGGCGCCGCGTGACGCCGGTAGTCGGGTCGATGGTGCCCAGGATCTCGCCCGCGACGCCGACGCGGCGCTCGGGGCCGAAGCTCACCATCGGCCCGAGGCCGGTGGCGAAATCGCGCAGACCGGCGAGCGTGTCCACGAGCACCTCGCGGCCGGCGGTGCGGCCGCTGCGCTTGAGCGCCTCGACGAGGATCCGGCTGGCTGCGCCGACGGCGCCGAGCGTCGCGGACGGTGACGGGGCGGACTCGGGGACGACCGTGTACAGGCGCCCGGCGAGGCGGGCCTGGTCGGCCGGCCGGAGGAACCGCGCCGGATCGCGCGCGATGGCGGACGCGGTCTCGCCGGGGAACAGCACGAAGTCCAGCGCCGGCGCCTGCGCGGCCGCGGCGAGCAGGCCGGCGGTGCGCTCGGGCGGGCCGAGGTCGATGACCACGGCGGCGTCGGGCGGCAGCGGCGCTGCCTCGCTGCCCGGGACGGCCGCGCGCATCGCGACCTCGCCGGCCCCGGCCTGGCGCGCTCGCTCGGCGACAAAGCGGGCGCCAGCCTCGCCGGCGGCGCCCGCCGGGTGGACGATCACGGTGCGCGCGCCGGCGCGCTGATGCGCGGCGAAGCACGCCAGCGCCGCGGCCTCCTGAACGATTCCCGGCTCGACGTAGAACACGTAGCGCTGCGGCGACCGCGGCGAGCCGGCCGCGCGCGCGCCGATGAACGGCACCTGCTGCTCGTCGAGCAGCGCCGCCAGGACCTCGCCGCCCGGATCGGGGAGCTGGCCGAACACCGCGAGCGGCGCCTCGCGCTCGAGGAAGGCGCGCAGCGCCAGCGCCTGTTCGCCCGGGACCACAGGCAGCGTCAAGGTGCGAAGCGCGAGCTGCCGGCCGTAGAGGCCGCCCTGGCGGTTGAACGCCTCGAACGAGCCCGCGAGCACCCGGGCCATGTCGGTGGCGCCGCTGCTGGTCCCGTCGAGCACGAGGCCGATGCGGAGCGTGCCATCGTCGACGCCGGGCGCCTGGGGCTCGCGTTCGAGCACCTGGAGGTAGGCGAGCAGATCGTCGAGCTCGGCGCGGGTGAGCCGGTAGTGCGGCATGGCCACCCCCAGGCGTTCGCCGCCGGCAGCGATGCCGAGCGTGACGGCGCGGCCGAGGCGCTGTGCGGAGTAGGCGGATCGGCTGCGCCCGGTCTCGGTGACCACCTGGTAGGGCCGCGTCAGCGAGGACCAGCGGATGTCGGGCGGTGCGATCCCGCCCTCGACGCGGCCGCGGCCGTCGCGCCCGTGGCAGTTGGCGCAGGGCAGCGCGGCCGCCGGCACCAGGTTGCCGGCGCCGGCCTCCGCGGTGAACGCGTCGCCGCGCGCGGTGACGCCGCGCAGGTAGATGTCACGCCCGCGCTGCGCCGCATCGCCGGCGTCACCGGGCGCGGGCTTGCGGCACCCCACGGCCAGGAGGCATGCCGCCGCGAGTGTCAGCCGTCGCATCATCGCTGCGCCGTCGGAGCGCCTTCGCCGCGGTCGTTGACGACGCTGTCGATGACCTCGATCACCGCCTCGGGTCGAGCCAGCCCGAGCGCCTTCTTCCACAGGCCGGTGCGGTCGTTGCCGACGAGCACCAGCGCGTTGTGATCGTTGGGCTGATCGACCCACTCACCCAGCCGGCGCAGCGTCGGCTCGACCTCGGCGCGATCGCCGGTGAGGAAGTACCAGCCGGGGCGGGCGTGGAAGCGCTGCGCGTACTCCGCGAGCTGGTCCGGCGTATCTTGCTGCGGATCGACGGAGATCGACAGCATGGAGACGTCGCGGCCGAGCCGCTCGCCGAGATGGTCCTGGACCCTGGCGAACGTGCCGGCGACGATCGGGCAGGAGGCGGTGCAGTGGGTGAAGAACACGTCGATGATGACGGTCCGATCGCGGACGAGGTCGGTGTAGAAGCGGTGCCGCTCGCCGTTCTGATCGACGAGGACGGCATCGCCGAAGTAGTGCCGGGCGGGCGAGCCCTCGGCCTCGGCGGCGCCGGTGCCCGCGCGCCCGGCGCCGGTGTCCGCGCGCCCGGCGCCGGTGTCCGCGCGCGCGGCGCCGGTGGGGGAGCGATCCGTGTTGCACGCGGCCAGCACCACCACGGTGAGGCCGAGGGTCCGAGCTCCGGTCATCGCGCCTCCGTCCCGGCGCTCAGCTCGTCGACGATCTCGTGCAGCTGCGCAGGCGTGGTGAAGCCGTGCGCGCGCCGCCACTGGCCGGTGCGATCGTTGCCCGCCAGCACGATCGGCACGTGGCTCTCCTTGACGGCGGTGTACACCGAGAGCGCCTCGAGCAAGCGCTCGACATCGCGCGGCGTGCCGCCGAGCATCGTCCACCCCGCCGCCGCGTGGTAGCGCTCGCCCCAGGCCAGCAGGCGCTCGGGCGTATCGTTGTCCGGGTCGATCGTCACCGAGATCAGGTTCACCTCGCGGCCGAGCCGCTCCTTCTCGAGCTCCTGCAGGCGCGAGAAGCTCACGCCGAAGGTCGGGCACACGCTGGTGCAGCGCGTGTAGATGAAGTTCATCACGACGATCTTGTCCTGCACCAGATCGCGGTGAACGTGCACCGGCTCGCCGCGCTGGTTGACGAGCACGACGTCGGGGAAGCGCGGAGCCACGAGCGCCTCGTCGCGCTCCGCCGGCTCGGCGGGCGGCGCGGACGGCGCCGGCGCGGGCACCGGCTGGGCGGCACCGCTGCCGCAGGCGACCGCGCCGAGCGCGACGACGAGGAGCAAGCGTGTTGCACGGTCAGCGGTCATCGGAGGACCTCGCGAGGAAGATGTTCTGCTGCATGTGGAATCTGAGGCCGATCGACTGCGCCTCCAGCGATACGTAGTAGGCGCCGGCTTCTGGCACCTCCAGGTCGACCCCGTAGACGCCGTCGCCTTCCGGCGTCGCAGGCGTGCGCACGTGCCATACCCCGGGGGCGAGGAAGGTCTGCACCACGACGTCGGTGAGTCCGTCGCGCGGCTGGCCGGTCGCGGAATCGCGCAGGCGCAGGCGCAGGTGCGCCTTCCGGCCGGCGACGAGCGCGCCGTCCGGCAACAGCGGCTCGATGGTGACCGGGCCACCGGTGCCGGCGCGCCAGCCCGCCTGCGGCGCGATCTCGATCGGGAAGCAGTGCAGGAGGCGCGGCGCGTCGAGCAGCACCAGCACGTCATAACTGCCGGGCTCCTTGAACCGCGCCAGGGTCTCGTACACGCCAGGGGTGCGCTCGCGCAGGCTGCGATCGATCGCCAGCACCGCCACCGGCGCGTGGCCGTAGCCCTCGAAGCTACCCATCGGCGCCGCCATGCCCTCCTTGTAGTAGTAGACCGCCTTGTCGTTCGGATTGGCCACCAGCATCGCGGCGGCACCGGGGGCGCGCTGCATCGAGCGGGCCAGCGGCGCGGGCCCGGGGGCGTGCTGGCCGGCGGGGAAGTCGGCCACCGGGATGCGCTGGCCGGGCTGGCCGATCTGGTCGAGCGGCACCATCAGCACCGTCTCGGAGCCGCGGTGGCGGAGGAAGGCCAGCGTGTCGGAGAAGCTGATCTGATCCGGCCCGTTCTCGACGCCGCCGCTCTGCACGATGCGGTTCTGCGCCGGGTCGACCACGTAGATCTGGTCGTGCTCGGTGTCGAACGCGATGCCGAGCCGCCCGCGCGGCGCGAACGCGATGCCGGCCAGCCCCGGCGCGGTGGTCATCTGCGCCGTCGGCTTGCCCCGGGGGGTCGCGCCGTCGACCGCGACGATCGTGCCGTTGGCGCAGGTGACGTAGGCCGAGCGCGCGGCAGTGGAGTAATCGATGCCGGTCGGCGCGGCGGGCAGCGCCAGCGTCTCGCGCACCGCCAACGTCGCCACGTCGACCACCGACACGGTGCGCGCGGCCTCGCTCGTCACGAAGGCGACGCGGCTGTCGTCGGACAGCACGATGTGGTGGCGGCCCGCGCCGAGCCGGAGCCCGGCCACCTTCTTGCGCTCCGCCACCGACACCACGCTCACCCCCGAATCGGCGCCCACCTCGTCGACCGCCACCCACAGGTAGCCGCCATCGGGCTGGAGCACGGCGCGGGTGGGCCGCGGGCCGACCTCGATCTCCGCCGTCACCCGGTAGCTCGACGTATCGACCACGGCCACCCGGCCGCTTTCCGGCAGCGACACGAGGAGCTCGCGCTGATCGGCGGTGAGCGCCCAGTCGGCGGCGGGGCTCGGCAGCTCGACCAGGGCGAGCAGGCGGCTGCCGCCGTAGCTGAAGCGCGGATCGATCACCGAGAGCGTCGCGTCGCGGTTGAGGACGATCACGTGATAGACGTTGAGATCGAGGGCGGCGACGTTGAGCGGGCTGTCGCCGAGCAGGACGCGCGCTCGGTCCTTGCACGCGTCGATGCCGGTGACGGAGCCATGGGAGCGTGCGTCGACCCAGGCCACCGGGTAGACCCGGCTGTACGGCGTGCCCGAGGTGGCGTCGCGCAGGTCGACGCGGAACACCAGCTCCTCGCCGTTCTGCGGCGGGTTGTCGCGCCGCGCGGGTGCGAGCGGCTCGACGGTGAGCGCGACGCTCACGCCGCCCTGCACCACGCGCTGCGCGTGTGCGTCGCGATCAGCGCGCGGTGCCGGCCGGCGCGCGATCACGACCCACGCGCCGGTCAGCACGCAGACCGCGGCGGACAACGCGAGGAGCCTCGCGAGCGAGAGGCGAACTGGCAACGTCATGGATTGCGCTTGACCGGCTTGCCGGCAGCCGGCCTGGCCGCGTTGAGCTGCTTGAGGAGGAATCCGCTCGGCGGGCCGTCGGGCACGGACTTGCCGCGGAGCAGGAGGGTGCGCTCGATCTGGTTCTGGGTCAGCCGGAAGGCTGGCTTCTTGGCGGTGGCCAGCAGCCGCTGCGAAGGCATGGTGCACGTCGCCTGGGCCGGCCCGGTGGGGGGCGTGCCGACGCGGAACAGACCCACGACGCCGCCGAACATCCAGGAGTTCTGCTCGTAGGATCGCATCCAGTAATCGCCCTGCGTGCCGAACGGACCGCCGGCGCTCGGGATCACCATGTCGAAGTGGCTCGCCGAGACGTAGCCCATCCGGTTACCGGTCCAGCTGCTGAGCGGGTTCACGCCGATCGCCGTCGAGTTGCCGGTGTAGGGCTCGTCCTGCCAGTTGTGACCCTGGATGGTGATGACGTCGTCGGTGGAGCCGAGCGTGGCGGTGGTTGGCTGGTTACCGGAGTAACCCTTGAGCATGCGGAACCGCACCGGCATCCCCGGCGGCGCGGTGAAGATCGGCGTCCTGGACGGGCCGACTGGCTCGGCGCTCGCCCACTGGCAGGTCTCCCCGCTGCACGTCCACTTCAGCGCCAGGGAGTCCGACTCGCCGCAGCTGTAGTCGGTGAAGGTGGAAGCGTCGCAGGGAGGGGAGCCGGGAAGGCACGCGAGCGCGCTCGAGTTGATATTGAACCCGTAGAGGTCGGTCATCGGCGCCGTGCCGTAGTTGAACCCGCGGCTGGCGTCGGACGATTCGAGGTTGCTGTTGCCCAGGAGGTTGTCCTGGAGCACCAGGCTGTCCTGCGCGACGGCGACGAACTCGCGGAACGGCGAGCTGCCGGGCGGCGTCACCGTCGCCTGGACACGCGTGCCCGGGTCGATGCGCCAGGTCGCGCCCGCGGGCTCGACGATCAGCGCACCCACCAGACCGTGCATCGGCTGCCCGATCGGGTCGGCCGGCAGGAGGTTGACCGCGCCGAACTCGACCGGCGTGCCGACGAGATTGCCGTAGCCATCGACGCTGGTCTTGCCGGCGTACCAGGTGTAGGTGCGGTTCGCGCTGGGAGCGACGGTCTCCACCGGGTTCTGGCCGACGTTGGCACCGTCGCTCGAGCGCATGTCGTAGGCCACCAGCTGCGCATGCAGGCCCACGTTGCTGGAGATGTTCGGCATGGTGACGCACGACTTCTTGGCGGGGCAGTTGACGCTCGGGTTGGCGTTCCCCGACGGGCCATTGCTGAACGCGCCGCCGGTGGGGTCGTTGATCGCCGTGGTGAACACGCTCTGGCTCGCCCGGAACCGGTTGGTGAGCTGCACGCGCAGGCACTGACCTGCCTGGGCCCGCAGTACCAGCGGCTCGACCGGCGCGCCCTGCTTGAGCCGGTACGTACCGTCGCTCTGCGGCACGAGGTCGTCGTCCATCACGTACAGGAGCGCGTCGGAGTCGAAGATCTGGAAGCCCTGCTGGTTGAAGTACGTCACCTGGCCGGGCACCGTCGAGCCGCCCGAGCCCGTCGCCAGCGCGTCGGCGGCGCTGATCGCCGACACGCGGTAGTCGGGCGGTGGCGTCGGCGCAGCCTGCTGCATCTCCGCCCAGGTCGCGGTGACCTTCTGGTCGCTCTGGCCCCAGAACGTGACCGTCCTGGCCGCGCTGTCGACGGTGACCTTGTAGACATAGCGCGCCCCCGGTTTCACGAGCTGCGCCACCGGTGCGCCCGACGAGGCGTAGCCGACGATGGCCATGCTCGAACGGTTGTCGATGTACGACTGCGCCCACCAGGTCAGGCCCTGCGACTGGACCACCGGACAGGTGGTGCTGAGGTTGAGCGTGTTCGGGCCCTGGAGACAGGTGACCTTCAACCCCGAAGGGATCTTCGGCCCGGGCGACGACGGCACGCTCGAGACCTGCGGCACCGTCGGGCAGCCTGCCGGTGGCGGCGTCGGACCGGGCGGCGGTGTTGCCGGGTACATGCCACTCTGCGCGCTCAGATACGCGCGCATCAGACCCCACGAGCCGCTCGACAGGCCCTGGATCTTGGCGTCGGTCTGCCAGAGGTAGTCGTTCTGCGCCGCCGGCGTGCGCGGAACATCGAGCAGCACCTCGAAGTGCTCGGAGATGCCCATCGTCTGCTGCGCGCGGTACCCCGAGTTCATGTTCGACGGCTCGAACAGCCACGGCAGACCGTGCAGGTGGAAGCTGTGCGGTACCACGTGGGCGCCGACGAGCAACCGGAGCTGCACCTTCTCGCCCTGGTACGCGCGCAGCAGCGGTGTGTACGGGTCGTAGTTGCCCACGCCCGGTGTCAGCGGCGGGTAGTAGGGGTCGCCGCCACCGCTGGGCGCCGTGCCGCCCTTGTCATGCTGCCAGTTGAGCTGCGGATCGTTGCGCTGGATCGACGCGAAGGCGTAGGCCGTGTCCGTCGCGTTTGGCAAGCCGTTGCCGCCGGGTCTGGTGTTGGTGCGGTACGGCAGCGGCTCGCTGCGGTAGTTCACCGACGCCGTTCCGACGGTCTGCGACACGATCTGCGGGAACGGCTGCTTGGTCGGCTGGTAGCTGTTACCGAAGGCGTTGCTCTTCGGGGCGTTGAGCGCCGTCGTGCCGTTGCCCACCACCGTGTTCGCCTGGTAGGCGAGCTCCACGTCCTGGAACTCGAGCGCGAACTCGCGGTACGGCGCCTGGCCCGGGGTCTGGATGTACGCCTGGAAGCTCGTCGGTCCGCCGTCGTCGCGCGTGTGCATCGCCGTGCCGTCGACCGCGCTCTTCCAGGTCGAGCCCCGGGGCTCCACCAGCAGACCCGCGTACACACCGACCTGCTGGTGCGTCGACGGGCCGAAGTGGTCGTGCGTGAACACCGTGCGGAGCGTGCGGTCCTGGTTCTGGTTGTTCAGGACCGGGTCGGCGTACCAGCGCTGGATCGTGGTCTGCGCGCCGGTCCAGTTCTGCCCCGACGGCGCCGGGCCGAACACCGCCGGCGGGGGCACGGGCGCCACCGGCGTGTAGGAGTACAGGTTGTCATACCACGGCAGGCCCTTGCCGCCGGTGTAGCTGTTGATCGCCGCGATGCGCTCGCGCACCTCGTCGGGGCTGAACGTGCCGTCCTCGTAGTTCCAGCCGTTGCCGCCGCCGTCGGACGAGGTGACGTCGAACTTCACCAGGTGGATATGCTGGCCGAGGATGTCCGTCGGCGTGCGTACCTGGTAGTCGTCGAGCTGGTAGTTGTTCGGAACGAGGTTGGTCAACCAGAACTCGATGCAGCTCTCCTGCGAGTTGGCGCGGAAGAACAGCGGCTCGGGAGCGCGCTGCTTCGCGATCGTCGGCGCCACGTCCTGCCACAGGCCGATCATGCGCTGCTGCGGCACGTGCCAGCCCTTCTTGTTGATCGTCACGTCGGTCTGGAGGTCGGCCGCCTTGTAGCGGACGACCGCGGGCTTGATGCCGTTGAGGGTCATGCACGGATCGGCGTAGGGCGCGCCGTGTTCGGGCGGCAGGCCGTTGGTGAGGAAGAACGCGGCCGCGCCATCGGGTGTGATCGTGCTGTGCTGCGCCTGGGCGTGGAATGCCATCGCCGCCTTCTCCGGCGGCGTGCCGGTCTCGGGCAGACGCACGGCGTCGACCTTCTCGAGCTTCTTCGAGAAGTCCTGGTAGGTATGGACCTCCGCCACCTTGCCCGTGGCGCTCTTGACGACATGGCGCGGCAGGCCGCCGTCGAGCTCCTTGCCCTGGTCGACGGCGAAGTCCAGCGGCGGGTGCGGCGCGCGGTGGCCCGCCACGCCGGGGATGAAGAACGGGTAGCCCGGGTTGCCGTTGCCCACGCTGGTCACCTGGCCGCCCGAGATCGTCACCGTCGCCGGTAGCGGCGCCATCGCCAGCGTCGGCACGGGCAGGATGCCCGGGATCGGGGTGCCGGTGGCGATCTCGCTGTCGGGCAACGCGCGACTGCCGGCGCGTGGGATGCCATTGCCGTCGAGCAGCGTGCCCGCCTCGAACACGTCGTGCACGCGCCACAGCGCCCACATGCCCGAGGCGAAGTGCGGGTAGAAGTGGCAGTGGAAGATCGAGTCGCC
>VBLP01000017.1:1101-7133 GCA_005887925.1 Deltaproteobacteria bacterium | reverse complement strand
GAGCCCGGACCGATCGACTGGCTATCGAGATAAGCGCTGTTGCTGTCGTTGGCTTCGTACAGCCACTGGTGGGCGTGCAGGTGATGCACGTGGTGGATCGTCTGGCCGGCGTGCAGCACGCGGAACCGCACGTGGTCGTTCAGGTAGCTGTGATAGACGTTCGACGGGTCATCAGCATAGAACACCTTGGTTGCGGCCTGCCTGGTGTTGGCCGGCTTGTCGACCAGCGCCGCGGGGTCGCCCTGCGCCCACGAGCTGAGGAAGAACTCCTCGAACAAGCAGTCCTGACAGTTCTTGCTGGGACCGGTACCGAGGCGGTTGGCGAGCACCTCGGCCGAGATGGCGCCGGTGCCGTAGTTGATCGCGAACACGTCCGCCGAGTTGGTCAGCACCTTGTCGATCGGCGGGTTGTTGGGGTCCAGCTGCGCGGGCTGATTGAACTGCGAGAACGCCTGCACCGCCGTCAGATCCTCGTGGTAGAGGATCGTGAACTCGCGGAACGGCTGCTGCCGGTTGGGCAGTGACGGATTGGGCGGATATTGCTTGGTGAGCGCGGTCGGCTGGCCATTGACGATCGGCCCGGAGATGACCGCCGTCAGATCGCTGTACAGCAGATTATTATTGTCGTCGAGCATCCGCAGGATGTAGGGCCCGCCGTTCGGGTACTTCGCGCTGTAGTTGATGGTCGGCGGCAGCGTGGGGTTCGGATTGGGCGTCGCGACCCGCGCCATGTCCGCCTGCGTCAGCTGGCTGCGGAGCCACAGCGAGTCCCGCGGCTCCACGGTCACCGCGCCGAACAGGCCCGGTGTCTGCTGCGTGGTGCCCGGGCTGGGGGAGGTCACGTCCATGCTGGCACCGCTGTAGAGCAGGTTCGTGCTCTCGTGGGCGGCGTAGTAGGTATAGGTGAACGAGTCTCCCGGCTTGACCAGCGAGCTCTGGTTGCGGCCGACGTAGGTGCCATCACCGGGCGTGACCAGCTCCAGACCGAGCACGCTCACGCCGGCGTACATCGTCCGGGTCTGCGTGCCCGGCGACTCGGGCTGGCCGCCGGGGACCTGGAGGCCGGCCATCTGCGGCTGACCCGAGCCGTTGAGCGTGGGCGTCGGCGGCGCCGGTTGCTGCTGCGGCAGCGCGGGCTGCGGCGAGCTGAGGTAGTTGGTGAAGGTGATCTGCAGGCAGTCGCCCTCGTTGGCGCGGAGCACGATCGGCCGCGGGCGCTTGCTGGTCCGCAGCATCACGTTGCCGACACCGAGCTGGCCGCCCTTCGTGCGGGGCACGACGTCGCTGCGCAGCGCGTAGATCATGCCCGAGGGCTCGCCCGCGCCGAGCCGGTTGAACATCAGCGGCTGGTCGAACGCCACCACGTCGGCCTTGATCGTGCGCGCGCACGAAGGCGGCTGCGCCTCCGCCGCACCGTGGAACCATAAGAACGCAAGTACACCACTACCAAGTACTGCGACACCCCGCTCAGCTGGTCGCATGACTACCCCTGATGATTGCAATGTGAAAACGAGCTTTGCGCTGACGTCGATGCGATGTCAAGACAAGTTGCAGTCCTCCGCATGACGACGAATTACGCGCCCAGCGCGACCCCGTGCATCGCTATCGCATTGCAATCTGGCTGATCGATTCCAGCGCCGGCGCAGCGCCGTCGCTAGGACGTTATGTCCCCTTGCCAGCGATGACCGAGATGGCACTCACCGTGATTCCCTCCGAGATCGGGGAGCCGCTGCTCCGACGACAACAGCGATCATGCTGTCAAGACAGCTTGCGTTCCTCCGCGTGACGCCGAATGATGCACCCAGTCCGACACGTGTATCGCTGTCGGCGATGCAATCTGGCTGATCGATTGCAGCGAGGGCGCAGCCGGCCTGTCGGTAGGACGATATGTCCCTTACAGCACCGATGATGACATCGCGTAAACTCCGATGTGCGGATCGCTTGCGATGCGGTCGCGTCCGAGCGATGACTGAGATGACAATCATCGTGATTCCTGCCGATATCCAGGCGCCAGCGATAGCGGCCGCTCACACGCTGCTCCGACAGGAAGACAGAATGCGCAAGGTATATCGTTATGGCTTCGACACTCCCGATCGGCTCGAGCCGATTGCGCTGCTCGCCACGCTGCGGGCCGAACAGCCGGTCGCCCGGATCACGCTGCCGTATGGTGAGGATGCCTGGCTGGTCACCCGGCACGAGTCCGTCAAGACGGTGCTTGGCGACCCGCGGTTCAGCCGCGCCACCGTGGTCGCAGCCGGTGACCGGACGCCGCGCGCCGGCCCGTTCAACCCCACCCCCAACCCATTCTCGGTGACCGACCCGCCGCACCACGCCCGGCTGCGCAAGCTCGTGGCCGGCGTGTTCGGAAGGCTCGCCGTGGAGCTGCGCCGGCCGCGCGCCGAACAGGTCGCCGGCGAGCTGATCGACGACATGATCGCCGTCGGACCGCCGGTCGACCTCATCCAGGCGTTCGCCATCCAGTTTCCGACGCTGATGATCGGAGAGGTCCTGGGGGTTCCGCAGCCGGATCGCCTCCAGGTCCGGGACTGGACCCTGCCGGTGCTCAGCTACTGGAGCCGCACCAAGCACGAGGTCGATCGCGCGCACCGTCGTATGCGTGAATACGTGAGCTCGCTGGTGGCTCGCAAACGCGAGCACCCCGAAGCCGACCTGCTGAGCACGCTCGTGTCACACATCGACCGGCAGGAGATTGCCGAGGCCGAGGCGATCGCGGTCGGGGTGTCCATGCTCCTGAACGACAGCACCGCGAACCAGATCGGCAGTTTTCTCTATGTCCTGCTCACCCATCCCGATCAGCTCGCCTGGCTGCGGGCGAATCCATCCCGGGTACCGGACGCCGTGGAGGAGCTACTGCGCTTCGCGCCGCTCACTCCGGACAAGCCCGGCGGTGGCCAGGGAAATGTCCGGATGGCCCTCGCAGATGTCGAGCTCGACGGCGTGTGCATCCGCGCCGGTGATTTCGTCGTCACCTCGATCACCTCTGCCAATCGCGACGAGCGGATCTTCGTCGACTCGCACGAGATCGACCTCGGCAGGACGCCGAACCCGCACATGGCGTTCGGTCACGGCCCGCACCACTGCCCGGGAGACAAGCTGGCCCGGATGTGGCTGCAGGTGGCGGTGAGCTGCCTCTTGACCAGGTTCTCGAACCCCCAGCTGGCGGTGCCCGCGGACGAGGTGCCATGGAAGGTGGGCACGGTGAACCGGGGCCCGGCGGCGCTGCAGGTGACGTGGTGATCGGCCGCGATCACCGCGCGGGCGCCCGGCTCTCGACGGCGGGAGAAACCGTGCTTGGTCTCGCGCTGGGATACTTCGTCGCCTATATCCCCTATGCCCTGCTGACCAAGGTGCTGTCCAGCGGCCTTGTCCCTGGTGTGCATGGTCCTGTCGGCGGCCTGGTGCTGATTCCTGCCTCCGCCATCGGACAGCTGATTGCGATGCTGATCTTCCTGATCGCGTCCGGCTTCTGGCGATACGTCCGGGAACAGCGGATCTGGGGCCGGCGCGCCGCGTTGCCAGGGCGCGACACCCTGCTCGCCGGACTGTTCACCGCGCTGGTGATCGGGACCACGACACTGAACTTCACCTTCCTCGGTGTATCCCTCCTGTTCATGCTCCTGTTGATGCGTGCAGGTGTGTTGATCCTGTCGCCGATCGCCGACCTGGTGTGCCGGCGCAAGGTGCACGCACACGCGTGGCTGGCCCTGGGTCTGAGCCTGCTCGCCGTCGCCGTCGCGCTGGGCGACGTGAATAACTATCGGCTCACCGCCGGGGCGTTACTCAGCCTGTGTGTGTATCTGGCGGGTTACGTGGGCAGGTTCCGGATCATGAGCAAGGTTGCCAAGACCGGAGTCCGCGTGGTCGACCGCCGCTACTTCGTGGAGGAGCACGTCATGGCACCGATCTTCCTGATGCTGCTGTGCGCGGCGGGTGCCGTGCTCGGTCAGGTCGATCTGCGAGCCGGGTTCGGCGCCTTCATGATCATGCCCGCGGGGGGCTACGCCGCCGGTATCGGTGCGCTGTACGAGTGCCTGTTCATCTTTGGCACGCTGATCTATCTCGATGTCCGAGCCTATGCGTGGTGCGTCCCGGTCAATCGCGTTGCCAGTCTGTTCTCCGGTCTCGTGGCGTCCTACATCCTGATGGTCGTGATGGACCTCCCGCCACCCGGTACCGCGCAGCTCGTCGCGCTCGGCTTCATCGTCGGCGCGATCGTCATGCTGTCCTATCCAGCGCTCCGGGCCAGGCGCAGAAGACTGGTCTCGCCGCCGCAACGCCTGGTGCTGTTCGTGTGTGGCGGTAACCAGGCGCGCTCGCCGATCGCCGAGTGCATCTCCCTGGGACTGCTTGCCGCTGCCCGCGCTGGACACCTGGTGTCGGTGGAGAGTGCCGGCGTCAAGGTCCATGGTGCGGGAGCACCGATGACCGGGTTCGCGTACGCGGTCCTGCGCGAGTCCGGCTTCGTCCCGCACCGGCACCGCTCGCGGCCGCTCACCGCCGAGCTGTGCCGTCGCGCGGTCGCGATCTACTGCATGACTGGCGAACAATGCGCGGCGGTGATCGCGCTGGCGCCCGAGGTCGCCGATCGGACGCAATGCCTCGATGCCGCCGGCAGCATCCCTGAACCCTCCGCGACGTCAGTGGACGAGCACCGACACGCAGTCGCGATCATCCGGCGCGCTGTGCGGCAACGGCTCGCCGAACACTCCATCGCAGTGGTGTGATGATGATCAGCACCTCGACGGGGCACCGGGGCCGCGACCGCGCGCCATCGCGGAGGCCATGCCGATCGCCGGTATCACTCGTACCAGCGCGTGTATTCCGCCAGACTGGCCCGCTCGGGTACGAACGCATTGACCGGCGCTTGCGGATCGGGGTAGCCGACTGCGAGCGAACACACGATCAGGCGGTCAGCGCTCATCCCGAGCTCCGCGCGGATACGCGCGCTGTACCCGGCAACGCTGTATTGCGGGCAACTTCCAAGTCCGCACGCGACCAGGCCGAGCATGATGTTCTGCAGGAAACACCCGATCTCCAGGAACGTCCCGGAGGCCGCGTTCGCCGGCACGTGCAAGATCATCACGACCGGAGCGCCATAGAACCGGTAATTGTCCCGCAGGTGCGCGCGTCGCGCCTGCGCGTCGCCGCGCTCGATGCCCCTGGCCTTGAGCACGCCCACGCCGGCGGCCTCGGCGCGCGCCAGGTACGGCGGATCGAGCACCGGCGGTCGATTGACATAGTCGGGGCGGACGGGCTCGTCCGCGTCGAAGTCGGCACACAATCGCGCCGCGAGCCGCGTCCTCGCCGCCCCGGTGACCACAGCCACCTGCCACAGCTGGGTATTTCTGGTCGAGGGCGCGTGTGCGGCTGCCGCCAGTACGTCCTGGAGCAACGCCATCGGTACCGGCCGGTCCATGTATGCCCGCTTGCAATGCCGCGCGGTGATCGCAGAGAGGACATCGACGTTCATGACGAACTCCATCTCACGTAGTTTATCAGAAGTCGATCATTCGCACGCGACGGCCGTGCGCGATGACGCGCTGTCACGCGCGGTCGGCCGTGCGGCGATGGTCGCCGTGCTCGGCGAACCGCCTCGCCCCGACGGCGCCGAGCTGCGCGCCCTGGCCGGCCGCGCCGACGCGCTCGAGGTCCGCGCCGATCTGGTCGGCGATCTGGATCCGCGCTGGCTGCGCCAGCATTTCTCGAAGACGCTCATCTACACGCTGCGCAGCGCCGAGCAGGGCGGTCAGTTCCGCGGCGACCTCACCGAGCGACGTGCCCGGCTCCAGGCCGCCGCGCGGGTGTACGACCAGATCGATCTCGAATGGCCACGCGATACTTGCTCGGACGTGCTCGGCGCGGTACCGGCCGATCGTCGCCGATTGTCCCGGCATGCCGGCGAGCCGGGCGATCTCGCGGCGCTGAACACGATCGTCGATCGGATGACGGACACGCCGGCCGCGCTGTATGTCCTGTCGATCGCCGCCGGTGCAGCGGAGGACGCAGCCGCG
>VBLP01000017.1:0-1016 GCA_005887925.1 Deltaproteobacteria bacterium | reverse complement strand
TGGTGTTCGGCCAGGTCGGTACCGGCGGTCCGGCCGGGTACCCAACGCTGGCGCAGCTGCAGACCGACTACGGACTTCCCGAGCTTGCCCCGGTGCGTTGTCTCTACGGTATCGTCGGTCGATCGCTGGCCCGATCGCTGTCGCCGCGGCTGCACAATCGCGCCTACCGGCGGCTGGGGCTGCCGGCGCTCTACCTGCCGTTTTTCACCGAAGATCTGGAGCGCTTCTGGCGTATATTGATACCCGCGTTGAAGATGGCGAATGTGCCGCTGGGTGGCCTCACCATCATCAGCCCGTTCAAGGAGCGCGCGATGGATCTCGCGGATCACGCGAGCGCGGTCGCCGCGCACTGCGGCGCGGCGAATATCGCGTGGCGCGACGGCGAGGCCTGGGCGGCGGATACCACGGATACCTCGATCATGGCGGCCCTGGTCGCGCGTGGCATCACCCCACGAGAGCAACGGGTCGCGGTGGTCGGCTGTGGCGCCGCCGGTCGCGCGATCGCGGCGGCGCTGGCCCTGGCGGGTGCCGAGGTCGTCCTGGTCAACCGGAGCTGGGGCCGTGGACGGTTCGCCGAACGCCTCCTGGCGTTGCCGTTCGTGCCCCTCGATACCTTCTCGCCCGTGGGCTTCACGCTGATCGTCCACGCCACCCCGGTGACCGATCGGCTGCCGTTTCCACTCGCCGGCCTGTCCAGGGACGCCGTCGTGGTCGAGCTGGTGTATGCGGACACCACCACGCCGCTGATGCGCGAGGCCGGCGCACGCGGTCTGGCTACCGTGGATGGATGGCAGGTGCTCGCGGCAGAGGTGGCGATGCAGTTCGAGCGGATGACGCGACGGACGATGCCGACGATCTCGATGCTTGACTGGCCTGTACCGTTCCAGGCGATCGATCCGCCCGTGGGATCTGTGATGTCCCCTGCGGTCGAGGAATCGCGATGACGAAATCCCGTACACCGTCTCATCTTGCCGAGGAAGCCACTGCATGACCACGTTCGATGCGCTACTCGAAGA
>VBLP01000405.1 GCA_005887925.1 Deltaproteobacteria bacterium | reverse complement strand
CGGGTCGGCACGGAGACCTGGACGAACGACACCTTGCCGCGCCACTCGGGGAAGCGCTCGAGCAGGCGCGCGAACGCCTCGAGGCGCTCGGGGATGCCCTTGGAGTAGTCGAGGCGGTCGACGCCGAGGATCAGCTTGCGGCCGCGCAGCATGGGATCGAACGAGCCGAGCTCGCTGGATTCGCTGGGCGGCGTGGCCGCGGCCTCGGCGAAGCGAGCGGGATCGATGCCGACGCCGATCACGCGGCAGCGGTCGCGCGCGCGGGCCTCGGCCTCGGCGCCGAGCAGGCCATGCACGGTGGCGAGGAAGTTGTCGTACCCATGGCATGGTCTCGAACACGTCGAGCGGCGGGAACGGCACGTGGAGGTAGAACCCGAGGCGCCCGCGGTGGCCGATCCGGCGCAGCTCGCGCGCGACCAGCATCAGGTGGAAGTCCTGGACCCAGACCTGCGCGGTGGTGCCGCCGGCGTCCATGATCAGCTGCGCGTAGGCCCGGTTCGCGTCGACGTAGCATTGCCACTCGTCGTCGACAAAGCGCACGCGGTTCGGGAACGCGTGGAGCAGCGGCCACAGGCTCTGGTTGCAGAACCCGGCGTAGAACCGCTGGCGCCAGGTCGGCGGATAATCGAACTGCGCGCGGGTCACCGTGTCGGCGGATTCGACGCGCAGGCGCAGCCCCGGGTCGCGCTCGGCGCCGCTCCAGCCCAGCCAGATCCCGTTGGTCTCGGCGAGCACCGGCAACAGCGCGGACACCAGGCCGCCGACCTCGCGCGCGCGGCCGTTCGACGGCGCCGGCGGCAGCCGGTTCGACGCGACGATCAGGCGGGCCTGCGAGCGGTGCGGCGGCCGGGTGATCACCAGGACGTCGGGGGCGGGCAGCATCGCGTCGGCGCCCCACGCTGCCGTGCGCGCGTCGATCAGCCAGCGCAGGAAGCGATGCACGGCCGCGGGATCGGGGAGCCGGAGCGTCGCCTGGGTCCGGCGCGACTGCGGCGATACCAGGATGCCGAGGTCGGTCTCGCGCAGCGCGACGAACATGTCCTCGTCGGTGAGATCGTCGCCGAGCGCGAGCACCGGCGCGCCGGCCGGGCCGCGGTCGCGCAGCCAGGTCAGCGCGCTGCCCTTGTGCGCGGCGCGGTGGCGGACCTCGAGCGCCTCGGCCTCGGGGAGCCGCTCGAGCTGCGGGAAGGTCTCGAGCCACTCGTCGACCAGGGTCTCGGCGGCGGCGGCGATCGCGTCGTGCTGCGCGGCGGTGACGCGGCGCCAGTGCAGGCACACCGAGCACGACTTGCGCTCGACCAGCGCGCCGGGGTAGCGGGCGATCAGCTGGCGCAGCGATCGCTCGATCTCGTCGAGCTGTGGCACCGACGGCAGCGCCGCCTGCCACGCGCCATCGGCGTAGCGCCACACGCCGTGCTCGGCGGCGAACGCCACGGCCGGGAACCGCGGCGGGAGGTCCTCGACCAGGCGGAGCGGCCGGCCGCTGAGGACGCCGAGCGTGACGCCGGGTGTGACCGCGAGCGCGCTGAGCAGCGCCGCGGTGTCGCCGTCGAGCCGGGCCTCCTCGGGCGTCGGCGCGAACGGCAGCAGGGTGCCGTCGAGATCGAGCGCGACGACGATCTGACCGGCGGACGCGAGCTGCTGCCACTTGGCCTGCATCGGCGACCTCAGGCCTCCACCCGGCGCGCGCGGGGCGCGAGGGAAATCTCACATGGTGGAGACCGCAGGGCGGCTGACCCGACGCCGCTTGCCGCGCGCCGGTCTCCCCGTGGACGGAGCTGTCGGTTACATTTCGCGCGGTGGACGCGAGGCTCGACCACGGTGCGATCGGCAACGGGCGCTTGATCGCGCTGGTCTCGCCGACCACGGCGATCGAGTGGCTGTGCCTGCCCCGGTTCGATTCGCCGTCGGTGTTCGCGGCGCTGCTCGACCCCGAGCGCGGCGGCCGGTTCCAGATCCTGGCGGGCGGCGCGGCGATCCGCGGCCGCGCGGCCTACCTGCCCAACACCAACGTGCTGCGCACCGAGGTCGCCGCGGGCGACGCGCGCTGGGAGGTGATCGACTTCGCGCCGCGCATCCCGCAGGGCGGCGGCCGGTTCGAGACCCCGCTCGATCTGGTCCGGGTGGTGCGCCCGCTCGCCGGGACGCCGCGCGTGACGATCGACTTCTCGCCGCGCCCCGACTACGGCCGCGAGCGCGGCCGGCTGCTCGCCACCCAGCATGGCGTCGAGGTGCTCGATGCGGGTGCGCCGATGCATCTCTACTCCAACGTGCCGGGCGATCACATCTGCGGCAAGGCCGAAGTCGCGGTGCGCCACCCGCTGTACTTCATGCTGACCTACGGTCACCGGCCGAGCCCGCCGACCGAGGCCGACATCGCGCTGCTGCTCGACGAGACCGTGCGCGGCTGGCGGATGTGGAGCAAGACCTGCGCGCTGCCGAGCTTCGCCGCCGACCACGTGCTGCGCTCGGCGCTGTGCCTCAAGCTCCACGCCTACGTCGACACCGGCGCGATCATCGCCGCCGCGACCACCAGCATCCCCGAGGCGATCGGCACGCCCCGGACCTGGGACTACCGCTACTGCTGGCTGCGCGACGCCGCGTTCGTCGTCGAGGCGCTGCGCCGGCTGTCGCACCTCAACGAGGGCGAGAAGTTCATCGGCTTCCTGCGCGACGTCGCCGAGGCGGGGCCGCTGCAGCCGCTGTACGGGATCGGCGGCGAGCGCGAGCTGCCCGAGCTGGTGCTCGACCACCTCGCGGGCTTCGCCGGCACCGGGCCGGTCCGGATCGGCAACGCCGCCGCCGTGCAGCAGCAGAACGACCTCAACGGCGAGCTGATCCTGTGCCTGCAGACCGTGCTGTCCGATCCGCGGATCGTGATCGATCAGCCCGAGACGTTCTTCCCGATGATCCAGCGCCTGGTCGAGCAGGCGATCGCGATGGCGCCGCTCGCCGACACCAGCATCTGGGAGTTTCGCACGCTGCCGCGCCACTACACGTTCTCGCGCGCGATGTGCTGGGCCGCGATCGACCGCGGCGCGCTGATCGCGGAGCGCCTGGGCCGCTCCGAGCTCGCCCGGCGCTGGGCGGCGGTCGCCGCCGAGGAGCGCGAGACCGTGCTGCGCCGCGGGTTCAACGCCGACGTCGGCTGCTTCACGCAGTCGCTCGACGGCAAGGACGGCGACGCCTCGAATCTGCTGTTGCCGACCATCGGCCTGATCGACGCCCGCGATCCGCGCTTCCTCGCCACGCTCGATCACTTCGGCCGGCACATGACCCGCAGCGGCCTGCTCCAGCGCTACACCAACCTCGACGACTTCGGCGTCACGACCTCGGCGTTCACGATCTGCTCGTTCTGGTGGGCCGAGGCCCTGGCGCTCGCCGGCCGGCTCGACCAGGCCGTCGAGGTGTTCCACCGCGTCATCGCGCACGCCAACCCGCTCGGGCTGTTCTCGGAGGACATCGAGCCCGAGACCGGCCAGCTGCTCGGCAACTTCCCGCAGGCGTACACCCACGTCGGCCTGATCCACGCGGCGATGACGATCGGCGCGCTGCTCGACGCCCGCGATGGCCGCGTCCGCGCCTGGATCTGACGAGGCCGACCTGCCCGCCGGCCCCGTCGGCACGCCCGTCGCCGAGCGCGCCACAAGAGGTCGGCACGAACCAGAAGCATGACTCCGCGTGACGTCTCCATCGGGAGTCATTGCATATCGGCGTGCCATCGCGCCGCCCTGCGAGTTCGGCGAGTTCCATCATCTGCGGTGTTTCCGCGCCCGCGCGGCCGTGACCATGCGCCCGGCCGGCGCCCCAGCGTGGCCGGGCCGCACGCGGCGCATGCCACACGAGCGGCCATGCCTGAGGCCGTGTCGGACAACGCCGGCTCAACCGTGGTGGACCCGACGCGTCCGCAGCGCAGCTCACCGGCGCGCGCGGCGGCATGCGAGATGCTCGAGATAGCGTCGGAGGCTGCCATGAGACTCTACTACGCACCCGGAGCCTGCTCGCTGGCGCCGCACATCGTGCTGCGCGAGGCCGATCGCCGGTTCGATCTGGAGCGCGTCGACCTCAAGACGCATCGCACCGCGAGCGGGGTCGACTTCTTCACGATCAACCGCAAGGGCTACGTCCCGGCGCTGCAGCTCGACGGCCCGGGCAGCCCGATCCTCACCGAGGTCCCCGCGATCGTGCAGTATATCGCCGACCTGGCGCAGGACGCGCGCCTGGCACCGCCCAGCGGCACGTTCGCGCGCTACCACCTCCAGGAGTGGCTCAACTTCATCGCCACCGAGCTCCACAAGAAGTTCGGCCTGCTGTTCGACCGTGCGATCCCCGCCGCGGTCGCCGAGCACGTGCGCGGCGCGATCGGCGGCCGCCTGCTCTACCTGCAGGACGCGCTCGACGATCGCGCGTTCCTCATGGGCGAGACGTTCACGGTCGCCGACGCGTACCTGTTCGTGATGCTGCAGTGGTGCCCGCTCCACGGCATCGATCTCGGTCTGTATCCCAACCTCGACGACTACGAGTCGCGGATCGCGCGGCGGCCGGCCGTGCAGGCTGCGCTCGCCGCCGAGGGCCTGCTCGAGCACCATCGCTACCGCCGCAGCGCATAGCCGTCAGTGCTTCGCGTGCGCGTACGCCGCCGCCTGGTCGCGCACCACCGCGATCAGGTCGCCCATGACCAGGCTCGCGTCGACCAGGTGCAGGCCCCACTCCGCCTGCACGTTGCCGCCGACGACGACATCGCCCGGGATGTCCGCCGCGCGCGGCGAGCCGGCGTCGCCGTGCACCGCGATCGCCAGGTAGGTCCCGACGTCGTTCTTCTTGCACTCCGCGGTCAGCATGCCGGGCAGGCTGACGAACGGCGTGTCGATCGGCTTGCCCTTGATCCAGTCGACCTGGGCGCTGGCCTCGACGATCGCCCGGCGCGTCGCGAAGTACGGATGCAGCGCGCCGGAGCCGCCGGCGAGCGCCGCCGGGTTGGTGCACGCCGCCTCGAGCCCCGGTCCGGCCGGCTTGCCGAACAGGCTCGTCGCGGTCGGCGGCGCCGTCGCGCGGAACGACGCATACGCGATCGCGCAGCCGAGCTGCCTGGCCGAGCGGCACAGCGGCACCGACGCGAAGTCGCCGCCGACGTCCTTGCCGGCCGGGACCTGCAGCCGCGTCCCCATCAGGATCGCCGACACCAGCTGCTTCTGCGCCGGCTTGCCCTCGATCTCGTTCTTGATCAGCTGGATCAGCACCGTCGAGCCCTGGCTGTGGCCGATCAGCACGACGCCGCGCCCCTTGTTGTGATGCGCGAGGTAGTAGTTCCACGCATCGACGACGTCGTGATAGCCGATCTTCGGATCGACGTTGCCCGCCGGCAGCGGCTGCCCCGACATCCGCGCGATCAGCGCGGTCAGCGTGAACTGGCGATACAGCGGCGCAAACGGCCGGCAGACCTGGGCGAACCGGGCGAACTGCTGCGCCACCACGGTGAGCTCCTCCGGCTCGGCCTGCATCGTCGCGATCACGCCGGGGTCGCGGGACACCGTCGGGTAGACGTAGAAGCAGTCGATCGACGGCGCCCTGGCCGGCGCGAACTTCTCGACCTTGGTGGCGCCGTTGCCGGCGATCACCGTCGCATCCTGGCTCGCCTCGCACGCGGCGTTGTGGCCGGGCAAGCACAGCCAGCTCTCCGGCTGCGCGTAGTCATTCGGCGTCGCCGGCTCGGGCTGTGCGGGCGCCGTCGATTCCGCCGGAGCAGCGGGCTGCGCGGTCGCGGTCGGTGGCAGCGGTGCCGACGATGGCGCAGGCGCGGCGGGCTGCGCGGGCGCCGCCACTGCCACTGCCGCCGGCGCGGGAGCTCCTGGTTGCACCGGTGCTGTCGGTTGCGCGGGACTCGGTGATGTCGCGCCAGGTGCGGTCTGGGTCGACGCACACGCGGTGCTCCACAGCGCGCCGGTGAACACGAGGAAGAGGGCCAGCCGGGACATGGCGCGGAGTATGCGCCGGCGCGCCTCGCCGGCAAACCCGTGGAGCGGTCCTGTTGCTGACGTTGCGCCGGGCGATGCAGCCGCTTCGTCACCGCCGAGGACGGCTCGCGACGCCGGTGGGGCAAGCAGCCTCGCAGGCCGGCGCCGCCGAGGTGGTACAACCGGGGCGTGCGCGCCTGGATCTGGTTCGCGGTGCTCGCCGCGTGTGGCGGGGCGCCGGCCGCGACGCAGGTGGGGGCCGGGGCGGGCGCGGCGCCGGCGGAGCAGGGCGCGCTGGTCGCGAGCAACATCCTGCGCGGCGACTACGCGGGATCGCGGGCCTGCGCCGACTGTCACGGGGCGATCTACACCGCGTGGGAGGCGTCGGCGATGCGCGGCATGACGCGCGACGCGCGGACCGCGGTGATCCGGGCGCCGTTCGACGGAGCGAGCCTGCGCGTGGGCGGTGACACGGTGACGATGGCGATGCGCGGCGGCGACCGCGTGATGGACCTGGCGACGGCGCGGGGCCGCGAGACGTTCCGGGTCACCAAGGTGGTGGGCGGACGCTACCGCGAGGACTTCGTCGGGCTCGACGAGCGCGGCGAGGAGCACGTGCTGCCGGCGACCTACGTGTTCGCGACCCGGTCGTGGCGCTACAAGGGCTACTCGGTGATGGTCGTGGAGCGGCCGGCGATGTCGACGCGCAGCCAGTGGTCGCGCGAGTGCCTGCCGTGCCACAACACGCTGCCGCTCGCGACGATGCTGTACGACGACATCGATCCGCGTGTCCCGGCGTACCAGGGCAAGCTCTCGGATCGGATGATGCCGCGGTCGCGGATCTGGGCGGCGCGCGCGCTCGACGATGCGGGCCTGGTCCGCGCGCTCGGCGACGAGATCGCGTTCCTGGGCGCGGCGCGGCCGGACGCGGGCACCTTGCACGACGGCCTGACGGCGGCCGCGATCGCCAACCGCGAGCACCTCGACGGGCCTCACCTCGTCGAGCTCGGCGTCGGCTGCGAGGCGTGCCACAACGGCGCGCGCGCCCACGCGGCCGATCCGGATGTCCGGCCCGCGTTCGCCGTGCGCAGCAGCCTGGTCGCCGTGACGCCGCCGCGCGGCCAGGCGGGGACGCGGGCGCAGTGGATCAACCACACCTGCGCGAAGTGCCACACGGTGCTGTTCAGCCGCTACGCGTGGACGTGGGAGGGCGGGACGCGGACGGCGAACCCCGGCGGCAGCTCGATCAGCTCGGGCGAGGGCCGCGATTACCAGCTCGGCGGCTGCGCGAGCCAGATGGCGTGTACGGCGTGCCACGATCCGCACACGACCGATCCGCCGGCGCGGCTCGCGGCGCTGGCGACGCCGGCGGGCAACGCGACCTGCACGGGGTGCCACGCGGCGTTCGCGGGCGAGCCGGCGGCGGCGCGGCACAGCCATCACGCGGGCGGCAGCGCGGGCACGGCGTGCATCGCGTGTCACATGGCGAAGAAGAACATGGGGCTCGACTACGCGCTGATCCGCTATCACCGCATCGGCTCGCCGACCGAGCCGCGCCGCGTGCTCGGCGATCGCCCGCTCGAGTGCGCGCTGTGCCACGCGGACCGCTCGGTCGAGGACCTGGTGTCGACGATGGAGCGCTGGTGGAGCCGGCGCTACGACCGCGCGGCGCTGCGCGCGCTGTACGGCGACGATCTGTCGGTCAACGCGCTGCGGGCCACGCTCGCCCGCGGCAAGCCGCACGAGCAGGCGGTCGCGATCGCGGTGCTCGGCGCGTCGGGCGATCGCTCGGCGCTCCCGGCGCTCGCCGGCCAGCTCGCGCACGACTATCCGCTGGTGCGGTACTTCGCCCAGCGCGCGCTCGAGACCCTGACCGGCGCGCCGGTGGCGATCGACGTCGGCGCGCCCGCGGCCGAGGTCCGCCGCGCCGCGGCCGACTGGCTCAGAGCAGCGGCAGCTCGCCGGTGATCGCGTCGACGGCGTCGGACCACGCCGGGCCGACCGCGCAGCAGGTCTTGGTCGGCACGCCGTGAAACTCGGTGTGGCCGGCGTCCGAGACGCAGACCTTGGTGAACCGGCCGCCGAGCCACTCGGCGAGCGCGGGGTCGAGCGGGACGCGGAACGCGGCGCCCGCCGGATCAGGTTCGCCGGCGTCGAGCAGCACCTTGAGCGAGGCGTGGGCTCCCTGCGCGATCATCTTGCCCTTGCGCATCCCGAGGTCCTTGCGCATGACGATCACCTGCTTGGCAGGCCTTGCCGATCCGGACGCGTTTGCCACGATGCAGCATTGTAGTTCTGAATTTGCGTGTGCGCGGTTGCATACCAGAGTCGGGCTATGTAGTCCGAGGGGGGATAAGAGTGGCACGTATCGTGATTACCCCGAGGTTACATGCAAACCGCCAAGCACTTCACGTCGAATTTCGCGATGTTGGCTGGTATTTCGAGGCTTGCCCTGGGGGTTGCGCTGGGGGTTGTTCCCTCATGCGCTCTCGATGACGGCAGCGCGCCGGACCCTTCGCTCGGCGGTGACAGTGACACGACGGCGACCGACGCCAGCGATGACGGCGGCGCGTCGCAAGCACTGTGCATGACGGGGCGGTTCCGCTGCTTCGCGCGGATCCAGACCCATCGCAACAACCGGCGGATCACGCCGGACGCCGCGGCGCCGCTCGCGGGCAGCCTCGGTCCTCCGGATCTGCAGTCGGCGTACAACATCAATCCGACCCGGCTCGCCACGGCGACGCCGCCGACGGTCGCGATCGTCGATGCGTTCGGTTACACGAGCCTGGCGGCGGATCTCGCGGTGTATCGCACGCAGTACGGCCTGCCGCCGTGCACGGTGGGCAATGGCTGCCTGACGATCGTGAACCAGGACGGCCAGCCGACGCCGCTGCCGGCCCAGGGCACGACCGCGAACGACCTGGGCTGGACGGTCGATACCGCGCTCGACGTCGACATGGTCAGCGCGGCGTGCCCGCTGTGCAAGATCCTCGTCGTGCAGTCCGCGAACGCCGGCGGCAACAACCTCGAGCTCGGCGTGGCCACCGCGGCCCGGCTCGGCGCCACCGTGATCAGCAACAGCTGGGGCGGCTCGGAGGCGCCGGGCGTATCGGCCACCGCGTTCGCCCAGGAGGAGGCGTACTTCAACCATCCCAACATCGCGGTGTTCGCGTCGTCGGGCGACCATGGCTACAACAACACCGTCGACAGCCCGGCCAACGTCCAGGCCAATGGCACGGGGCCGAACTATCCCGCGACGTCGCAGTACGTGATCGCCGTCGGCGCGACCCGCCTGGTCAAGGCGCCAGGCACCGCGCGCGGCTGGAGCGAGACGGCGTGGGCGGCGACGGCGGGCAAGCCGGAGAACGGCGCGGGCGGTAGCGCGTGCAGCCTGTACACCGCCAAGCCGGCGTACCAGACCGCGTCGCCGTGCACGAAGAAGGCGACGGCGGACATCGCCGCGGTCGGCGATCCCGGCACCGGCGTGGCGGTCTACAACAGCACGTCGGTCGGCGGTGGCTGGCTATCGGTCGGCGGCACCAGCGCGTCGTCGCCGTTCGTCGCGGCGATCTTCGCGATGACCGGCAACGGCGCGCAGACCTCGGCCCAGTTCGTCGCGAACAACGTCGCCAAGCTGTGGGACGTGACCAGCGGCAACAACGGCACCTGCGGGACACAGACGCTGCTGTGCAACGCCGCCACCGGCTGGGATGGCCCGACGGGCTTCGGCACACCGAACGTCGGCGCGTTCATGCCGGCGGGCACCGGCGGCACCGGCACCGGCACCGGCGGCGGCACCGGCCCCGGCAACGGCAACGGCAGCAACAACGGCGCGGGCTCCAGCGGCGGCTCGGGCGACAACGGGACCGACATCACCGGCGGCTGCTCGGCGGGCGGCACCGGCGCGGGCCTCTTGCTCGGCGTCGCGCTGCTCGGTCTGCGCCGCCGCCGTCGTGACGCCTAGATCGCCGCGACCGCCGCGGCGACGAGCTGGCCGACGCCGCGGATCACGCCGAGGCCGGACACCGGCGCCCCGGCGAAGTCCTGGACCCCCGCGCGCAACAGCTCGCCGAGCCTCGGCAGGATGCGCTCGGCGGTGGCGCGGCGTCGGCCGTAGAAGGCGCGGTGCGCCGCGTGGCGCAGCCGCAGCTGGATGCCGAGGTGGTGGAGGTCGACGGTGCGCCGCCAGTCGGCAAAGCCGAGCCGGTCGTCGGCGAGCGCGCCGGCGAGGTAGCGGCCCGCGATCGCGCCGTACTCGATCGCCTGGCCGATGCCCTCGCCGGTGGCGATGTCGATGCCGGCGGCCTCGCCGGCGAGCAGCACGCGGGGCCGGGCGAGCTCGGCGCCGGGCTCGAAGCCGCGCTCGGCGAACTGCTTGACCCGGTAGCGCGAGGCGTCGAGGCCGCGCGCCGCGAGGTAGTCGGCGAGCCGGGCCCGCGGTTGCTCGGTGGCGACGCCGAGCGCGTAGACCCCGCGGCACACCAGCGGCTCGCCGCCCACCAGGGTCGGGAAGTCCCAGGCGTAGCCGCGCAGCGCGCGGGTCGCGAGGTCGAAGACGATCGTGTCGCGCGGCAGGTCGCCCGGCGCTGGCTCGGTGTCGAGCTCGACCACCTGGGCGCGCAGCGCGCCGCGCGCGAACCCGGCGAGGCGGCGCACCACGCCGGCGACGCCATCGGCGCCGACCACGCAGCGCGCGTGCAGCACCTCGCCGTCCGCGAGCGCAACCTCCGCGGCGCCGGGCGACACCGCGAGCCCGACCACCGCGCAGCCGTCGCGGATCGCGATGCCGCGCTCGATCGCCCGGCGGGCGAAGGCGTGGTCGAACTCGATGCGGCGCACCACCGCGCCGCAGCCGGGCTCGCGGACGACCACCGTGTCGCCGGCGAGCCGGAGCGCGACCGCGTCGAGCGCGACGTGCGGGCACGCGACCTCCACGCCGATGCGCTCGAGCAGGCGGAACGCACGCGCGCCGATGCCCCCGGCGCAGATCTTGTCGCGGGGGTAGCGCTGCTTCTCGAGCACCACGATCCGCGCGCCGGGCGCCGCGGCCTGCAGGTGCAGCGCCGTCGAGATGCCGGCCGGGCCGCCGCCGACGATCGCGACGTCCCAGGCGGGGGGTGGGGCGGATTCCACGCGACCTTCTACCATTCCCGTTGCGCGGCGGGCCGGCCCTCGTGCTATCGATCTGTAAGGTAGCCAAGGTGCACGTAGCCGCATGGTGCGGCGCGCGACTCCGCAAGCGGCATACCAGCAAAGAAAGGACGGGCGGAATGAAGACCTCCAGGGTCACCATCCACACGCCTACGACGCAACGTTCGCGCGGCTGCTCGATGAAGCCGGCGTCGATGTGCTGCTCGTCGGCGACTCGCTTGGTATGGTCGTGCAGGGTCACGAGACAACATTACCGGTCACGCTCGACGAGATCGCCTATCACTGCCGCGCCGTCGTCCGAGGCACGCGGCGGGCGCATGTCGTCGGCGACATGCCGTTCATGTCGTACCAGGCGTCGATCGAGCAGGGTGTGACCAACGCCGGAAAGCTGATGAAGGAGGGCGGCTGCCACTCGGTCAAGCTCGAGGGCGGGGCGGTCCACGCCGAGCTGGTCGCGCGGCTGGTCTCGGCGGGCATCCCGGTGATGGGCCACCTCGGGCTGACGCCGCAGAGCTTCCACCAGCTCGGCGGCTTCAAGGTCCAGGGCCGCGATCCCGGCGGCCGCGAGCGCCTGCTCGACGACGCGCGCGCGCTCGAGGACGCCGGCGTGTACTCGATCGTGCTCGAGGCCATCCCGGCCGACATCGCGTGC
>VBLP01000062.1:39125-41462 GCA_005887925.1 Deltaproteobacteria bacterium | reverse complement strand
CGTCGAGCGCCGCGACGATCCCGCGGTGACCGAGGTGATCGACGGCATCGATCCGCGGCTGTTCGTCCAGCTGACAGCGCGCCAGACCGCGCGCCACGTCCGGCTCGTCGGACAGGCCCGCGCGCACACCGCGCACGTCGCGCTCGAGGTCCACTGCTTCCCGCTCAAGGGCCACAGCGAGCTCGCGATCGTCGCGCCCGATGCGCCGGGCGTGCTCGCCACCATCGCCGGCGCGCTCACCGCCAACCGCGTCGACGTCCTCGGCGCCGTGCTCGGCCACGTCGATCTGCCGACCGGCCGCCTGGTGACCGACGTGTTCTACGTCCGCGACCTCAAGGGCGCCGCGATCCCCGACGATGATGCGCGGTGGCGGCGGCTCGGCGGCGACCTGCGCCAGCTGCTCGGCGGACCGCCCGATCCATCCAAGGTCGCGGCCCTGATCGCGCAGCGCCGGCCGCGCTCGGGCATGCCCAGGCGCGTGACTCCCGGCGTGGAGACCGAGATCCGGATCCACGACGACTCGAGCCACGCCACCATCGTCGAGGTGTTCACGCGCGACCGCGTCGGCGTGCTGTACGCCATCACCGAGACCCTCGCCGACCTCGGCCTGGACATCTCGCTCGCCAAGGTCTCGACCGAGGGCGAGAAGGTCGCCGACGTGTTCTATGTCACCCGCGGCGGCCGGCGGATCGCCGAACAGGCCGACCGCGAGACCCTGCTCGCGCGGCTGCGCGCCGCCGTCGAGGAGCCCGGCCGCGGCGCCGGCCGCAAGCCCGCCGAGGCCGGTCGATGAGCGCGCTCGACTTGCCGCCCGGGATCGGGCTCGTCGGTACGCCGCTGGGCACGTTCGGGGCGCCGCGCCGCGCCCGCCGCGCGGCCGCGATCGCGCTCACCGCGGTGGTCGCGCTCGGCGCGATCACGTGGCTGCTGGTGTCGCGCCATCCGTTTCGCCGCGGCGCGAGCACGCAGGTCGTGATGCCGATCGCGTTCGCCGCGTTCGCAGGTCTGGGCTTCGTGGTGCGCCGCGCCCGCGTGGCGATCACCCGCGACGGCGTGCGCTGGGGCTGGGCGATGCTGGGCTTTCACCAGCCGGCATCGCGGATCGCGACGGCGCACGTCTATCGCGATGGCATCGCGCTCGAGGCCCGGCGCGGCTCGTGGTGGTTCATCGCGGCGCGCGACTGGGAGCGCTTCGACGTCCTTGTACGCCACCTGCGCAGGGCAGACCTGCCGATCCGCGATCATCCGGTGAAGGCGCCGCTGCGCGCCCGGTTGCAGAGCTACGGCAGGTTCCTCGATCTGCTGCTGCTGGGCAGCGTGGCCGGCGCGGTGGCGATGATGCTGTGGGCGATGTGATCGGCCAGGGTCACATCGCTGCGTGAGGTGGACCTTCGACGTACATCGATCGAGGATCATTCGGCCCGCAGGCCCGCGAGAGGACGACTACAATAAGCTGGGTCGCTTCGGGACTGCGCTGGATGACCACGTCGAGCACCAAGACGAAGGCGCTGTGCGTCGCCACACGTTGCACGAGCGTCGAGCAGTTCGTCGCGACGTTTCACCGCTTCTGCGGCGACGACCAGACGTTCTTCGTGGCGACGATGACGAGCAGGCCGGTCGGGCTCGAGACGCCAATTTCGATCCAGCTGGCCGACCGGCAGCCGGTGCTGCGCGGGATGTGGGTGGTGCTCGACGCGTGGGAGACCCCGGAGAACCGCTACAAGCGTC
Source organism: Deltaproteobacteria bacterium (assembly GCA_005887925.1). GTDB lineage: Bacteria > Myxococcota_A > Polyangia > Haliangiales > Haliangiaceae > JABFXX01. The sequence goes on along the minus strand of VBLP01000062.1, from coordinate 39,734 downwards.
CGGGGATCCGGCTGGGGATCAAGCGGCTGACGGCGGACAGCCAGGTGGTCTTCGATCGGCTCAAGGCGGCGGCGCGCGCGCCGGTCGGCATCGCGGAGGCGACCCCGCCGCCGGGGCCGCTGCCGCTGCCGTCGCTGGTTCCGGGGCGCTCGCCGGGCGCGCTGCGGCGATCGACGGCCACGCCGCCGCCGCTGCCGACGCTGCCGGCGCTGCCGCGCGAGGTGCCTCCGCAGGCGCCGGCGACGACGCCGCCGGCGGTGTCCGCGCTGCGCGTGGTGTCGATCCCGCCGGTCGATGCCAGGCCCCCGCTGCCGAGCGTGCCGCGGACGACGCCGCCGCCGATTCCGCGGGGTCGATCGGAGGCGCCGATCGCGAAGCGGAGTGCACCGGCGGAGCCGAGCGCGCCGGCGGCGGAGCCGAGCCCGTCGATGGCGACGTCGAGCGCGTCAGCAGCGACGCCGAATCCGCCCGCGGTCGAGCCGAGCGCGCCGGCGGCGGAGCCGAGCCTGCTTGCCGTCGAGCCGAGCCCGCCGTCCATCGAGCCAAGACGGCCTCCTGCGGAGCCGAGCCCGCCGCCCGCGCCGTCGCGGCCCGCGCCGATCGAGGTGA
>VBLP01000062.1:36005-39075 GCA_005887925.1 Deltaproteobacteria bacterium | reverse complement strand
ACGCGGGCCGAGCCGAGGATCGGCGAGCCGCCGGACGAGCCACCGGTCGATCCGAACCAGCCTGCGATGATCGTCGACCGGCCGGAGGATCGAGACCGACCCGACACCTTGCCGGGCTTCACACCGCTCGAGATCGCCACGCGCGCATTCGAGTCCGGCGCGGCGGACCTCCGGACACCGGGCTCGTCCCTCGTGCTGCCGGCCAATCCGCTCCACGACCTCAGCGACGAATCGCTCGAGGGCTTCATCGACTGCACGCTCTACGAAGAGACCGAGAGCATCTTCCCCCCCGGCGGCGATGGCCCGGGCTGGCAATGGCCCGACGAGGGTGCCGAGCCAGGAGCGCCGGCGGTGCGGCTGACACCACCGCCGCGCCTGACGCCGCCGCCACGCCTGACGCCGCCGGAGGAGACGGTCCCGGCGCTGCCGTTCGAGACGCCCCCGAACCTGATGGTGCGCACGCTCGGCGACACCGAGTCGCTCTCGGTCGCGCCCGATGACCCGTCGATGTCGAGGATGGTGTCGGGCGAGCTCGACAGCAAGCCGGTCGCGATGCCGCGCGAGTCGATGGCGCCCGCGACGGCGTCGGGATCCGCCGGCGGTGTGACGGTGGTCGACGATTCGTCGAAGTCGATCTCGGGCGAGCTGTGGACCGAGACGCTCCGCCGCGGGCCGGGCATTGCGCCGAGGACGCAGCCGCGCCCGGAGACGCCGCTGCCGAGGCCGGCGAGCAACGTGCCGCTCGACCTCGGCGAGGGACCGGATCCGGCGTCGTGGTTCGACAGCGTGAGCCTGCCGCACGGCGCCGGAGCGCCGGGGCAGATGATGCCGGATCTCGGCCTGGCGTCGGTGATGCCGATTGATCCCACGGGGGAGGACCCCCGCCCCGCCGGCACGCCGCCGGCGTCGGCGCAGGTGCCACAGGTGCCGCAGGCGCCGGAGACGGCCGGCGGTCCTGGCGTCGCGCCGGAGATGCACGTCGGTCCCGGGTTTGCGCCGGAGATGACCGGCGATCCTCGGTTCGCCGCGGAGCCGCCCTTCGCGGGCATGCCGGCTCCGTTCGGACCGCCTGCGCCCGCGGTGCCGGTTCCGTTTGCGCCGTCAGCACCGGCGTTCACGGACATGTCGGCTCCCTTCGGGGGACCGCCCGCACCGGCGGTGCCGTCTGGGTTCGTCCCGTCTGCGCCGGCGTACGCGGACGCGCCGGTCCTGTTCGGGGGACCGCCCGGGCCGGTGGTCGCATCGGTGGTGCCGTCGTTCGCGAACTATCCGCGCCACGAGGCAGCGCAGCTGGTGACGCTACGCACGCCACCGAGGTTGCATGGCCATCCGGCGTGGCAGCGCTGGCTCCTGATCGGGACCTCGGCATTCGCTGCGGTCATCATCGCGTTCGCGATCGCGCGGGCGGTCCGCGGCTCGAACCACGCAGCACCGCCTGCGGTCGTGAGCCGCGCGGTGGACGGACCTGCGGCCGCGGCACCGCCGGCTCGACGACCGGAGCCGGCTCCCGCGGCCTCACCCGCTGGCAAGGCTGCACCGGCTCCGACGCCGCCGGCGGCCGATCCACCGGCGACAGCCGTGGTGATCGAATCCGACGCGGTCCCCGACGAGGATGGCGAGGCCGCGGCCGGGGGCATGCCGGTCGTCGGCAGCGGACCCTGCCGGTTCACCGTCGCGACCACGCCGGCGGGCTCGCTGGTCCGGCTCGACGAGCAGGCGATGGGTCCGTCGCCGATCACGGTCGACAGCAGCTGCGACAAGCACAAGGTCGACGTCTCGCACGTCCGCTATCAGACCGTCACGAAGTGGGTGACGCTGTCCGCCGACAAGCCGGAGCAGCTCGACATCAGCCTGCCGCGCCCGATCCACGCGGTGGCCGTCACGTCGTTTCCGTCCGGCGCCGAGCTGTCGATCGACGGCCACCGCGCGGGCACGACCCCGACGGTGGTGCAGATGGTCGGCTTCGCGACGGTCAACCTGACGTTCACCAAGCCGGGCTTCCAGACCGTGACCAGGAAGGTCTACAGCCGGCTCGCCCAGGATCGGGTGTTCGTCAAGCTGATGAAGTGAGCGTGCGATCGCGGCGCGCGTCGGGCGCTCGCGCGATCGGATGTCGCCGCCGCGCCGTCAGTGATGCTCGCGGACGGTGACGGTGCCGCGCGCGCGCCAGCCGCCGTCGACCCAGACATGGCCGCGACCGCGTGGTCGCGACGGTGAACCGGCAGGGTCCGCTGCCGACGACCGGCATGCCCCCGGCCGCGCGACGACGACTTCCTCGCGCGGAGCAGGCGGGGCTTCATCGACGACGTACGCGTCTTCGGAGGCATAGCAGCCGGTCATCGCCGGTACGGCCAGCGCAGCGCCGGCGATGAGCGACGCTGCGAGGATGTCGCGTAGAAGTTTCATGACAGGTCTCCGTTCTGATCGGGAGAGCAGCAATCGTCGCGCCAGTGCCGGATCCGCGCGGCGCCGCGCGCAGCGGGCGGGGCGGTCACATTGCGAGCCGATCAGATCTCGTGGCAAATCGACGAGTTGAGATCGGCGGCGCGGTGATCGCGCAGCGCCGGCGGCCGCGCGCGCGGCTTGCCGCGATCAGACCCCGCGAGTATGGTCGGCCATGTTTGAGGACCTTCGCGAGGCACTCACATTCGATGATGTCTTGCTGGTGCCGGGATACAGCGAGGTCATCCCGCGCGACGTCGACGTCAGCACGCGGCTGACCCCGGCGATCCCGCTGCGCATGCCGCTGGTGTCGTCGGCGATGGACACGGTGACCGAGGCGGCCACCGCGATCCGCATGGCGCGCGAGGGCGGCATCGGCTTCATCCACAAGAATCTCTCGATCGAGGACCAGGCGCGCGAGGTCAACCGAGTCAAGAAGGCGCAGTCCGGCATCGTGGTCGATCCGGTGACGATCGCGCCGGCGCGCACGCTCGAGGAGGCGCTCGCGCTCATGCGGCATTATCGGATCAGCGGCTTGCCGGTGGTCGACGCGGAGCGCCGGCCGCTCGGGATCCTGACCAACCGCGACGTCCGGTTCGAGAAGCGGCTGGGCCTGCCGGTCGGCGAG
>VBLP01000062.1:7264-35851 GCA_005887925.1 Deltaproteobacteria bacterium | reverse complement strand
GGCGTCGGCGCGGACCGCGAGGCGCGGATCGAGGCGCTGCTGGCGGCGGGCTGCGACGTGATCTGCGTCGACACCGCGCACGGCCACTCCGCCGGCGTGCTCGAGGCGGTGCGGTTGACCCGCAAGCGGTTCCCGCGGCTGCAGCTGATCGCCGGCAACGTCGCGACGGCGGATGCCACGCGGGCGCTGATCGAGATCGGCGTCAACGCGGTCAAGGTCGGGGTCGGCCCCGGCTCGATCTGCACGACGCGGATCGTCGCGGGCGTCGGCGTGCCGCAGCTGACCGCGATCGGCGATGCGGTGTCCGCGGCCAAGGGCTCGGGCGTGCCGATCATCGCCGACGGCGGCATCAAGTACTCGGGCGACGTCGCCAAGGCGCTCGCGGCGGGCGCCGACACCGTGATGATCGGCAGCCTGTTCGCCGGCACCGACGAGGCGCCGGGCGAGATCATCCTCTACCAAGGCCGGTCATACAAGACGTATCGCGGGATGGGGTCGCTCGGCGCGATGCGCGACGGCTCGAAGGACCGCTACTTCCAGGGCGACGTCGAGGCGCCGCAGAAGCTGGTGCCCGAGGGCATCGAGGGCCGCGTACCGTACAAGGGGCCGCTGCGCGAGTCGCTGTACCAGCTGGTCGGCGGGCTCCGCGCGTCGATGGGCTACCTCGGCTGCGCCACGATCCCCGAGCTCCACCAGAAGGCGAGGTTCGTGAAGATCTCGTCGTCGGGCCTGCGCGAGAGCCACGTCCACGACGTGATCATCACGAAGGAATTTCGGATCGCAATACACGCAGCTGATCGCGCGCCGGATCCGCGAGCAGGCGGTGTACTGCGAGATCCACCCGTTCACGCTCGGCGTGGACCCGGCGCTCGCCGCGCTGCGCGCGCTCAGGCCGACCGGCATCGTGCTGTCGGGCGGGCCGTCGTCGGTGTACGACCCGGGCGCGCCGACGATCTCGCCCGCTGTGTTCGAGCTCGGCGTGCCGATCCTCGGCATCTGCTACGGCGCGCAGCTGACCGCGCACCTGCTCGGCGGCGACGTCCAGCCCGCCGCGCGCCGCGAGTACGGCCGCGCGGCGGTGCGGATCAAGCAGGCGAGCGGCGTGTTCCGGACGTGCCAGGCCGGCGAGGAGCTGTCGGTGTGGGCGTCGCACGGCGACCGCGTCGCGGCGCTGCCGCCCGGCTTCGTGCACACCGCGGAGTCGGACAACTGCACGATGTCGGGGTTCGCGTTCGCCGAACGCCGGATCCACTGCGTGCAGTTCCACCCCGAGGTCGTCCACACCCCGCGCGGCGCCGAGCTGCTCGGCAACTGGCTGTTCGGGATCTGCAACGCCGCCGGCGACTGGTCGATGGCGGCGTTCGTCGACGAGGCGGTCGCGCGGATCCGGCGCCAGGTCGGCAGCAGCGGGCGGGTGATCTGCGGGCTGTCGGGCGGCGTCGACTCGAGCGTCGCGGCCGCGCTGCTCCACCGCGCGATCGGCGACCGGCTGACCTGCATCTTCGTCGACAACGGCCTGTTGCGCCGCGGCGAGCGCGAGCAGGTCGCCGCGATCTTCCTCGACCACTTCAAGGTGGACCTTCGCGTGGTCGACGCCGAGCAGCGGTTCCTGGGCGCGCTCGCCGACGTCACCGATCCGGAGGCCAAGCGCAAGACCATCGGCCGCGAGTTCATCGCCGTGTTCGACGACCAGGCCCGCCAGATCGCCGGCGCCGGGTTTCTCGCCCAGGGCACGCTGTATCCCGACGTGATCGAGAGCGTGTCGTTCAAGGGGCCGTCGGCGGTGATCAAGTCACACCACAACGTCGGCGGCCTGCCCGAGCGGATGAAGCTCGCGCTGGTCGAGCCGCTGCGCGAGCTGTTCAAGGACGAGGTCCGCCAGCTCGGCCTCGAGCTCGGCCTGCCGCGGCACATGGTGTGGCGCCAGCCGTTCCCCGGGCCGGGCCTCGCGGTGCGCTGCCTGGGCCACCTGACGCGGCAGCGCCTCGACGTGCTGCGCGCGGCGGACGCGATCATCGAGGAGGAGATCCGCGCCGCGGGGCTGTACGAGTCGATCTGGCAGTCGTTCGGCGTGCTGTTGCCGGTGCGCTCGGTCGGCGTGATGGGCGACGCCCGGACCTACGAGGAGGCGCTCGCGCTGCGCGCGGTGCACTCGCGCGACGGCATGACCGCGGACTGGGTCCCGCTGCCCTACGAGCTGCTCGGCCGGATCTCGTCGCGGGTGATCAACGAGGTCCGCGGCATCAACCGCGTGGTCTACGACATCACGAGCAAGCCGCCGGGCACGATCGAGTGGGAGTGAGCCGGGCGCAGGTCAGGGCGCGGGGGCGCGCGCCTCGCGCGCGTCGCGGACATCGGGGGCCTCGCTCAGGGCGAAGCTGATCAGCTCGCGGGCGAGCGGATGGGTGATGGCGCTGCGTGGCTCGGCGCCCGCCGGCGCGGCGAGCAGGGCGAGGCCGGGCAGCAGGCTGTCGGTGGCGACGAGGCCGGCGCGCAGGCCGGCGAGGCGGAGGTCGCGCGCGAACGCCTCGGGGCTGAACCGCTCGACGGCGCGCGCGTGCGGGGCGACGTCGTGCAGCAGTGCGCTCGGGATCAGGCGGCGCAGCCGCGGCATCTGGGCGTTGACCTCGTCGACGTCGACGCCGGTGCCGGAGAGCTCGGGGCGGAACAGTCGCAGCACGGTGAAGCCGAGCACGCCGAGCTCGTCGGTGGACAGCCGCGCCGGGATCGCGAGCCCGGCGTGCGCGAGCTTGAGCGCGGCGGCGGCGGCGAACCGGACCGCGGCGGGATCGCCGGCGGCGATCGCGCGGCCGAGGACCAGCGATACGGGGCTGGTCGGCTCGGCGATCATCGCGTGGGGATCCCGGAGGGACACGTAGACGTCGACGTCCTTGAAGCCGACGCTCGCCGCGACGTCGCGCGCGATCGCGACGGCGGGATCATTCGACGGCAGGCGGTCCTTGCGGCCGACGCCACGGGCGGCGAGGTCGACGCCGACGTGCCTGGCGATCGGCTGCGCGAGCAGGCGGAAGATCTGGCGCAGCTCGGGCTGGGCGGCGCCGGCGAACACCAGGTCGTCACCGCGCGGACCGAGCCAGTGCGCGGCAGCGCTCGGGGCGCCGCCGGCGATCAGGCGCTGCTCGGGCTCGCCGCCGGCGCCGAGCAGCTGGGCGAGCTCGGCGGCCGCGCGGGCGATCCGCGGCGAACCGTCGACGTGCTCGGCGCGCGCCGCGCTGGCCCGGGCGAGCATGCGGTACGCCGGGCCGTCCTCGGGGTCCTGGGCGACCCGCGCGCGCATCGCACCGGCGATCCGGGTCAGCTGGGCGCGCAGGCCGACCGGATCGTCGGCGTCGCGATAGAACGCCACGAGCAGGCGCAGGCACTCGGGGCTGGTCGGGGCGTTGTCCAGCGCGAGCTGCAGCATCCGCTCGGCGCGCGTGCGGTCGGCGAAGCCGCGCTCGAAGATCGCCGCGGCGCGCTGGAGGTGCGCCGACAGGGCCTCGGGATCGCGCTCGAGCTTGACCAGCTGATCGCAGGCATCGAGCGCGACCTGCCACTCGCCGGTCGCGACGCCGAGATCGGCGACCTGGATCAGCGTGTCCTTGTCGCCCGGCCGGTAGCCCAGGGCGCGCTGGAACGCGGCGAGCGCGGTGAGTGCGTCGTGCTCGGCGTGGAGCGCGCCGAGCCGGTAGTGCAGGTTGCGCAGGACGCCGGGGTCGTGCTCGAGCGGGATGCGGGCCATGACGGCGGCGACCGCGTCCTGCCGCGCACCGTGCTCGCTGGCGAGGTCGGCGATCGCGGCGTGCGCGCGCACGTCCGCCGGGTTGACCCGGATCACCGCGCGGTAGTTCTGCATCGCGGCCTCGCGGTCGCCGGTGGTGTAGCAGTGCTCGGCGAGCGTGCGGTGCAGCTCGATCTGCGCGCCGGGATCGCGCTCGCTGTCGAGCCGCTTGCGGAGCAGCGCGGCGAGCTCGGCGCGGCGCTCGGCGTGCTCGAGCAGGCGGCGCAGCCGGAGGAAGCTGTCGAGGTGACCGGGCTCGGCGTCGAGCGCGCGGCGCAGCGCTGCGATCGCCGGCTCGGCCTCGCGCGCCTTGTCCATCAGCGCGACGCCGGCGAAGTGGTGCAGCGCGGCCACCATTCGCGGCTCGCCGCCCAGGCTCGCCTTGCGGGTGACGGCGTCGGCGAGCTCGCGCCACAGCTGGTGGGCGAGCGCGGTGTGCTGCCAGGCATCGAGCGCGGGCCGGTACGCGGGGCGGGCCTGGACCGCGCGGGCGTAGCGCTGCACCGTCTCGCCGGGCTCGCCGATCGCGGCGAGGGTGTCGCCGGCGCGGGTCAACAGCGCCGCCCGGCTGCGCGGATCGTGCCGAGCAGCGCGTACAGCGCGAGCTGCGCGGGGCGGTGGCGCGGATCGGCCTCGAGCGCGGCGCGGTGGAACCGGACGAGCGCCGCGTCGGAGGCGCGGGCACGGACCGCGAGGATCGCGGCGTCCATCGCGAGCGCGACGACGTCGAGCGCGCCGGCGACGGGGTGGCCGGCGTCGTCGAGGTTGTGCCGCAGCTGGTCGAGCTGCCGCTCGCGCAGGCGCAGCAGCTCGCCGGGGCGGCGGCCGGAGGCGAGCTCGCGCGCGAGCCGGTGCAGCAGGTCGAGCCGGCCGGGATCGGTCTGGGCCGCGGTCTCGAGCGCGAACGTCACCGCGGCCGCGTCGCCGCGCAGCTCGTCGGCGCGCGCGAGGAGCTCGAAGGCATCGGCCCGGGCGGCGGTGTCGGCCATCGCCTCTGCGGTGCGGAGCTGCTCGAGCGCGAGCGCGGCGATCGGCGAGGGCTCGCGCAGCGCGGTCGCGAGGCGGACGAGCGGCTCGGCGGCGAGCGGCTCGGCGGCGCGGATCTCGAGCGCGCGCTGGTAGAGCGCGAGCGCGGCGGCGCCGTGGCCGCGCGCGGCGGCGAGCTCGGCGTCGCGCACGGCGCGCACGAACGACTCCGCCGCGGCTGGTATATCGATCAACAGGGGGCTTTCCCGCCCCCTTTCTCGCGGCAGAGCCGCGAGATTCACCCCTCCGCGCGTCGCGTCGCGCGGTCGATCGACGGGCGGCTCGCCGGCCCGCCAGCGCGCGGCATCGATCAGATCGCCGGCCAGGCCGGGCAGGGCGGGATCGACCTGGACCAGGAGCGCGATCGCGCGCCGCGCGTCGTCGGCGTCGAGCGCGAGCTGGGCCGCGCGCAGCCGCAGCACCGCCGCCTCGAGGCTGGGCGCCGGACCGCCGGTGCGCGCCGCCAGCCGTGCGGCGCGGTCCTCGAGCGCGGTCGCCGCCTCGCCGAGCTCGCGGCGCTGCGCGGCGGCCATCATCACGACCAGGGTGCGGCGCGGATCGTCGAGGTCCGGCGCGGCGTCGCGCGCGACCTCCTCGGCGAGCCGGGCGTCGCCCGACGACAGCAGGCGCGCGCGGCGCAGCGCGAGGCTGGACGCCGCCCACGGCGAGCGCTCCGCGGCCTGGGCGCGCGCCAGCACGTCGATCAGGATGTCGGGATCGCCGAGCTGGCTCGCCAGGACGAGCCTGGCGGCGTGCGCCACCGCGGCGCGCGGGTCGTCCTCGAGCACGTGGTCCCACGCGTCGAGCGCGGCGATCGTCGTCCGCTTGCGCTCGTCGGCGTCGGCCGTGGCGGCGCGCGCCGCGCGGTCCCAGGCCAGCGCGGCACGGAGCCGCGCGATGTCGCGGGGGGCGGCGCCGGGTTCGCCGGCCAGCCCGCCGAGCAGCCTGGCGCGGTCGCTCCATCGCCCGGCCTCGGCGAGCGCATCGGCGAGCGCGTCGGCGATGGCGGCGCACGCGGGGTGGTCCTCGCGGCCGTGCATCAGCGCGTCGATCGCGGTGTCGGCCTGATCGTCGTCGGCGAGCTCGGCGGCCGCCCGCAGGAGCGGAGCCGCGCGCCCGGTGTCGCGGGCGAGCTGGAGATCGAGGTCGATCGCCGCGCGCGTCGCGCCGGCCGCGACGTGGGTCGCGCGCAGCTTGGCAGCGGCGTACTCGTCGCCGGGATGGTGTTCGAGCACCTGCGCCGCGCTCGGCCGGCGCGGACGCGCAGCGCGCCCAGCGCGCGAACGCGTGGCTCGCAGCCGTGCGATCGCCGGCGACCTCGGCGGTCTCGGCCGCGATCCGCGCGACGAGCGGCTCGCGCGGCGCCGCCTGGGTCGCCAGCTGCGCTGCCGCGGTCATCGTCTGTGGGCCCGCGCCGACCAGCTGCGCGCGCACCGCGAGCGCCGCGGCGGTGACCGGGTCCTCGCCTTCGACGTGACACGCCAGGTCGAGCAGCGCCGCGCCGATCGCCTCGCCGCGATCGGGCCCCGGCGCGTGGCGGGCCGCGGCCAGCCGCAGCGCGGGCGAGCCCGGACCGCCGCCGGCCGCCGCGCGGGCGAACCACGTGGCCGCCGCGGCCGCCTCGCCGCGGTGCGCCGCGACGACGGCGCGCACGGCCTGCATCGCCGCGCGCAGCTCGGGATCGCTCACCGCCTCGCCGAGCAGCTCGACCGCCTTGACGAGATCGCCGGTGCGGCCGTCGAGCAGCGCGAGCTCGAGATGGGCGAGCAGCGCGGCGATGTCGGACGGCGCGCGATCGAGCAGCTCGCCGACCGCGACCCGCGCGACGTCGTGCTCGCCGGTGGCCATCAGCAGGTCGATGCGGTGGTGCAGCGCCGCGTCGCGCTCGCGCGGGCCGGCGACCGCGATCTCGGCCTCGACCAGCCGCGCCAGCTCCGCGACATCGCCGGCGGCGCGCGCGATCCGGCGCAGGCCGCGCAGCGCGGCGGTGGCGCGGCGGTCGGCGAGCAGCGCGGCCTCGTGGTGGCGGCGCGCGCGCTCGGTCTCGCCCAGCGCCTCGCACAGCCGGCCGGCCTCGATCCGCAGCGCCGCGCTCGCCGCGTCGTCGGCCACCGCGATCTCGCGCTCGTACTCGCCCAGGAGCTCCGCGGCGTCCTCGCCGGAGCGCACCGGCTGGAGCTGCTCGTAGGACAGCATCACCACCGCCGAATCGTCGGGCGACAGCTGGGGGTCCTCGGGGAGCTCGATCGCGCGCGGGTCGAATCGCGGCTCGATCCCGGCGAGGTCGAGCAGCTCGCGGAGGCGCGGCTCGGGCAACCGCGGCGCCGGCGGAGGGATGATCGGGCCGATCTCGTCGTGGGTGACCTCGTCGCCGGCCGCGAGCCCCGAGACGTCGGTGTCGGCGGTCGCTTCATGCACCGGCCCCGAGCCGCGCGCCCGCGCGAGCTCGCGCTCCTGCTCCTGTAGCTCGGAGAGATCGGTGACCGCGGTGGTGTTGCCGAACGGATCGACCGCGCGCGCCTTGCCGCGCGCCGCGGGGGTGCGGATCGGCGCCGTCGGGTCCTCGCCGGTGACCGGGATCGCGCTCCCGCTGACCGGGGTCGCGATCGGGAAGCCGCTGACCGGCGTCGCGAACGCCACGCCGCTGATCGGGGTCTCGGTCGACGTGAGCGTGGGCTCGGCCAGCGCCTCGAGCCACGCCGGCGCGTCGCCGCGCTTGCGCCACAGATCGCGCAGCCGCTCGAGCTCGGCGGGCTCGGGTCCGATCGCGGCGAGCCGCCGGTAGCAGGCGAGGGCGTGGGCCGGGTTGCTCGCCGGGCCGGGGCGATCGAAGACCTCGATCGCGTCGCGCAGGAGCTGCAGGCAGGACGCGGGATCGCGGCGCAGCCGCGCCAGCGCGTAGCTCGCGTGGGCCCAGGTCCGCCGGTCGCCGGCGCGCTGCGCGATCCGTCGCAGCGCTGCGATCGCGCGCCAGTCGTCGGGCCGGTGCTCGAGCACGCCGGCGAGGATGCCGCAGGTCTCGCGCGGTTGACCGGCGAGCTCGAGCACCTCCGCGCGCTCGAGGTCCCACGCGGCGCGCGCCTCGGGGTCGTCGGCGAGCGCGCCGCGCCGGTCGAGCAGATCGGCGCGCTCGAGCAGCTGATCGATCGCCGCGAACGGATCGCCCGGATCGGTGGGCCGCGGCGGATCGAGCTCTGCCGCCACGAACAGCGCGTGGGCGCTGTCGGGGGCGGCGCCGCGCGCTGCCTCGACCCGCCGGGTGGCGAGCTCGGGCTCGCCGCTGGCGGCGGCGATCGCGGCCGCGCGCAGGAGCAGCGCCCCCGTGGCCTCGGGCATCGCCAGGCCGGTCGCGAGCTCGCCGTAGACCTGGCCCTGCCGCGCGGGATCGAGCTGGCGCGCCGCGACCAGGGCGGTGCCGAACAGCGCGCCCGGGCGAGCGGGCTCGAGCGCGAGCGCCGCGGCGAACGCCTGCGCGGCGCGGTCGGCGTCCTCGAGCGCGACCAGGCACATCCAGCCGCCGTGCTCGCGCAGCGCCGCCGCGAGCCGCGGATCGCTGGTGCGCTCGGCCAGCGCGTCGCCGGCCTCGATCGCGAGCGCGACATCGCCGCCGGCGGCCGCGAGATCGCCGAGCGCGAGGGCGGCGCTGGTCGCCGCGATCGACGGCGGGTCGGCGGCGAGCAGGCTGCGATACTGACCGGCCGCCTGGTCGTGGCGCGCGGCGCGCTCGAGGCTGCAGGCGTGCAGCCACCGGGCCTCGGGGGTCTGGTCGAGCGCGGCGATCGCGGCGCGCGCGGTGACCGCGCCGGCGTGATCGCCCAGCGCGGCGCGGCAGCGCGCGGCTCCCTCGAGCGCGCCGCGGTCGTCCGGGAGCTGGGCCAGCCACTGATCGTAGACCGCCGCGGCCTGCGTCGCATCGTCGAGGCAGACCTCGAGCACCCACGCCGCCTCGCGCAGCGCCGGGCGCAGCACGGCGGCGCCGGACACCATGCGCGCCTCGCCGCGCCGCGCGCTGACCAGCTCGGCCCAGCGCTGCTCCGCGCGCAAGAGGCCGAGCAGCGCATCGCGCGCGACGGCATCATCGCGATCGAGCGCGAGCAGCTGGCGGTAGCGATCGATCGCGGCGTCCGCCGCGCCGGTGCGCTCGTGGATCCGCGCCAGGCGGGTCAGCGCGACGCGGCGGCGCGCCAGATCGAGGTCGTCCTGGGCGAGGCGCGCCAGCAGCTCGGCGCGCTCGTCGTGGCGGCCCAGCCGCGCCAGCGTCGCCTCGAACCGCCACGCCAGCGCGACATCGCCCGGCTCGAGCCCGACGAGCTCGCGCTCGAACGCGAGCACCGCGTCCGGCATGCCGTGGCTGTGCGCGATGCGGATCGCGCGCTCGACCGCGGCGCGGCGATCCGGTGCGCCGGCCGGAGTCGCGCGCAGCCGGGCGAGCGCGGCCTCGGCGCGCCCGGTGGTGTCGTCGATGTCGATCCAGGTCTCGATCACCGCCGGGTGGCCGGGCACCGCGTCGAGCGCCTTGTCGAGCGCATCGCGCGCGAGGTCGAGCGCCGCCTGCGTCGTGCGGCCGCGCCGGGGTCGGGGCGAGGCGGCGATCGCGGGCCGAGCCAGGTCCCGAGCATCGCCGCGCGCGCCGCCGCGAGGTAGGTGTGCGCGAGATCGAGCCGGGCGCGGACCCGCGAGGCGTCGGCGAGCGCATCGCACTCCGCGGTCGACGCCAGCAGCACGAATCCCGGGGCGGCGGCCTCGAGCGAGCGCAGCAGCGCCCGCCGCGGCTCGCGGTGCTCCGCTGCGAGGTGCGCATCGGCGCACCAGCGCGACAGCATCGCCTGGCGACCGGCGTCGGTCTCGACCGCCTGCCAGGTCGCGACCAGATCCGGGAGATCGCCGAACCGGCCGAGCTCGGCGGCGAGCTCGATCAGGTCGACCAGCACCAGCGGCTCGTCGGGGGCCGCCGCGAGCGCCTGCTGGAGGTAGCCCCAGGCGCGCGCCGGCGCCTCGGAGCGCACCAGCTGGGCCTGCCGGCGGTGCAGCGCGACGAGCTCGCGGCGATGTGCGGCTGCGCGCTGCGGCTGGCCCAGCACCGACACCAGGGCCTCGGTCGCGGCCGCGGCCTCCGCCGGCGTCCCGTGTGCCTCGGCGATGCGCAGCCGTTCGCGCGCGATGCGCTCGGCCCGCGCGGTGGACCGCAGCTCCCCGGCCAGCCTGGCCGCGGCCTCGAGCGCCGCGTGCGCGCGGCCGTGATCGCGCTCGGCGGCGGCGCGCGCGAGCGCGAGCCGGTAGGCGATCTTGTGCTCGGGCTGATCGACCGCGTCGGCGAGTCGATCCCAGACCTCGAGCAGCGCGTCGGGATCGCCGGCGCGCGCGACCACGCGCTCGAGCTCGAGGTACGCGCCGTGGTGGCGGGGCGCGAGCGCGACGGCGGCCTCGAGCGCGCGGCGGGCCTCGGCGTCGGCGCTGCCCTGGTGACCCAGCACCACCGCGCGCTCGACCAGCAGCTCGACGCGCTCGGCGTCGCCGGCCGCGCGCTCGATCTCATCTTCGATCAGCGCTGCGATCTCGGTCCACCGCGCGCGGTGCGCCAGCACGCGGCGCAGCGCCCACCGCGCCGGCGCGAGCGACGCGTCGAGCTCGATCGCCCGGCGGTACGCCGCGACCGCGCGGTCCTCGCTCCCGAGCCGGCGCTCGCACAGCTCGCCGAGCTCGTAGGCGAGTGCGCAAGCTTGCCGAGCGCGCGGTCGACCACCGTCGGCGACTCGAAGCCAGCCGCCCGGCCCGGCGTCGGCCTCGGCGTGCGGTGGCCGCCCACCGGCGGCGCGGTGGTGCGCTTGCGGCGATCGGCGCCGGGGATCGGCGGCGGCAGGGGAGGCGGGATCGATCGACCGCGCGGGCGCGGCGGCTCGGGCGCGCGGGCCGGCGGTGCGGCCGCGTGCGCGCCCGGCTGGGGGTCGCCGGCTCCAGACTTCGTTTCGTCCTTCGGGGACCCCAATACCTTCAGATCACCACCGGGCGCTCGGGGTGTCAATCGGCGGTGTTCAGTGCTGCAACGTCACGCCGAGTCCCTCACCCTTCCACTCGATCAAGGTGAAGGTCCAGTCGTCGGTCTGGGGCTTGCCCTGCTGGGTCTGATCCGCGAGCTGGACGATCGCGGCGGCCGCGTCCTTGAGGTCCTGATTGCGCGTGCGCTCGTAGATCTGTGCGAAACGCCAACGGTGTGAGCCGGCCCTCGATCCGACCGATCTCGAACGTCGATTCGGTGCCGAGCGGAGAGCCCGGGCAGAAATGCACCCTGTGCTTGCCGCTCTGGTCGAGGCTCAAGATCGGCGGCGCGCCCGCGCTGTGGGCGACCCACCATCCGGTCTGCTCGTCGAGCTCGAGCGCCGACATCGTCATGTGGTACTTGCCCTTGGCGACGTGCAGGACGACCTGGTTGAGTAGCTCGAGCGCCTGCTTGACGTCCGCCAGGCCGCTGCCGGTGAGCACGCGGAACGCCGTGGCGACCGCGGCGGTCACCATCGCAGGACCCGGACCGTGGCCGGTGACGTCGCCGACCAGGATGACGTGGCGCCGGCCGATCAGCTCGTGCCACCACCAGTCGCCGCTGCACGCGTCGGCAGCGCGATAGAACCCGAACAGGTGGACGTGCTGGCTGTTGATCTCGTTGTACTCGGGGAGGAAGCCGCTCTGCACCGCGCCGCTGAGCGCCAGGTCGCGCTCGACCACGGCCAGGCGCCCCTCGCGCTCGATCCGCCGGACCTTCTGCTGCTGCATCCGGAACAGCAGGTAGACCGCGCCGGCCAGGACGAGGACGTAGAAGCCGAACGCCGGCCAGGTTCGCCACAGCGGCGGCGCCACGGACAGCTTGAGAGCGATGCCGGCCTCGTTCCACACGCCGTGCCGGTTGGCGGCGCGGACCCGCAGCAGGTAGTGGCCGCCGTCGAGCTTGGTGTACGTCGCAAACGGCCGATCGGTCTCGATGAACTTGTCGTCGAAGCCCTCGAGCTTGTAGGCAAACGAGTCGGAGTACGACAGATCGAGCGAGGGCAAGGTCCAGATCGGACGCTCGAGGCGGACCTCCTGGTTGAACACCTTGAATCCGGTCATGACGACCGGAGGCACGTACGGATCGCGCGTGATGTCGCGCGGAGAGAACGCGTTGAAGCCACCGAGCCCGCCGAACAGCAGCTTGCCCGACTTCATGCGCCGGAACGAGGCCTGCGCGAACTCGTCGTCCTGCAGGCCGTCCGAGGCGTGGTAGACCACGACCTCGGCGCTGCGCGGATCGAACTGCACGAGCCCGGCGCCGTTGGTGCTGAGCCACAGCTTGCCGTCGTCGTCGGGCAGCACGCCGAACACCACGTCGTTGGGCAGCCGCGAGTTGGCGCTCGTGAAGCGCTGGACCTTGCCGGTCGCCGGATCGAGCCGGTTGAGGCCGCCGCCGTAGGTCCCGGCCCACACGGCGCCGCCGCGCGCGCGATGGATGCTGAGCACGTCATCGCTGCCCAGGCTCGTCGGGTCCTCGGCGCGGTGGCGGAAGCTGGTCCCGGTGTTCGTCGTGATATCGAAGAGGTAATTCGAGCTGAGGCCGGTCGACTGATCGGCGGTGAAGGCGGTGAACTGATCGCTCTGCAGGTCGAGGCGGACCAGACCGCCGCCCCAGCTCGCCAGCCACAGCGAGCCGCGGTCGTCCTCCCAGGTGTCCCAGATCGTGTCGACCGGCAGGCCGTTCGGCTTCTTGGGATCGGGCAGGTACTCGCGGCGGGCCTCGGTCTTGGGGTCGAACGCGATCAGCCCCTTGCCCTTGACCGAGACCCACAGGATGCCGCGGTGATCGCGCAGCAGCGCCGTGATCCAGCCGTCGAGCGAGATCGCGCTGTCGGTGCCGAGGCTGCGATACACGGTCTGGCGCTGCGCCTCGAATTCGTACTTGTAGATTCCGCCGTCGTAGGTTCCGACCCACAGCGCATCGGGATCCTCGTAATACGCAGTCGCGGGGTTCGACCGCGTGCGGTAGTGTCCGAACTTCATGCGCAGCTCGTCGAACTTGCACACGCCGTTGGTGAACAGGCCGACCCAGATCACGCCGCCCTCGTCCTGATACAGCGACTCGACGCCGGAGGCGGCCAGCGTCGTGAGGTCGTTGGGGACATCCATGCGGTTGAGCCCGTGCACCGTGCCGATCCACAGGGTGTGGTGGCGGTCCTCGAACAGCGCCGAGATGTGATCGTCGCTGATCGTCCCCGGATCGTTCGTTAGATGGCGATAGCGGGTGAACTTGCGGCTGGCCGTGTCGAACGCGAACAGCCCATCGCCCTCGGTGCCGATCCAGACCTTGCCCGAGCTCGACGCCAGGAGCGCCGTGATCGGCGCGGTGCTCGGCCCGCCATCGGGCGGCGTCGGCCGGTACGTTGCGGTCGAGCCGTCGTCGGGGTTCCACCGGATCGCGCCGTCGCTGGCGGTGCCGAGCCAGAGGTTGCCGGCCTTGTCGATGTCGATCGCGGTGATCGCGGTCTCGAGCGGGCCCGACGAGTACTCCGTGAACGTCCGCGTCGCGGGATCGAAGCGGTTCAGCCCGCCGACGCTCATCGCGAACCAGATCCGATCCCTGCCATCGCGTGCGATCGCGGTCACCCCCTCCGAGGTCAGGCCGCTCTTGTCGCCGTGCGTGAACCGGGTGAACCGACCGGTGTCGGGATCGTAGAGGTCGACGCCGCTCTCGGGTGTGCCGACCCAGAGCTTGCCCGTCGGGTCGACCGCGAGCGCGGTGACGTAGCCGGCCGAGATCGACGTCGGATCGTTCTCGCGCGGCCGGTACACGCGCACGCTCGTGCCGTCGTAGCGCACCAGCCCCTCCTGCGTGCCGAACCACAGGAAGCCGCGCCGGTCCTGGACGATCGCGCGCACGTCGTTGTTGGGCAGACCGTCGGCGCTGCCCAGGCGGTCGAAGCGCAGCGGCGGCGGCAGCGGCTCCACCGTCTTCTGCGCCTCGGCCGACGCCTGGCGAACGGCCGCAACCGCGAGCAGCGCAATCGCAACAAGGAGGTGGCGGATCATGGCGAGGCGTTTCAATATACCCCGAGCATCGCGCCATGGGAGTTGGACGTTGAACAGACACTGGCGTGCGGACATCGCTGTGCAGCCAATCGGCGTCATTGCGACAGTCGTCGTCGAAGCGAGTTCGTTCGCTGCCGGTAGCTCGCCTTGTAGGTCGAGTCGCACTCTGGTACGCTCGAAGCGGAGGTGTGTATGAAGTGGTACCTCGCCGGAGTTCTCGCTGCTTGCCTGGTAGACATGCACGCCGTTCCGGCCGATGCGTGCGGAATCAAGCTGGTGATCAAGACCCAGACGCCGCGCAAGGCGGTGGCGAGGTCGTCGAATCCATCGCATTTGCTGTTGCTTGGCACGCCTCCCCATCGCCTCGAGCGCGAGCTATCCGCTGCAGGTCATGACGTCGAGGTCGAGCCCACCGTGGCCGCGGCGAAGCAGAGCTCGTATGCCGTCGTCGTCGTCGATGCCAAGCAGGCCGACGAGGCGCGCGCGAAGTTCCCGGCCGCCGTGGTGATCGTGCGGTCCGGTGACGTGACCGCGGACATCAGCACCGTCGAGAGCCAGGTCACTCGCAAGCCGGTGCGTGCCGGCGAGTCGCGGCCGGTGGTCGCCGCGGCCGGAGCCCGCCAGCCGATCGCGGCCGGTCCGACGCAGCCGCGCCCGATCGCGGTCAAGGAGCCCGGGGAAGCGCCGCCGCCCGCCAGGGAGCCGGCGCCGGTCAAGGAGCCAGCCCCGACCCCGCCGCGCGTCGCGACGACCGTGCCGCCGCCGGTCGAGGCGCCGCCCCCGGCCCGCGAGCCACCCGCCCGCGAGCCACCCGCCCGGCAGCCGCCCACGGTCAAGCAGCCGACACCGGCCGCGCCGCGGGCCGAGACCGGATTCCGTGAGGTGTATTTCAGTCTCAACAGCGCCAGTATCGCGAGCAAGAAGGGGACCCTGGACAAGACCGCGCGCTGGCTGAGCCAGAGCGCCGACGTCCACGTGGTGATCGAAGGCCACGCCGATCCCACCGGAACCCATGAAGGCAACATGATATTGAGCCAGCATCGCGCCGAGGCGGTGCGGGATTATCTCGTGTCGCACGGGATCGACGAGTCGCGCATGGAAGTGGTCCCGTACGGGGATACGCGGCTCAAGTACGGCAGGACCGACGGCCGCAACCGGCGTGTCGCGGTCGAGCCGAAGCCGTAATATTTGTCACTGCGCAGGGACGGCGCTGCGCGCGAGGGCCCCGGCCTTCTCCACCGTCGTGAAGATCAGCCGGTCGGCGAAGGCGAGGCCGCGCAGCTTCTCGACCGCCTCGGCGATGCGCCCGGCGAAGTCCTGTGCGGTCTCCTGGTTGCAGCCGAGCACCACGAAGACGTCGCGATCCGGGGCCTTCTGCAGGCGCTCTCCGGCGGCCTGGAACGCGCTCGCGATGTCCGCGGCGGTCACGTAATCGGCTGTCGCGGTGATCGGCATCTCGAGCACTTGCTGACCCTGGGTATCGGCAAAGAACGGTTGTGTGATCGTATTCACCTTGGGCCAGACTTCCTGCACGCGGCGGGTCAGGAACACGTCCTTGCGCGGGTCGAGCTGGCGATGATCGGTCGCCGAGGAATCGACCAGATAGCCGTCCTGCCGGATCGCCTGCAGGACCTTGGGTGTCGCGAGATAGCCACCGGCGCGGAAGCTCCGCGACACCGCAATGTGAGTCCGCTCCAGCAGCGTCCGTGACGCGCGGATCAGCGCGCGCAGCTCGGCGACGCTGTACACATCGGGATCGGTGTCGAAGCCACGGTCGCCGTCGGGGAACTCGTAGAGCTTGTCGGTGCCGGTGACGTACGACGGGCTCAGCTTGGGCTCGACGCCGCTGGCGCGCGCCAGGCTCTTCCACAGGTGGAGATGGACCGCGAGCTCGTCGCCGGGCCGGACGGCCTCGGTGACGAACGAGACGGCGCGCGGATCGGGATGCTCCTTGGTGAAGTAGGCGGCCGACACGAAGTGCGTGACCGGCGCCGATCCCAGCCGCGCGCGCAGCTCGTCGAGCGCGTCGAGGCCCTCGGGGGAGAGCTCGACGCCCTCCCAGTCGACGGTGATCGCGACGACCAGATCGATCGTCGAATCGTGGTCCCGATCGGCTGAGCGTAGCCTAATCGACGAGGTTGTTGGCCCAACCCAGCGTGATACCGAACGAGAGCGGGTTCGTCGTGCTCTGACCCCACACGACGGCCGCGAACCGGCCGGCCAGCGACCACGTGGGAGATAGCTGGTAACTCACGACCGCGGTCGGGGCCAGATACACGACCTTGAGGACCGGATCGTGGAACTTGAACAGCGGATCATTCATCATCGGGTCGCTCGCCTCCAGCGCCCGGTAGTTCGCGAGGTCGAAGCCATCGTGCGTGTAGCGAAACGCTGCGCCGGCGCCGACGATCAGCTTGTTGCTGAATACGTACGATAGCACCAGATCGGCATCGCTGCGGTTCACGCGGTACTGCTCGGTGGCAGCGCCGCCGCCCGAGTACTTCGCGACATACGTGAATACGTAGCTGGCCTGCAGCACCAGGTCCTCCAGGCCCAGCCCGTAGCGGCCCAGATAGAGCCCGGCGCCGCCCTCCATCAGGTGGCTCCCGGCGGCGGCGTAGCCCTTCTCCTCGTAGCCGGTGATCGGCGTCCGGAAATGCGCGACCGGCGTCAACGTGACGGCGCCGTCGAAGGCCTGGTAGCGCGCGTCGATCTCGAGGTCGGTCACGTTCCAGTGGAACGAGCCGTCATCCTGTGGGCCGTGCGCGAGCTGGACGCCCGAGCCGGGGATGTTCGCCGGGCCGCTGTAGCGGATGCCATTGCCGTTCAGCGTCGCGCCCAGGGACAGGTGGTCGAGCGGAATGTACTCCACCGACAGCGCGTCGTTGAACGCCTCTACTGGCACGCCGGTATAGAGCTTCTCGTGATAGACGCCCTGCGACGTCTGGAAGTCGGACCGGAGCGCTAGCGACAGCTCACCCTTGGGGTTGACCCAGGCCTGGGCGAACGCCGAGGACGGGCCCGGAGCGAACGTGACGGCGAGCGCGGTGACGGAGAGGGCGAGCAGTCGAATGTCGGAACGCCTCATTGGCGGGAGGTAGCTTACTACTACTGTTTGGCGTACGCGCTGATGTTGCAGTAGATGCTGACCAGGTCGAAGCGGCGGAACTCGCCCGGCTTCGCCTCACGCGAGTCCATCCAGTGGGACAGGTTGGCGTTGACGATGAGGCCGTTGGCGGGGAGCAGATCGATGACCGCGGCCGGGATCAGCTGATGGCCGTCCTTGTCCGGGAAGCAGATGAACTGCGGCGGGTTCGCCGCGTTGGCCGGGTCGGCGAAGAACGTGAAGTTGAAGTGCGTCTCGCGGATGTGCTGGCCGTCCGGACCGGTCTTGTTGACCGGCGGAGTCCACGTGAACTCGAGATCCTTGTGCGCCATGATCATCACCGGCGCCGCGCCGCCGATGCCGAGCGGCGTCGTGTACATCTCGGGCATGTGATACGTCATCTTGGTGCCGCCGTCGGTGCCGGGGCCGCCCTTCTTGCCGATGTCGAGCGTGTAGTCGCCGCCCGGCGTCGCTTCGGCGGGCGCCAGCGTCGCGTTGAAGCCGGTGTCATCGGCCATCGCGTTGAGCGCGCCGCCGCCGTACGTGAAGCCGTAGGTGCGGAATGTCGAGTTGCCGACGGTGTTGGGTGGAGTGCTCTTGGGGATGCTCAGCGTGCCGGTGATGCCGGGCCCGCTCAGCTCGACCTTGGACAGATCGAGGTAGGTCGCTCCGGTGATCGGGTGAACCGGCCAGGTCGCCGATGCACGCTCGTCGACGCACTGGCCGAACTGACTCTTGGGGTCAGGAGCCGCGAACGGAGCATTCATCTTCTGGTCCGGCCCCGTGTACTGGTAGACCATGATCCAGGTCTGGGTCTTTCCGAGGATGCGAACGTTCTCGTGACGGATCTCGCCACCCTCGGCCAACGCCTGGCCGGGATGACCATCGCCATAACCAGTCAGGGGATCGCCACCGCAGGCAGCAGTCGTGAGTATCAGCAATCCGAAAGCCTTTAGAACGCTCATCGGTCCTCCAAATAAAAGAACATTGTTTTACCCCGCGCGGAGCCTATCACCGATGCATTTCGGGTCGCAAGCGCTCGACCTGTCGAGTGTGACTTATCTCTATCACCTGGGCCGCGGTCGCACACGCTGCTTCGGATTTGCCGTTCATCGCCAGCTGACACGTCATGGCCGGGAAGCGACGGCCTGCCTCGCCTCGCTCAGGCCTTCTGTCCCCTCGTCGGCCTCGCTCCACACCGCGACGAGCTTCTGGTAGAGCTCGCGCGACGCGGCGGCGTCACCCGCCTTCGCGGCGGCGCGGGCGGCGCCGAGCAGCGAGCGCGCGCGGCCGGCGTGATTGGCGAGAACAAAGCGGTATTCCGCGACCGCTTGCTTGGGCTGGCCGAGCCGGACCAGCGCCTCGGCGATCGCCTCGTGGTGGAGGATCCCACCGGCGGTGCCTTCTCCGGTGAACTCGGTATCCTGGTCAGTTGCCAGCGGTTTGAGCGCGGCGACCAGCGCGCGATCGTCGCCCGCGGCCCGCGCGACCAGGGCCCTGCGGACCAGGCCGCGGATCTTGTCGGCGCTGTCGACGAAGTCCTTGGGCTGCGTCGCGACCAGGAACGGATGCAGTTCGGCGTCGACCGCGTCGCGTTCATCGAGGATGCGCGCGAGTGTCGCCGGATCGCGACGCGCGGCCGCGGCCTGGGCACGCGTGCCCAGCACCGCCCTGCGCTCGAACAGCGCGTTCGGCGGGCCCGGCGGGCCGCCGTGACCGCAGCCACCACCGTGATCGCCGCTCGCCCCGTCGCTGGCGGCGGCCTGGAGCGGCGCGAGCAGCTCGTCGATGCGCGCCCACTCGCCGGTGCGCGCGAGGAACGATGCGACTTGATTGGCATAAGCCGCGCGCTTGTCGTGCGGCAGCCCGCCGCGCACCGCGTCGGCGTACACCGCGAACGCCCGCTCGGCGTCCTTGCGCCGGCCGCGCTCGAAGTTGAGCTCGATCAGCCACGACAGGCTGTGGAAGTCCTGATGATCCGGCGACAACTTATCTCGGCGCACCCACGCGACCGAGGCGTCCCACGCCGCCTGACAGCTCGCCACAGCCTCCTTCCACATGCCGAGCCTGACGAAGATATGCGCCGGCATGTGGAGCGCATGAAACGCGGCCGGCGCGATCGCAGCATATTGCTGCGCTGCCGGAAGTGCCAGCGGCGCGAGCTCGGGTGTATCATACGCATGAATCATGTAATGCGCCGCACCGGGATGTTTGGGATTGCGCCGGAACACGGCTGCCGCCAGTCCGCCGGCGCGCTTGCGGATCTCGACCTCGCGCGGGTCGCCGGGCTGGAAGCTCGACAGCAGCGCGAGCGCGAGGAACAGCGCCGACTCGTCCTCCGGGAACTTGTCGTTCAGCTGCTCCATCACGTCGAGGAACTGCTTGCGGCTGGTCCGGACATCGCCGGCGCGATACAGCGCCACCGCCGCGACCACCCACGCCTGGTCGTGCGGCGGCAGGGTCTCGGGCGCCGGCATGCGCCGGAGCGCGTCCTGGCCGGCGGCCACGTTGTCGTCGGCCCACAGCAGCTTGGCGTGACTCATCGCCAGGCCCCAGTACGCCATTGCGAACGTGCTGTCGGCGTCGATCGCGGCCTGGAAGCGCCGGGTCGCCTCGTCGTACCAGAACGAGTGCAGCGCCAGGAGGCCGCGCGTGAACTCCCGCTTTGCCTCGGGCGTTCCGCCGGAGACCTCGAAGCGCAGCGCGCCGAGCGCGCCGGCGTCGTAGCCATCGCTCGACGCGGGCACCGCGGGCGCCGCGGGCGCGGGCCTGGCCGCGGAGCCGGGAGGCTGCGCGGCCGCGGGCGCCGGCTTGTCCGTGTTCTCCGCCTTTGGCTTTCCACATGCCGCCAGCGCGAGCGACAACCACATGACGAGCCGCCGGATCGACATGGCGCGCAATCTACCGCACATTGTCGCAGGGGCCGGAGCGCGCGGTGCGAGGTAATGACAGTGGCCGATGAAGTGCGGTACCGTGCTCGTTCGCTGGAGCTTCCATGAGTAAACTTCACGACTCCTGACCGGCCGCACTACCCATGTCCACCACGCAACCCGCGCAGCCCTCGCAGAAGTTCAAGCTCGACAGGATCACGAACGGAAGGATCACGTTCCTCGCGCTGCACGGAATCCTCGATGAGACCTTCGAGGGCCAGAAGGTCGCCGAATCGGTCCGGACCAAGAAGATCGTGGTCAGCCTGCGCGAGGTGCGGCGGCTGGCGTCGTGGGGCATGGCGGAGTGGATGAACTTCCTGCGCGCCACCGCGGACCGCGACCTGTATCTCGTCGAGTGCTCGACCTACGCCGTCAACCAGATGAACCTGGTGACCGGCCTGATGGGCCACGGCAAGCTGGTGAGCTTCTACGCGCCGTATCGCTGCGGCAGCTGCAGCGAGGAGTTCGAGACCCTCATGCTGGTGCCGGTCGAGCGCGCGTCGCTCCGCGACCTCCCCGACCGCGAGAAGGCGTGCGCGACCTGCGGCGGCAGCGCGCGCATGGACCGCTATCCGGCGACGATGTGCAAGGAGCTCACCGAGCGCGCGGTGTTCGACATCGACGACGAGGTCGTCGAGTTCCTGCGCACGCACTTGAACTACGACCTGGCGCCCGATCTCAACCGCTTCCGCGCGATGCGCCGGGTCAGCAAGGGCAACGTCTACCTCCGGCTGTCGGGCAACATCGCCGCGCTGCCGGCCGAGCTCCTGGCCAAGGCGTCCGAGGGCACGACCGTGGTCGACATGGCGAACATCCTGTTCGATCCGGAGGAGCTGACCGCGTGGCGCAGCTATGTCAAGGAGGCGATGGTCTCGGTCGCCTCGCTGCAGCTGCTCGACTGTCCGCCCGGGTTCCTGGAAGCGGCGGTCCGCCCCGAGGACCTGCAGACCAAGCTCAAGATCCGGACGTTCGCGCTGCAGTACTTCTGTCCGACCTGCAACACGTCGGTCAAGGGCATCGTCGATGTCGCCGAGAACCTCGAGCAGCTCGCCGATGGCGCGGTCCCGGTCGCGTATTGCCCGACCTGCCAGTCCGCGCTCGTGCCGCGCGCGGCCGAGTCGGTGCTGCTGCTGCGCCGGCTGCCGGCGCGCGAGCGCGACCCCGAGCTCGACGCGTTCGTCGCCCGGACCCGCGCCGTGCCGGTCGACAAGCTCGAGGACTGCCTGGTCGCGCGCCCGGCCAAGCCGGCCAGGGCCAGCGCGGTGTCGCGCTTCATCGTCGTCGCCCCGCTCGCCGCGCTGGTCCTGCTCAGCTCCGGCGTCGTGCTCTACGTGTGGAAGCAGCGCCAGGAGCCGGCGCCGGTCGCCGGGGCCACCGCGCCCGTGATCGCTCCGCCCGCGACCCCGGCGTTCCCGCGGCCGGACTGGATCAACTCCGACTCGTCGTACCGACGCACCAAGGAGGAGGGCATGGCCGACGCGAACGACGCCGCACTCGAGGAGCTCGTCATCGCGATCGGCGTCAAGATCTCCGAGCCGTTCTTCCAGGACAACGTCGTCGCCGGTTACAGCGCGGCGCGGACCAAGGCGTTCGCGGCGCTGCAGGCCACCGAGATCGATCGCTCGAGCCCGGCCTACGCCGCGGCCGACGACGCGGTCCGCAAGGTGCGCCGCCGCGTCGTCGAGATCCTGCAGGGCTCGGGCGGCGCCGCCGTGCCGGCCCGCCAGGCCGACTGGTACTGGGAGGAGTACAAGGTCGAGAAGGGCGCCGGCACCGAGTACCTGGTGTTCGTGCGCTACGACATCAGCACGGACGCGGTGAAGTCGCTCGTCGAGCGCTACTCGGCGACGACCCAGGTCAACGGAAGCGCCGTGATGACCGCGTTCCCGGCGCTGGCGTGGCAGTATCCCGACTTCACCGGCGGTGCGATCCTGACCAAGGTCGGCGGCCCGCTCGCCGGTGCAGTCGCGCCGCAGCAGATCGTGATGGCCGCCGGCGACCAGCGCGTGCTCGACGCCGGCGGGCTGGCGCGGCGGGTCGAGGACTGGAAGCGCGCCACCGGCGATCTCGCGCTGACGGTGAAGGCCGGCGACGGCCCGGCGAAGGTGATCCAGGTCCACCACTGACGCCGACCGGTCAGCGACGGACGCCCGGCTACTCGGCGAGGACCGTGCCCGAGCCGCCCATCTCCGCGGGCATGTCCTTCTGCTTGGGCAGGCCGTCCTTGATCGACAGCACCTTCTCGCCGTAGTGCACGTGGAGCCCGGGCCGGAACGGGAACTCCGGGATCGTTGCGGCATAGACGTCGACCAGCCCGAACGGCGGGTGATCGGTCATGACGTGACCGCCGCACTTCTTGCACCACTTGCGGAAGCTCACCGGCGTCTTGTTGTACGTGCCGATCTCGCCGGCGCCCTTGGTGACCGTCACCTGCTCGGGTTTCCACAGCGTGAATGCATTGACCGGACCGGCGGACCAGCTCCGGCAGGAGGTGCAGTGGCAGAATCCCATCGCCGCCGGCTCGCCGGTCACGGTGAGCTCGACAGCGCCACAGAAACAGCTTCCCTTGTAGGTCTTCTCGTTGCTCATGGGGCCCCTCTGGAGGTTTGCGTGCGAGCGCAGGGTACGGCCGCCGATCGG
Source organism: Deltaproteobacteria bacterium (assembly GCA_005887925.1). Lineage (GTDB taxonomy): Bacteria > Myxococcota_A > Polyangia > Haliangiales > Haliangiaceae > JABFXX01. The sequence continues at coordinate 13,317 of VBLP01000062.1, read as the reverse complement.
TCGGATCAATGTTGCGCGCTGCGATTGCGCCTTCGCCGGCCTCGCCGTGTGGGCGGTCGGCGCGTGCGGCGGCGGTGCGGAGGACACGTCGCTGTTTCCCGCCGGTTACGCATCGAGCTACCTCCAGGTCAGGCCGCGCCGATCGAGCCCCGATCACGATCTGAACCACGTCCTGGTGTTCGCCGATCCGGCCGCGGCGGAGCCCTACCAGATGCGCGATCATCCGTTCCCGACCGGCGCGGTGGTCCTCAAGGAGGAGCACGACCTGTCCGACGACACCTGCAGCGGGCCGATCAAGGGCTGGACCGTGATGGTCAAGCTCGCCGCCGGCAGCTCGGCCGCGACGCTCGACTGGCACTGGCAGAAGGTCGACGCCGGCCGCGCGGTGGTCACCGACAACGAGCCGCGCTGCTACGCGTGTCACACCAGCTGCGGGGCCCCGCCCGATGGTTATCTCGGGACCTGCTCGGCGCCGTAGCCGCCACGACGGCAGGTAGAATGCGGTACGCTACGATTCTACACCATGCTCGCGGGGCGAATCGTCGCCGTCTCGCCCGACAAGGGGCTCGCCAAGCAGCTCGCACTGGCCCTGCGGGTCGCGGGCGGCGCGGTCGAGCTCCATGATGCGCTCGATGCGCTCGGTCCCGACCAGCTGGGCGCCGCGCTGTGCGTGGTGCACTGCGACGGCGAGCTCGCCGCGCTGCGCGCGCTCTTGCCGCGCCTGACCGGCGACTGCCAGGTGATCGCGGTGCTGCCGCGCGTGCGGCTCGGGGACGTGGTCGACCTCATGCAGGCGTCCCCCCGCGTCACCGCGGTCATGGTCGCCGAGGATTTCGAGGCCCGCACGCTGTCGGCGATGGCGATGCGAGCGCTCACCGGCGACGTGTTCGGTCTCGAGAAGATGGTGATGTGGGGCGTGCAGGTCCACGCGCAGCTGGTCGGCGATTTCCACGAGAAGGCGGTGTGCATGTCGCAGATCGCCGAGTTCGCCGAGCTGATCGGCGTGCCGCGCCGGGCGCGCGAGGCGATCGAGCAGTGCGTCGACGAGATGGTGATGAACGCGCTGTACGACGCGCCGGTCGACGAGCACGGCGCGCCGATCTTCGCCGGCGTCCCGACCCGGACGCGGATCTCGCTGCGCACCGAGCACGTCGTGGTCGTGCAGTACGCCTACGATGGCCGGCAGTTCGCGGTGTCGGTGCGCGATGCGTTCGGCAGCCTCGAGCGCGACGCGGTGCTGCGCGTCCTGCACAAGTGCCTCCACGCCGAGCAGCCGGTCGACCGGCGGGCCGGCGGCGCGGGGATCGGCCTGTTCATGATGGCGAGCCTGGCGACCGGGATCCAGTTCCACGTCGCGGCGGGCATCGCGACCGAGGTGGTGTGCACCTTCGATCTCGAGTTCCCCGAGGCGCGGCTCGACCACATCGGGTTCTTCCTCGAGCACATCGACGTCACCGAGCGGCTGGCGGGGAGTGGTTCGCGCGGCGCGCCCGGCGAGCGGCGGTTCGCCCGGCTGCAGCGGCCGGATCGCCCGGCGTCGCGAGCCCGCGTGCTCGTCGCGGGCCTGGTCGCCGCGATCGCGGCCGCGCTCGTGCTGATCGGGGTCGCCGCGTGGCCGCGCCTGTTCGACACCGCCCGGCCGGCGCGCGTCGTGTTCACCACGATCCCGCGGGGCGCCGCGATCGAGGTCGACGGCCGCGGCCTCGGCAGCGCCGCCTCGGGGACGCTCGCCGTCGACGGTCTCGAGATCGGCAAGAGCTACACGGTGGTGGCGCGGCTCGACGGCTATCAGCCCCAGCAGGTCGTCGTGCAGCCGCGCGACGGGGTCAACGAGCTGACGCTCGAGCTCGCGCCGCGCGCCCCGGTGGTCGAGGTCGACTCCGAGCCGACCGGCGCCGCGCTCGAGATCGCCGGCAAGCAGGTCGGTACGACGCCGATCGCGCTGACGTCGCTCGCGCCGGGCGCGGAGGTCTCGATCGTGCTCAGGCGCGCCGGCTATCGCGATGCGATCGCGTACGTCGAGGTCCCCGCGCCCGGTGAGCGGAGGCAGATCGTCCAGCACCTCGAGGTCTCCGACGACATGGTGCGCGTGCGCTTCGTGTCGACGCCGCCCGGCGCCCAGGTGATCCAGATCGATCGGCGTGAGCCGAGCGCGGGGGGTGGGGACCCCGACGGCTCCGCCGGCGGGGCGGGGGGCCTCCCCCGTGGGATCGACCACACCGCGCCGGCGGACCGCACGTACACCCCGGCCGAGCTCCTGGTCGAGGCCGGCCGCGAGCAGCGCTTCGCGCTGACCATGCCGCACCACGTGCCGCTGGTGATCCCGCCGTTCACCCCGGCGCGCGGCGACCGCGTGATCGAGAAGGGCGGCACGCTCGTCGAGGGGGCGATGCTGCGCATCGAGGCGGCGGCCGATGGCAAGGCCACGGTGTCCGGCGCACCGCACTGCACGGCGATCGCGGTCCCGGCCGACTGCACGCTCGCCCCGGGTCGTTACACCGTCGAGTATGTCGGTGCCGGCGCGACCCGCGCCACGCGCGCGGTGACGGTGGCGGACCAGGACCTGACGGTGACGTTCTAGCGCTCCGGCGCTGCGCTACGGCGCGCAGGCGGGTGGCAGGTGCGCCACGATGGTGCGCGTGTCGGTCGCCTGCTGGCCCAGGTGGTCGCGGACCTTGGCGGTGATCTGGATGCTGGCGCCCTCGAGCTGGAGCGTCTGCAGGGCCTCGGGATCGAGCTGCAGCCCGTACGCGGTCCTCAGCTGCATCGTGCCGTCGCTGGCCATCGTGAAGTCGCGCACGCGGCAGCCGATCGACACCGCGGTCAGGTTCGCGCCGCCCGGCCCGATCGCGGTGAAGTCGACCGCGCCCTGGTGCTGGGCCGTGATGTCCAGGTCCTGGACGCGCGCGTTGACCAGGAACATCGTGCCGCCCTGGGTGCCGCACACCAGGCCGACCTGCTGGCCCTCGGCGACGGGCGCGCAGTCATCGCCGAGCCCGAGCTGGGCGGAGCCGGCCGTGACCACCTTGCTCGCCACCGTGCTGTCGCACAGGTCGACCGGAGGTGGAGGAGGGTCGGCGGAGCACGCGCCGGCCAGGACGACAACGAGTGCGCACCTTCTGTGCATCATGGAACCCTGTGAGTGTTTCACGCCGCGTCACGTTTACCAAGCACGAAGTCTGGCGAGTGGCGGTCACAACGCATAGCGACAGAATCGTCCTCGAGCGCCAGCCATGGTCATCTGTGCTGCAGCGCGCACACGTCTGTCGCTTCTAACACGCATCCGGCACGCGGCCGTCGCGGCGCTCTACCGCGCGGTGGTGGATCTGAGCTACTGTTGCGTATGGTCTCCGGCGCGTCTGGTCGCGTTTCGCGCGCACTCCTGGTTGTCGCTCTGATGGTCTCCGCGGGATGCAAGGAGAGCTCGCCACCACCGACGACGCCGCCGACCGCTCCGGCGCGCGCCGCCAGGCAGCCGCCCGCCGAGCCGGGCACCTGGTATCGCGCCCGGCTGGCCTACGACGGCGTCGGCGAGCTGCCGTTCTTTCTGCACGTTCCACCGGTCGGACAAAATGGTCGGGCCTATGTCGTGAACGGAGACGAGACGGCCGATTTCCAGGCCGAGTGGCGAGATAATGAGATCACGATCACGGGACCGTGGGCCTACACCTCGATGATCGAGGCCCAGCTCCGGCCGGGGAACAAGAACCTCGAGGGCACCTGGACCCGCGATACGCCGCTGTGGGGCGCGGTCGTGCGCAACTTCCTGGCGGTGCCGGTGCCCGCCGCAGATCCGCACAAGGAGGGCAAGGGCAGGTTCGAGCAGGGACCCGACGGTGTGGTCCGCGGCTACATCAAGCCCGGCATGCTCGGCGACGTCCGGTTCCTCGCCGGCAATCTTCAGCCCAGCGGTGGCGGCGCCAAGCTCGGCCTGTCGACCTTCAACGGCAACGCCGCCAACCTCGTGCTGGCCGACGTCGCCGCGGACGGCAACTCGATGTCCGGCATCATGAGCCTGCAGAACGTGTGGAACGAGCGGTTCACCGCGAAGCGGTCCGACGACTTCACGCTCGCCAACAAGGTGCACCTCAAGGAAGGCAAGACGACGGTCACGCTGCGCGGGTTCGACAAGTACAAGGGCAAGCCGACAATGGCGATCATCTTCGCGACGTGGTGTTCGTCGTGCAATGACGCCTATCCGTTCTTCCGGCAGCTCTATGCCACGTATCACGCGCAGGGGCTCGAGATGTTCGGCGTCGCCTACGACCTGAACGACGACGAGAAGATCAACAACACCCAGCTCGAGGCCTTCCGGGTCAAGCATCAGATCACGTGGGAGCAGATCCAGGTGCCGTGCACTCCCGAGACCTGGGCCCAAGCGATGCCGCCCGAGATCGAAGGCTGGGACGGGCTGCCGATCGTCTTGCTGATCAAGCCCGACGGGACGGTTCCGGTCGTGTTCGGCGGCTGGCTCGGGCCGGCGACGGGCGCCGACGGCGAGCGGCTGCGCCAGTGGCTCGAGGAGCAGATCAAGGAGCTGGTCGGCTCCGCCGGGGCCAAGACCAAAGGCTGATCCGCGCTACGTCGCTACCTCGGGCGAACGAGCAGGTACGTCGCGATCGCGAGCAGCACGATCGTGATGACGATCAGCAGGCGCCGGATCTCCCACGCGCTCGTCCCGGCGTTGGGAAGCCGCGGTGCGATCTCCTGCTTGCTCTTGCTCGCCGTGATGACGTCATGCGTCGACCGGCGCGGATACGAGGTCGAGATGTCGGCGGACACGAAGCCGCTCGACGAGGTGTGCAGGTGGTGCGGAGTCGAGCCCGAGCCGGGCATCAGCGGGCTGGGTGACAGCGGGCTGGGCGACAGTCCGCTCGGCGAGCGATCGTCGAGCACCGACGGCTGCACCTGCTTGGGGCCCGATCCGACGCCGACCTTGGTGGCCGCCGCGTCGGTGGCGAACGACTCGATCTCCTCCGACGGCCCGGGAGCGCGCACGATCTCCATGATCGCGGACTCGCGACGCTCGTCGGGGAACAGCTGCGCGATGAAGCTCGCGACGTTGGCGGCCGAGCTCTCGATGCCGTAGCTCCGGGTGACCTCGGTCAGCGCCGCGACGACCTCGCGGCCTGACTGCGGGCGGTCCTCCGGATCGGGCGCGAGCATCCGGCCGACGAGCACCGCCAGGCCCTCCGGGATGTCGGGCGCGCACTCCTGCAGCGGCTTGTACAGGCCCGACCGGATCTTGCGGACGATCTCCTTGGGCGTGGTGCCGCCGAACGGCATCTTGCCGGTGCACAGCAGGTACAGGATCACGCCGAGCGAGAACAGATCGGAGCGGTGGTCGATCTGCTGGTTCTTGGTGTGCTCGGGCGACATGTACAGCCACTTGCCGACGATCATCGTCTCGGTCTGCTCGGTGACCGACGACATCGCGACGCCGAAGTCGAGCAGCTTGACGCGGTGGACGACGGCGAGCCGCTTGCCGGCCATGTCGGTCGACCAGTACGCGTGGTGCAGCGCCTGGGCGACCTCGCGGACCACGTAGCACGCGTCGCCCAGCGGCATCATGGCGCGGCTCGCGCGCAGCTTCTTGACCACGTCGCGCAGGTCGCGGCCGCGCACGTACTCCATCGCGAGGTACAGCGCGCCGCCGACCTCGCCGACGTCGAGCACCTGGACGATGTTGGGGTGGGTCAGGCGCCCCGCGATCTTGGCCTCGTTGAGGAACATGTCGATCGCCAGGTGCCGGGTCTCGAGCAGCTGGCGCTGGATCAGCTTGAGCGCCACCGGCTTCTCGAAGCCGCCGATGCCGACCTGCTTGGCGAGGAACACCTCGGCCATGCCGCCCGCGGACAGCCGGCGGACGATCTTGTACTTGCCCAGGATGGTGTCGTCGGTCGACAGCGACGCGGTGGCGCTCTCGCCGGCCTGCGCCGCGTTGGCATCGGCGAGCGCGCGCGACAGGACCTCGTCGCGCTGCGCGATCAGCTTCGCGCTCGCCGCCGGGGTCGGCGCGTTCGCCTTCTGCAGCGGGGTCAGCACGCTGGCGA
>VBLP01000062.1:0-7226 GCA_005887925.1 Deltaproteobacteria bacterium | reverse complement strand
AGCTGGCTGTGCGGCGAGGTGCGGCCGCACTCGAGGCAGTGATACGGCACGAGCACCGACCACACCGCGATGTTGCGCGCCAGGTTGAAGCTATCGCTGGCGTGGGTCAGCAGCGACTCGTTGACGTCGACCAGCGTCACCGCCGGGACCTGCGCCGCGAGGGTCTTGAGCAGGCGCCGCCACTCGCGGTGACCGAGCGGATCGAAGCGCTCGACCTCGGCGAGATCGATCACCACCTCGCCCTCGGCGCCGACCAGGAACGGCCGGGCGCGGAACATCGAGCCGATCGTGCCGATGATCCGGAAGTACGTCACCGAGCCGTGGACGAGCTTGATGATGCGCGGCGGCTTCTCGCCGACCGAGTCGGTCGCGGTGTACAGGCCGTGCGCGGCCAGGAGCTGCGCGGCGACCGGCTGGATGCTCGACGCCGCGTACTTGGTGACGAACGAGAAGTAGCTCTCCGGCGTCTCGTCGAACTCGAGCTTGCCGCCGCAGCGCGCGCATTCCTTTTCCGAAACACCGCCGCGGGCCAGCGCGGCGCGCTCGGTGAGCACGTCGATCGTCTCGCCGGACTCGACGCCGCACGACGGACAGGTGTACGGCGCCACGACCGTGAGGATCTGGGCCGCGCCGCCGAAGTTCAGCACCATGTTGAGCTGGTCGACGAAGAACGTCGGGCAGCCCAGGAGGTAGAGCTCGGTGATCGACTTGGGCAGGGCGTCCATGCCGCGCAGCCACTGCCGCACGCCGAACGAGGTCATCCGGGTCATGCCCGAGACGTTGATGACCACGGTCTTGGCCTCGCCCAGGTTGCCGAAGCCGGCGAAGTGCTCGTCGACCAGGCCCGCGACGTTCACGAGCGCCGCATCACCCGAGGTGATGACGTCGACGCCCGCCTTGGGGCGAGTGATTGCAGTGCCGGTCGGTTTTGGGTCTCGGGGCATCGTTTCTATTTCGTTTTCGATCTGGTTCGGGTCCTACTTCGAGCTGGAGACGATCGTCACGGACTTGTTGACGGTGAGCTTGTTGGATTCGTCATCCGCCAGCCTCCAGAACCGGCGCTTGCCGATGTCGCTGAAGAACAGGTGAAAGGCGAACGGGCGCGGGCCGGCCCCGGCGCGCTTGGCGATGCCGACCAGGATCTCGGTGCGGCGATTCTTGACTACCACGATCGCCACGAACGAGGCGCCCGAGAAGATCCGCCACATCCCGAGCCCCGCGCCGCCCATGGTCTCGTCGACCTCGACCTGCATGTCCGACCGCGCGCAGCGGCTCAGCACCTCGACCAGCCGCCGCCGCGACAGCGAGCCGAACGGGTCGCGCACCCGCACGACCGCCAGGTCCTCGCGGCAGGCGTAGGCCAGGTCGCAGGCGCTGTCGTCGGGCAGCGAGATGTCCTGGGTCCGCGACACCGGCTTCTTGAGCGCGCCGGCGGCGACGGGAGCGTCGTAGAACGCGTTGGTGAGCAGCTCCTCGGCGGCGTCGCGCAGCAGCTGCAGCGTGCGCGATCCGACGTTGTTCGCGTCGAAGAACTCGCTCATCTTCTCCAGCCGCATCGCGCGGCTGCTGGCGTGCGTGAGGCGGATGCGCCGGCCGTTGGCGTGGGGCCCAAGCCAGTCCAGAAGCCTCGGCTTGCTGCCGGCGCTCAAGGCTCGGGTCACGTGGTCGAGATGCTCGTCGGCGATCGGGTGCTCGAGCATCGTGTCGTTCAGCACGTGGGAGATCCACGGATGGGGCTGGAGCCAGCTGATCGCGGTGGTGAGCGGCTCGTCGCAGATCGCGACCACCGGGCCGGGCGGCGCGATATCCGGTATCGGCACCGCGAGCGGAATCGTCGTGCGGTCCAGGAACGCCACCTTGTCGGCACCCCGCATCGCGTCCTGGAACTCCTGCGGAGAGCTCACGAAAATCGCTCGGGAGGCGAGGTCGAGCCGGCGCGAAGCGAGGCGTGCGCGGAGCGGGCGTAGCAAGGGCTCCGACATCCAGACAACCGGATCCACGGCAGCAACGATAGCATCTGCGCGACGATCGATGGATCTCTCGGTGGCCTCTTTTGTAAGTGGTAGTGAGAACTTTGCGACCTATGTAAGGAATACTGGGAGCAATCCGTGGCAACCGGGAGTGGCCGAGCGAAGGTGCAGCAACACGCGGCATTCTGCGGCACCCGATCGCCCTCCGCGATAACGGACCACCGATACTATCCCTCCCGGAGGCTCCCCATGACGCTACGGCCCGATCCCTCCTTCTATCCCTCGGCTCGCCTCGCGACCGAGGCGCCGCCCGAGAAGCTGGCCTATGTCGTCGCGATCGATCCGGCGGGATCGCTGGGCGAGCGCGGCGGTGGCGCCGACGCGCTGACCGTGGTCGACCTCGATCCGGCGTCGGCCGGCTACGGCACGATCGCGACGACGATCGAGGCGCCCAACGCCGGCGACGAGCTCCATCATTTCGGATGGAACGCGTGCAGCGCGTCGCTGTGTCCGTGGGCGCCCAACCCGCACGTCGAGCGGCGCTACCTGCTGGTCCCCGGCCTGCGCTCGTCGCGGATCTACGTGTTCGACACCAAGCCGAACCCGAAGAAGCCGAGCCTGGTCAAGACGATCGAGCCGCACGAGATCGCGCACCGCGCGGGCTACTCGCGGCCGCACACGATCCACTGCGGCCCCGACGGGCTCTACGTCAACGCGCTGGGTAACCCCGAGGGCGACGGCCCCGGCGGCATCTTCATCCTCGACTGCGAGAGCTTCGACGTGCGCGGGCGCTGGGAGGTCGATCGCGGCCCGCAGGAGCTCGCCTACGACTTCTGGTGGCACCTCGGCTACGACACGCTGCTCTCGAGCGAGTGGGGCACGCCGAAGATGGTCGAGGGCGGCCTCAACCCCGAGCTCCTGCTCGGCAAGAAGTACGGCCACCGGCTCCACGTCTGGGACCTGCGGCGGCGCCGGCACGTCCAGGTGCTCGACATCGGCGACGAGCACCAGATGGCGCTCGAGCTCCGGCCGGCCCACGATCCGACCAAGACGTTCGGCTTCATGGGCGTGGTGGTCAGCGTCGCCGATCTGTCGGCCTCGATCTGGACCTGGTATCGCGACGGCGAGAGCTGGAAGATCGAGAAGACGATCACGATCCCGGCGGTGCCGGCCGACCCGGCCAAGCTGCCGCCGATGCTGCAGGGCTTCGGGGCCGTGCCGCCGCTGGTCAGCGATCTCAACCTGTCGCTCGACGACCGCTTCCTCTATGTATCGTGCTGGGGGACCGGCGAGCTCAAGCAGTACGACGTGTCCGACCCGCGCAAGCCGCGCGAGGTCGGCTCGGTCAAGATCGGCGGCATCGTCGACCGCACCGCGCACCCCAAGACCGGCCCGCTGACCGGCGGCCCGCAGATGGTCGAGATCAGCCGCGACGGCAAGCGCGTCTACCTGACCAGCTCGCTGTACGCCGCGTGGGACAAGCAGTTCTATCCCGACGGCGTCGCGGGCTGGATGACCAAGATCGACGTCAACCCCGGCGGCGGCATGGCGATCGATCCGAAGTTCCTCGTCGACTTCGGCAAGCGGCGGCCGCACCAGGTGCGGCTCGAGGGCGGCGACGCGTCGTCGGACTCGTACTGCTACCCATGAGCTGGCCGTGGATCACGCTGATCGCGCTCGGCGCGTGGCACGGCGTGAACCCGGGCATGGGCTGGCTGTTCGCGGTGTCGCGCGGCCTGCAGGAGCGGCGCGGCAGCGCGGTGGTCGGTGCGCTGCCGCCGATCGCGCTCGGCCACGCGCTGGCGATCGCGCTGGCGCTCGTCGTCGTCGCGGTCGGGCGCGCCAGCGTGCCGCTGACCGCGCTGCGCTGGGTGACCGCGGCGATCCTGATCGGCTTCGGGCTGTCCCGGCTGTTCCGCCACCGCCATCCGCGCTGGGTCGGCATGCGCGTCGGCTTCCGCGATCTGACGGCGTGGTCGTTCCTCATGGCGACGGCGCACGGCGCCGGGCTGATGCTCGCGCCGCTGTTCGTCGTCGATGCCGCCCGGCCGTCGTGCCACGCCGACGCCGGGGTGATGCTGTCGGGGCCGCTCGACTACGCCGCCGCGACGGTGGCCCACACCGCCGCGATGCTGGCGGTCGCCGGGCTGGTCGCGCTCGTGGTCTATCACAAGCTCGGCCTGGCGCTGCTCCGGCGCGCGTGGTTCAACCTCGACTGGCTGTGGGCGCTCGCGCTGGTCGGGGCCGGCGTGTTCGCCGCGCTGGCGGGCTGATCGGCCGGAATTCGCCGGACCGCGTCGTACAATAGGGCATGCCCCGGCCGGCCGGCCTCGCTGCGTTCGCCGTCGTTGCCGCCCTCGCGGACGCCCCGACCGCGGTGGCCGAGCGCCCCGGCGAGGCGGCCCAGGTCGACTGGGCGGCCGGCCGGGTGATCGCGGGCGGCACCGGGATCGCCGATCGCCACGCGCCGTCGCCGGCCGTCGCGCTGGGGACCTCGCGGCGGCGCGCCGAGGAGGCCGCCCGGCAGCGGATCGCCGCCGCCCTCGGGTCGCTGCCGCTCGCCGCCGGAGGCACGCTGGCGGACCGGCTCGGAGATGCCGCGAACGCCGCGGGCACCGCGCTCCGGGGGCGGATCGACGCCGCGGTCGCGGCCGCGATCACCGTCGCCGCCGAGCCCGAGACCGATGGCAGCTGGCGCGTCACGCTCGCCGTGCCGCTCGAGGCGATCCGGGTCGCCCTGGCCGGACCCCGCGCGCTGCCACCCACCGGCGATCGCGGCCCTCCGGTGGTCGTCGTCGAGGGCGTCGCCGCGCGACCGGCGATCGGCTGGACCGTGGCCGGCGTCGCGGCCGCGACACTGTGGGTCAGCGACGTCCCGGCATGGGCCGGCAGCGCGCCGCGGGTGACCGCCCGGTCGGCCCGGGCCGGCGCGATCAGCAATTTGAGCGGGCCCGTGGAGCCGCCGGGACGAGGCGGTCGCGGTCGCGGTTTGCTACGCTCCCGCGCGGTGAAGAAGTTTGTCTTTGTCGTCACCGTTGCCGCTGGGCTCGTCGCGGCGAGCCGGGTGGGGCGAGCCGACGATGTCGTGGCGTATCAGGCCGACGGCGACGCCGATGCGGCCGCGGCGGACGCCCGGGTCGCGGCGCTCGACGAGGCATTTGCCAGGGCGGTGTCGCAAGCGCTGGGCGAGCTGGTCGATGCCGACGTGCGGCGCCAGAACAAGCCGGTGATCGACCGCGAGCTGCTCGGGCACGCGCGGCTGTGGGTGACGCGATTCAGCGTGACGCGAGAGGCGGTCACCGACGACCGTAAGCAGGTGTCGGTATCGGTGCGTATCGATCGCGACAAGCTCCGGGCGCGACTCGCCGAGCTCAACATCGCCGCCCGCGACGCCGGCGAGGCGCCCGCCGCGAACGTACCCGCCGCGACCGCGCAGAGCGTGACCGTGCTGCTGCGCGTGACCACGCCCGGAACCTGGTGATCAAGCGTGCGCCGGCGTCGGGTCCGGCCGCGCGGCCCGACGGCGAGCTGCCGCTCGAGGACGATACCGCCGAGGCGCTGGCCGCCGAGGCCAAGGCCGATCTCGCGGCGGTCGCCGCGATCACCGTCGGCCCGCCGGTGCCGCTGCGCGGCATCGCCGCCAACGGAATGCTGATCACGGCGCGCGTGCGGCTGATCGATCGCAAGGCGCACAAGGTGCTGGGGCAGGGAACAGCCGTGTCGGCATCGCGCGGCACCGATCCGGGCGTCGTCGGTTATGCGATCGATCGCGCGCTGGTCGCGGCGACCGCCGACGTGCTGCCGCAGCCGGCGCAGAGCCTGGCGCAGCCGCCGGCGTTCACCGGCGATGACACGCCGCCCGGCGAGCCTGGCATCGTGCTGATCCGGCTCGCGCGGGCCACACCGTGGACGCTCGTGCAGGCCGAGCTCAAGCACCTGCTCGGCGCGCGCGGTGTATCGCGTGCGACATTACGCCACGTCTCGCCGTCGGGCTGGGTGATCGGCGTGGCTACCGGCGAGTCGATCGATCGGATAGCGTCGATCGTGAAGAAGCCTCCGGCGACGGACACCATGGTGACGGTGAAGATTGTCGGTGATCTGATCGAAGCCGCGATGGCCGGTGCGCCGTGACTCGGGCGTGGCTGGTGGTGAGCTGGCTCACGGCCTGCGGGGCAGGAGCCCAAGCGAGCCGCGTGACGTCCGATGACGCGATCCTCTATCTCAAGAGCAATGTCCGCGATGCGCAGCTCTACATCGACGGGCGGTTCATCGCGCCGCTCGATGCGCTCGGTGGCGGCGTGGCAGTCGGGCCGGGCACACACCGGCTCGAGCTCCGCCGCGAGGACTACTTCTCGAGTTATCTCGAGCTCCGCGTCGCGCACGCCGAGCGCAGGAAGATCGTCATGAATATGGCCGTGACGCTGCCATGACCGGATGGATGCTTCGACCGATGGGCTCGCGGCTGGGTCGCCGTCGGCAGATTTTCCGGCAGATTTTTCGGTCCGGCCTGAAAAACAGCTGTTCCATGAATGCGTCAGCTCGCAGCGTTGGCGCTTTCGCCCGATTTGTGCATCGTGTAGAGTTCCTTCACCCGGGGAGTTGGCATGTACTATCCTTCGGATCGCAAGAGCTTGACCGCGAGGATTCAAGCCCCGTTCGTGCTCGCCGAGATACGGGCGCTGCGTTCGTCGATCTTCAAGAAGACGCAAGAGGTCCAGACCGCTCTGGCGATCGCGGACAAGATCGAGCAGTCCTACGACCTGAATCGCGCCGATCTGTTCATCCCCGCAAACGACACGTGGTGCGCGATCCTCGAGCCGTTCGCGATGACCGTCCTGACCGGCACGCTGCGCCGGATCGGCTACGAGATCTTTCCCCAGTACATGTCGATCCTCGGGATCCCTCCGGCGAACGTGCGGGCTGCGATCGACCTCAAGAACGGAGCGGACCTGGTGCGCTTCATCTGTGGCGCCTACAGCGAGTGCGTGATCGGCAGCGACGCCGGGCTCCTGAGCCCGGAGGTCGTGGGCGCCACGGTGACCGTCACCGATACGACGATCATACCGTGTCAGCTGCAGATGGGCGTGTTCCTGGGCGCCGGCAAGCTCACCGGCCTGTACCGCGATAACGTGCTGGTCGAGAAGCGCTGCCGCGCGAAGGGCGACAGCGCCTGCAGTTACGAGTTCGTGTTCTGAACCGCAGCCACGCGCCGCGCCGGCGGGAGCAGCACGCGATTCGACAGGCTGTCCGTCCACA
>VBLP01000404.1 GCA_005887925.1 Deltaproteobacteria bacterium | reverse complement strand
ATACTTCGAATGAATCGCGGCTGACTGTGCAGCGGGCAGCGTCCTTGGAATGCTCGCGCGGGCGCGGTGTTCTATCACCGAGCGCCACGCCAAGAGGGCGGCGGTCTTCTTCTCGCCGATGCCCTCGACCTTGACGTACGCGATTCGTTCGACATCAGCGGCGCAATTGAATCCATGCGCCTTCAACTTCGCTTTCAAGCCGTCCTTGATTCCGGGAATCTCCGCGCGGTCAAGGGAGGCTGTTCGAAGGGCCGAAGAGAGATGCTGCTGTTGTAACGAGTTCAGCTCGCGCGCGAGCTCGCTCGACTCAGCCTGCGCGATGCCGGCGATCTGCTGGCCAACCCTCGCCAGTCTCGCACCGGACCCGCCCTGTATTCTCTGAAGCGCTACGAGCTGTCGTTGATCGAGGTCGGCACGTTGGGATCTGAGTCCGTCCATTTCACGCCGACACTCTCGCCGCGGTACTTCCAGCTCTGTCGCAAGCCTCTTCTCAGTCGCTTGTTGGGCTTTGCGCAATGCCGCGTGTTCGGTCGCTCCATCGACGTTGGAGCGACGCTGTTCGTCAGCGAAGGCCCTGAGCTTCGTCTCAAACTCGGCGAACTCGTGTTCGACCTGTTTCAACTGGCTGATCCGCTCACCTCGTAGCTTGACGGTGGCGTCCGCGCGATAGCGCACGAACCAGACTGCCGCATTCCCAAGAAGTAGGATTGGAACAGAAGCAAGAACGACCGGCGGGGAAAAGCCTCGGAGAACGCCAAAGAGCACGAAAGCCCCCAACAGGAACGTGAGCGCAGCGGTGAACCTCTCGAGGTGTGCGCGCTGGGCGAAACTGGGTTGGGCCTGGGTTGCCGGCTCGACGAAGTCGAGCACCCATGAAGCCTCCGGTGGAGCATCAGAAATGACGGTGGCAGCGGTGGATCCCCGAGGCGCCTCCCTTGGAAGATGATCCGAGATCCAGCTCGCGTTCGTATTCGACGCAACTTGCGTCGTGGCCGGTGCCGACGGAATGAACTGACCATCGAGCGATGGAACCTGGTGCGGCGGCAAGTAGATGAGAGTGCGAAAGAGCGAGGCGAGCGACTGAATCCGTTGCTCGCGTGAATCGAGAAGGGCTTGAATTAGGACAGAACGGTCCGGCTCCAAGAAGTCGCGCTTCCGAAAGAGCAGGCACTCGTCGCCACCTCTGAACTTCGCCCAAAGCTGCGGTTCGTAGGCTACCGCGAGAATCGAAAGCAAGATCACCCACGCCGAGAAGTTGTCCAGGCCCGGCCCGAAGTCGGTCTCTCGGAGTGGATGTTGGTAGTTCTCGTGCCCCTTCTCGTGGCTCGGTCGTCCCGCCAGCGCAGGCACGAACATGCCGTCGTAGTCGATGAGGCGAAGTCCTCCACCGATCACGAGCACGTTTCCATGCTGGAGATCGCCATGCGAGATGCCCGCTTGTTGGAGCGCGCGAACCATCTCGATCCAGCGCGTGGCGAGGTTGATCAATGCCGCCGGGTTGCGAAGATTCTGTTCGATGTGCTTTACCAACGAGTCGCCGTGGATCCACTCCATCTTCAGGATCGGAAGCCATTCCGACCGCACTCTGATCCCCTGCGGCTGGAACGTGAAGCCGACAGCGTAGGGAAGTCGCGTCGCCGCTAGATGCTTGCTGATCTCCGTATAACGAGCTTGCAGATCTGGGTGGAGCGCGCGGGTGAAACACTTCACTGCCCACGATCGCTGGCCGCAGTCCATTCTGAACGCGACTGCAAAGTTCCCAGATCTCGCCTTCGGTAACGGGAGCGCCGCGCTCATGACCTCTGGCTGACCGCCCTGAAGCTCGGGATCGTGAAATACCTGGCGGGGACTCTGGATGGCCTCTTGATAGTCCGCGTCGGTTGGCAAAGACATTCGGACGTTGGCCTAGAAGATGTCGATCCGCATCAATGTGCAGTCGTCATTTCTCAACTCGTGCTGGGTCCGGAGACGATCAATCATCTCGGCGAACGACTCTCGTTGATCTCCGGTATTGAGGTCGCGCAACGCGAGCCACGGCGCGTGCCCCCGTTCGTCCGTAGCCATGAACCAGCAGGCGAGTGCATCCGTCATGAGATACATCGCGTCGTCTGGCTGGATGTCACCTCGCGCCACGGCGAGGTTCTCGCGGACCTTGCTGTTAAAAGACGAAGTGGTCGCCAGCAGGAACGGCATCGAGTCGAAGTGCGACGAGTGCTCGATCGGGAACTTGACGATCGCCTTCTCGTTGCGAACCTGCACCAGACAGGAATCACCAACTGCGATTGCTTGCCACTCGCTACGTCCCGCGTCCGTCTCGCGAATCATCAGACCAAGCAATGACGAGAATGCCCCGGCCTGCGCCTTCTGCTCCGCGTACCAAGGAAGCTGCCGCTGTCCAACTTGCTGTTCCCAGCGTGGTCGAGCATCGGCGAGAAGCTGCTCGATCTCCTCGGGCTCATGGGGACCGTCGACGAACGCCTTCACGAGGAGACGCGCCCAGATTCCCGAGAACGAACTATCCGTCGCACCGTCGGCCACTGCGAAACGAAACGTCTGCTGAGACGATCGTGTGACGCCCTCGGGGTAGAAGGCATCCTCGTATTCGGCGGCGCTGCAACCTGCCTTCTGGAGCCAGAAGGACTCGGCGTTGATCTCCACGGTCGGAAAGTCTAGCGAAGGTTACTTGGGCGCGTTCCGATGTTCAGGAACTTGATCATCGAAACCATGTCCGCGTTGAACACGAATCCGCGTGTGGCGTCGGAGGTGTTGATGCCTTCCTGCTGCGCTGCGGCTCTCATCCCGGAAGTCAGGATGCTCGACATCTCGTACAAAAGCTTCGCGAACTGATCGGGCAGTGCCGCATCTGAATCCGGGTATTCGATCGGAGTCGCGCGGGTCGACGACATGTGCACGTTGAGAAGCAAGACTTCGCCGTCGCTGCTCTTGAGTTGGCGCAGGTTCCGGGCTGGACCACTCGCGTCGCCGTCGGTCGATTCGCCGTCGGTGATGTTCACGACGATCGGCGGGTAGCATTCGGGATGCTGGCGAAGCCAGCCATCGATGATCTCGCGCGCACGCGAGAGCGCTTGGGACATCGGCGTGCCGCCGTTGGCAACCGGCTCGAACCAGATCGGAAAGCGAAACTTCTCCTTCACGATTCCGCCGGCCCCGTCCTCGCGCTCGCGCGTTCTTTCATCGAGCCGAGCGGGTGAGTTCCCGATCTCGCTGATTGGGACGAGGTCCCTCCCGGCGAGCGCCCCGCCGAACGCCGAAGCAACCTGCACGCCGTATCCCAGAACACCGACATGGAAATAATCGCGGATGCCCTCTTCTTTGGCGCACCGCAGGACGATCGATTGAAGAAGGCGGTTGGTCGCATCGGCGACTGCTTCGGCCTTCTTCTTCTGCGACTCCCCGGTCCCACCCACTGGGTCGGCCATCGACCCTGACTGATCGATCAAGAACAGCAGGCAGGTAGGATTGGTTCGGCTGATTTCCGCTACGTATGCCATTGTGCACTCCCTCGATCGAAACTGTCAGCGGCCATTGTTATCACGCGAGCAACCGCCGCGTGAACCGACTGCAAGCCGAATCCTCGCTGCTCTCAAGGCCTTCGCGCACGCACGCCTGCTCTCGCGCTCACGGGACGCCACCTGTACGGGTCGATCCTGCGACCAGCAACTGTTGGAGGTGCGGGTCCACGTTGACAAGCTTCTTCACGTTCGCGCGGGCGAAGGCGACGGCATAGGACTGCGACGAGAATGCGAAACGATGGATGGAGCCGTAGTAGCTCAGGTAGAGAACCGGCAGAAGGTAATGCGAACAGTTCGGCGTTCGCAGCGCCTTCGCTCGCTCTCGTCGCCGATAGCCAAGGATGATGATCACGATCGACGTGAGTCCACCGAGAGTCACACCCAACGGCGGACTCGCCCAGATCACAGCGGCGGCGAAGATCCAGGCGACCACGACTTCGACAACGATCGCGCTCACGGGCTTCCACGTGTTTCCATGGAGCAAGCAACGATCGCAGCAGGGGAACGTCCATTGCTGTGACGACGTGACTCGCACGACGCGCGTCCCGCGGGTCTTCGCGAGCGAGACGCCCTGGTAACTCCCCGTTCCAGTCCCACAGCATGCGCAGGCTGGTGGCGGGTTCAGGAGCTTCGCTGATACCTCAACGGTCACCCACGCCATCCGCTGTGAGTGTACCACCCGGGTTGATCCTCCCAACTCCGTGGGGCCAGCCTCACCGATGCTTCTGAGCGTGAGGCCTTTCGTACTCGTCGAGCAACCGACGACGCGATCGCTGGCCGGCGACGCGACCCATCGCGCCCATGCGGGTGCCCCCGTGGGAGGCTTCGTGACCAGTGCCGACCGATCCACCGCCGCCCACACGTGGCTCGCGATGGCGAACGAGTGCACGGCGTCGCCGCGCTCGATCGCTGCCACGTGGGTGCACGCATCCGCATCCAAAGCGTTGCAGACCAGCTCGGCCACCGCAGGGAAGGGGCTACGCGCAGTGGCGATCGCTCCAAGAAGTCCGGCTGAACCTGTACACCGATCGTCTCCATATCGCACCATCGGCGAGCGTCGCTCGCCGATGGTGCCACAGGTGCCGAGATCGGACGCCCAGAAGCGAACCAGATAGACAAGCGAATCGTCATCCACCAAGCGTCGCCGGCAAGGGCTCGGTTGTGGGCTGGCTCTCGAGCCAGCCGCCGCGCCTCCCTGGAGAACGTGACGAGGTGGGTGACGATCCGCCCGAAGTGGATCCAGTGTAGGTCGCCGCCGAAGCAGCGGGGATCTGCCCGGTGCCTCGTCTTTGAGCAGATGCCGCGTCATTGGTCCCCAGCAAGATCGTTCCCCAGCAAGATCGTCCTCGGCTAGAGCTGGATTCGCGGCGGCAGCGTGGCACCGCTGGTGACCCCTAGCCGTGGTCAACCTGCAAGGGGTGCTCGCGCGCAGGTTCGCAAAGTTCAAGGAGTCTTGACGTCGATCGGTGCTACGCGTAGCCTACCTAGGCTAGTGAGTCTAGCGCTTGCTCAAAATCCTACGAGAAGGATGACCACCGTGGCAGAAACTGACACGCCTAGTCCTACCGAGACCACACAAGATCCGTTTGCGTTTTCGTTGGACGACCTGCATGCGGAAGCGGTCGCCATGGTTGACAACCCCGTCGTTCGGGCGGCGATCCTCCGCGTTAAGCAGGGGAAGGTCGAGCAGGGCTTCAACCACGAGTACAACCGCGCATACCACTCGCACACGAAGACCTAACGGAGGAGCGTCGTTGGGGCCGAACATACCTGATCCGATGGTTCCCGTCGGCCAGCCACCGGCAGCGCTCTACAATCCGGTATTCGATACTTTCCTTTGCAAGATAGCCAGCCGCTGCAATCTCGACTGTAGCTACTGCTGCATGTATCATCTCGCCGACCAGTCGTGGCTTCGACGGCCGCGCTTCATGAGTGAGACGACGGTCGGCGACTTCGCGCGCAGGCTCGCTGAATATGCCATCCAGCTTCAACTTCCGCGCGCCACAGTTCTGCTCCACGGTGGCGAGCCGTTGCTGGCAGGGAGACAGCGACTGAGCGCCTTCGTTGGGCGCGTCAGGGCTGAGATGAGTTTGGCCCCGAGCTGCCGTGTCGAATTCGCGATGCAAACGAACGGCACTCTGCTTGATCGTGACTGGCTCAGGGTGCTCTCTGATCTCGACGTCACGTTTGGCATTAGTCTGGATGGTGGTCGGAGTGCAAACGACCGCTGCCGCCTGGACCACGCTGGAGCGTCCAGCTACGATCGGGTGCGAGAGGCGCTCGATCTCGTGGCGAGCACGGAGGAAGGCCGGCAGCAATTTCGCGGGCTGCTCGCAGTTATTGATTTGCGAAATGACCCATTGGAAACCTTCGAAGCACTCCGATCGCTCAATCCGCCGAGACTTGACTTTCTGTTTCCCGATGCAACGCACGATGCTCAACCATTCCGGCCAGCGTCTGGCGAAACGTCGGTCGCCTATGGGGAATGGCTTGTCCGCATCTTCGATGTATGGTTCGAGAATCCGGGGACTACGCGCATGCGGCTTTTCGAGAACATCCTAGACCTCGTGCTCGGAGGACAAAGCCAAACGGAGGGTGTCGGTGAGGGCAGGTTTAACCTCCTCACAATCGAGACCGATGGAGAGATCGAGGACGTCGACATTTTCAAGTCGGCGTTCCACGGCGCCGCTTCGCTGATCGTCCTAGGCCACGCGACGCCGAACGTGTCGACTCATTCATTCCATGAGGTGTCTCGGACGCCGACGGCACGAGATCGGCAGCGCCTGCACTCGAATGCTGGGCTTTGCGACACCTGCCGTCGGTGTCCAGTTGGGAAGATCTGCGGTGGAGGAATTGCTTCGCACCGTTTCTCGGCTGCTCGTGGTTTCGATAACCCCTCTGTCTACTGCCGAGACCTGTACCGGCTCATCACGCATGTCGGTACGCGAGTTGGCTTGTCGCTTCAGCCGCTACTTACCGAAGGCCTCGTCCGCCTCGCTGGAGCCTACGCGACGGGTGGATCTTGGAAGTGAACCGGATGGCCAATGGAAGCCTTGGCCGATTCTTAGCCCCCGATGGAGCCCCGCAGCTGACTCGTTCACTCGCGTGGCGGAGAACACTTGAGCGATGGGCTCTGATCCATCGTCGCGCTCAGGAGGCGCCGCAAGACCAAGTGCTTGCGTATGTCGTCGCCCAGATCCCCATGCTCTCGGCGACCGGACGCCACGCCGTCCTCGGCTCGCCGGATGGGGCGGCATTTGTGCATTCACATGTCACAGGGCGGCAAGACGCGACCTCCGACTTGGCTGTGTTGGGAGCGGTTCATGCCGAGCGTCAGCCAGGTGACACCAGAACCCTCGCGCTTCAGGGCTCCCTCGTCTGCCGGCGCCAGGGCGTTGGACGTTCTGTGATCATCGATCAGGGCTCACAACTCGATGGGCTCTCGATTACTTTAGAGGACAAAACGCTGTCGATCACAGCGCGAGTGGCCGGAGCTGGCTGCTGGAGGCGGGAACTCCGGCGCGACGGGCTGCCAACTGTAGGCGCCGAACGACGCGCCCCCATCGGGGAAGGTGCCTGGGAACTGGTCGACGGCTGGTCAGGGTTCGAAAACGATTTCGACGATGGCAACGAGAGCCCACTCCTCGATGAAACGAGTCGGGTTGACCTCACCCGAGCGCTGAAGCAGGCATGGAGTCTTCTCGTCGCGATCGCGCCGGGCGCAGCCGAAGAGATGCAGGAGACTGCACGCTATGTGAGGCCGCTTCGGCCGCGCACCGGCGACACAATCCCGAGCTTCTCGTCGCGGGATCTTCCGGGTGTCATCTTCGTCGGCACGCACCGCCGCGACGGAGTTCCTATCGAATTCACGCATCTCGTAGAGTCCTGCTTCCATGAGCACCTCCACAATCGCCTTTATCTTCTTGAATCGGCCTACCCACTGACGGTTCCAGAGACTCCGCCACGATGCTACTGGTCGCCATGGAAGACGGCCGACCGCGGCATTGATGGGATGGTGCACGCGATCTATGTCTTCGCGCACCTCACCTGGTTCTGGCGTCGCGCGGCAACCCTTTCGGACGCGGCTATTGCGAAGGTGGCCATTCGCCGTTCGGGCGAGCACTTCGAGGCTCTTCGCGAGGCGCTGCGGACGATTGCGACAACTACCGAGCTTGCACCCGCCGGAGAAGCGGTGATCGCGGCCTCCCAGAACCTCTTAGAAAAGCCAGCGGGTGACTAGGAGCTTTCGATGCTTCCTGATTCTAGCGACGTCGATCGCAATGGCTCGGCACCAAGAGTCCAAGGACTGCTCGCGGGGCTCGGCGCTCGCACGTGCAGGACGCTTCCAGTCGACGCTCTTTGGAGTCACTTTGGTTGGGCTCGCTGTTGGGGAGAGCTACTTCCCGCACCAGCTCGACTGGTCGCCCTGCCCGTGCTCAGATCAGCAGTAGCCCTCGCGAGGCCGCTCGCTGTGCGATATGATGATACCCTTCAAGATCACGTACACCGAATATCTAACGTCGTTCTCCATCTGAAGTCAGGCGGCCGGATCGAGCCACTCGTATTGGGACCCGATGGCAACCTTTGGGACGGGATGCACCGTCTCGCTGCTCTGCACCTCTTGCGCGCTGACACGACAGACGTGATCGACTTCTCGCAAGGCACGAGCGGCGGATTCATTCGGGTGGCAGCAGCTTCGGTATTTGATCCGAACTTTCTACGCGATCCGAATCTCTGCCGAATCGCCGATCGATTTGCTGTTGCAGCGCCGTTTCGTCACGTTTACTTCCCTCACGTGCTTCAGCCGTCGCTCGCGTTCGCCATCCGCCTGGAACTCGAATCGCTGCCTTGGCGGCTCGCCAAAACAGATTTCTACCAGCAATACGAGATGTCGCTGCTCGATTGCCAGCCGGGCGTGGGCGCATCCCTGACGGCTCTCCGCGACTTCGCGATGAGCGACGACTTCGCGCGGATCCTCGCGCGCATAACGGCTCATCACAGTTTGCGCACGGTCGATGTTGCCTGTCATCGGAGCACAACTGGCCAGACCATAGGTATTCACACCGACGATTCGGAGGATGGCGAGAGCTGCCGGCTCACGCTCCATTTTAACGCGGCTTGGCCGGTCGAAGACGGCGGTCTATTCGTTGTTTTCGGGAACAAAGATCCGACATCGGCGATTGCTGCCTTCGCTCCCGAGATGAACACCGCCGTGCTATTCGAGATCTCGGAACGCTCGTTCCACGCGGTGACCCACGTTGAGGGAATACGCTCCCGCTATTCTATCGTGATAGCGATGACTGAGGGATGAGCGTGTCGGCGCCCTCATCCGTGGGTCGACGTCGTGGTGTGTGGCTGATTCGAGATCGTGTCCTTGCCATAGGAGCCGGTCGGGTCCGGAGCCAGGTTGTGGCGGTGAGTGGATCCACGGGAGCCAGCTGACCGCCGCGTCGTAGCGGCGGTGATGGATCCGGCGGCGGTGATGGTCACCGCGGGTGCGGGTGGCTAGGTTGGGCCGACGGAGAGCGAGCCATCGGGCAAGACGGGTGGGTGTCGATCAAGAAGCGATGCGTCGAGTGTCGATGCTCATTTCGGCCGCGCCGGGCAGATGGTGGCTCAGGCGCGGTCATCGAAGGCTCCGCCGCTGTCGTTCGCGAGGCAGCGGAGCAGGCTAGCTTGCAATGCCGGTGCGCGCATCGACCGTGAGGCTCTTGGCATCGTTGGACGAGTGAATCGGTGAGCGCAGCCCGGCAGCCGCGCGGGCGAAGCGCCATGGCGCGAGCACGCCGCGTAGGCGAAAGCGCCGCCGTCGGCCACGACCGTGCCCCCCCCCCGCACTGGTTCGCGAAAGCGCCGCGAAGTGGATCAGTCCCAGGGTGCTCGCCAAAGACATAGGTCGTCTCAGGTCGAAATTTCCGTGCCAAATTAGTAGCCTAGCCGATCTCGCCTGTTCAGTGATCGTCCGCCCCGTTCAGCTGTCAGACCGCGGCCGTAGTGTGCGATGCGTGAAGGTTCCCGTTCCCAACGATCGCCGCCTGAGGTCACCCAACGATCCCCGCGCCTCCTCGGCAGGAGGTGCACCGTGAGCGCGGACGATGGTCTCCAGCGCGGGTTGAGCCGCCGGTGCACGCTGCCGGACCCCAAACTCGATGCCCTCTGGACGTCGATCATCATCGACGACGCGATCAAGGACCAACTTCTCGGACAAGCGGTGCTGAACTTCACGATCCGCTCGAAGGTCGACCGCTCGGTCCTACCGCTCCACGGAGTGATTCTTCTCGTGGGGCTGCCGGGCACGGGCAAGACGTCACTCGCGCGCGGGATGGCGAGCGAGACCGCGCACGTCCTCTCCGGCAAGTTCCAGCTGCTTGAGGTAGACCCGCACTCGCTGACGAGTTCCGCGATGGGCAAGACCCAACGCGCTGTGTCCGATCTGTTCTCGCAGGTGGTCGCCGAGCATGCGCTGAGCGGACCAACGATCGTCATCCTCGACGAGGTCGAGACGCTCGCCGCCGATCGCGGAAAGCTCAGCCTCGACGCGAACCCGATCGACGTGCATCGCGCCACCGATGCAGTGCTCGTGCAGCTCGATGCGCTCGCCGATAGGTTTCCTCGGTTGCTGTTCGTGGCAACCAGCAACTTTCCGAAGGCGGTGGATAGCGCGTTCACCTCTCGCTGCGATCTGGTGCAGGCCATTCCGTTGCCGGATCGGGCGGCGTGTGCACGCATCTTGAAAGACTGCCTCGTCGGGCTCGGACGGACCTTTCCGGCGATCGGTCGACTCGCGACCTCGGCGAACTTCGACCAGGGCGCCAATGCCTGCGTCGGGCTCGATGGAAGAACGATCCGCAAGATCGTCGCGAACGCCCTCGCGTCCCGCCGGGAAGTCGCGTTGGACCCCAATAAGGTGACGATGGATGACCTCGTCCGCGCGGTGTACGTTGCAAGGCGAACCATCCGAAGCACGCCACATCGTTCGGCCAGCGAGACGTGGATCACGATCGTGGAACTCCTCACCCACGGGAACGCAAGCGCGGCGCGGACCGAGTTGCTCGCTGTAGCTGGGGTCGCTAGCAGCATCATCACCGACCAGTTCCCCAAGGACGTGCCTATCGTCGTTACATGTGACGGCCCGCGGACGCGGATCCACTGCACGTATGACGAAGACGCGATCGATGGAACGGACGCAAGTGAGGACGGGTTCGGGTTCGATCCGCTCGCTGGCGACTGGATGCTCTCATTCCCCTGTGGCAAGGATGACCTCGCGTGGGTGCAGGCGGCATTGAAGCCGTACTCGCACGTGTGTGCGCGCGGTCTCGACGAAAACGTGGAGAAGACATCGGCGGACTCGGCGCGCGACGACGAGCCGTTGGCGATAGATGTCGGAAGGTTCCTCGACTGATGTTGACCGCTTCTTCCGTCGTTTACACGTTCGCGCACTCGGTCACGTACGTGACCGACAACATTCTCAAGAGCCTGAAGGACATCATCTTGCTCAGCGGGCTCGACCCTGGTGTGTATTCCGCGGATCGAGTGAGCTACGAGCGCGCTCTCGCGACTTGGCTTGGCGGTCAATGGCTCACGAGGGTCGTGCTCGAGCTCTACGACCCGCGCACCAACGCGCTCCTAAGGCGATGGGACATCGATGTCGTCTACGCATGGAACGGCGACGGGATGTTCTTCACCGACACTGATCAGCTCAGATACCACATCGCCAAGGCGGGCCTTGCTCCGAGCACCGCGCGCTATCGCATCCTGATGGACACGAAGTCCGGACGCCCTGACGTCGCGGGCTGGTCTTCCGGTGCAACATACCGATCGACTGCAGGCATGGTTCGCCAGAGCCTTGGCTCGACGGTGGAACACAGCGGCCTCGGTGCCAGCGCCGCGTATTGGAGGAACATCTGATGCTATCGATCGATGACGCATTCCGCAAGTTCAAGAGCCGGTTGGAACTGAACGACAAAGAGCAGCAGAATGCCTCGGCGCGTCAGCAGGAGGTCCGGGACTTTCTCGACACGAAGTTCAAGATCGACCGAAGCTTCCTGACCGGGTCCTATGCTCGCTGGACCAAGACGAAGCCGCTCAAGGACGTGGATATCTTCTTCGTGTTGAAGGACGACGAGAAGAAGAACTATCGGGACAAGACGCCGAGCGCCATCCTTGACGCGTTTCACTCGGCATTGCTGGAGAAGTACGAGAAGAAGGCATTAAAGAAGCAGACACGCTCGATTAACGTTGACTTCGGCGTGGTGGCCGACGTCGAGGACAACACCGACTACCGCGTGATCAGCGTCGACGTCGTGCCGGCATTTGTGGCTGGCGACGACTACGAGATTCCCGACTCGGACATCGGCAAGTGGATCAAGACGAACCCGAAGATCCACGCAGAGAAAGCGACCGCGGCGCACCAAGCGTACTCGAACGAGTGGAAGGGCCTGGTACGCATGGTGAAGTATTGGAACAACAATCCCAAGCACGGTGAGAAGCCGGTCAAGCCGTCCTTCCTGTTGGAGGTGATGGCCCTCGAGTGCCTCCATGGCGGGTGGGGCGGCAACTTCGATCGCGAACTGCAAGCGCTGTAT
Organism: Deltaproteobacteria bacterium; assembly: GCA_005887925.1. GTDB lineage: Bacteria > Myxococcota_A > Polyangia > Haliangiales > Haliangiaceae > JABFXX01. Next base: position 15,524 of record VBLP01000404.1, on the reverse strand, counting down.
GCGACGCTCGCCGACCGCATCGAAGACACGTGGCCGGATCCGGCGGGGCTCGGGCCGCCCGTGAGCAACGGCATGGACGCGAGCCAAAAGGCGCGCGCGAAGGAGTTGCTCACACAGGCTAGCGACGAAGCGACACGCGCGATCGATCACGTTCGCCGCGGTCGCAACGGCGAGGCGCTCCAGACCTGGCGCAACCTGTTCGGTCCCAAGTTCCCGCTCTCGTGAAATCGGAGGCTCCATGTCCGACTGGTCCCTAGCTCGCGTTCTTGAGAACCTGCACTCCGACATCCAGAACCGGCTGTTCGTGGCGCGCTCGTCGTTCGCGCACCCAGGGACGAAGGGCGACGCGAGCGAGAGCATCTGGATCGAAGTCCTCCGGAAGTACCTTCCGCAGCGCTACCAAGCCGAAAACGCCCACGTGGTCGACAGCAGAGGCGTGTTCAGTCAGCAGATCGACGTGGTGGTCTTCGACCGTCAATACTCCCCGTTCATCTTCAACTTCCAGGGGCAGGTGATCGTGCCAGCGGAGAGCGTCTACGCCGTCTTCGAGGCGAAGCAAACGATCGATGCAGCGATGGTCAAATATGCGCAAGAGAAGGTCTCCAGCGTGCGCAAGCTCCAGCGGACCAGCCTTCCGATCCCACATGCCGGCGGTGTTTACCCGGCCAAGCCCTTGATCCCGATCCTCGGCGGGATCCTCACGTTTGAGAGCGAATGGAACCCGCCGCTTGGCGATGTGTCGCGGCCCATGGACACTTCTACTTCGATGTAGCCGCGAGGCAGTACGCGTTCAAGGCGGAGAAGATGCCGGCGACCGCCTTCCTCTTCCGACTGATCGCGCAGCTACAGTTCAGTGGAACCGTCCCGATGATCGACATCGAGGCATATAGCCGATGGCTCACGCCGTCTGCCCCATGAACAAGAGAGCTGCCGCCTATGCCAGCGACCCTCGATGCATTCCTCGCAGAACGCGCACGTGATCTCGCACCTTCCAGCGCGCAGCGTGAGGCCGCATCGCGCAGTCAGAACTTTATCCGCGACCTGCTCAATACTGGCCACATGGGGAAGCGGATCGTCGATAGCTACCTGATCGGTAGTTATGCGAGGCACACAGCGCTCCATCCGCTCGACGATGTCGATATTGTCTTTGTGATCGATCCCAGTGCGTGGCAGAGCCTACTCGGCAAGTGGCTCGGCGTACTGCCCCATCCGGAGAAGCTGCTGCAAAGCTTCGCGCGCGCCATCCGGGACCGTTACGAGGGTTCCACTGTGCGCGTCCAGACCCGCTCGGTGGGCCTGAAGATGCACCATCTTGACATCGACGCGGTCCCGGCGGTGGCGCACCCGAAGAACCCAGACTGGATCCGCATTCCTTGTCGCCGCACCGCGGGCTGGATCGCGACCGCACCAAAGATCCATTCCGCGGAAGCGACTGCGATCAACAAGCGCCTGGGTGGCCGGTTCTTACCGTTGGTCCGGCTCCTGAAGGCATGGAACGAAGGCCAACCCTCGGCGACAAGCCTGAAGGGCTTCGCCGTGGAGACTCTCGCCGTGAAGCTGTTCAGCAGCGTGTCCTACTCGTCGCTCGTCGAAGGTCTCTCTCTTTTCTTCGACTTCGTTACGTGGTGCGGAAACCTCAAGGCCAAACAAATGTGGACGAACTTGTACGGCATCTCCTTCAGCTGGCCGCGCAAGCTGTCGGATACCGCGAATACCGGTCAGAACCTGTTTTCCGCCGTCGAGAGCGATCGCGTTGAACGCTTCGCGGAGAGTGCGCGCGTGGTCCGCGACGTGATCGACAAGGCGCAGCGTGCAAGAACTTCCGACGCCGGCTGGGACTACCTGGACAACCGTTTTCCGCTCTAGTAGTACCGAGCTCGCTTAGACGCCGGTCAAGATCGGATCCAATCGCGGCGGTGCGGCGGATCCAATCCGGTTGCGATGAATCGACCTACGGCGGCGACTCAGTAGCCGGCCGGATGGTGGCGGTCGGGATCACCGGTCGCTGGCGAGCCGGGAGAGCACCGCGACGGGTTGCTCAGAAAGGCAAGTCGTCGTCGGTGTCGGGACAGTGGAGCGCTGCGAGCACAGCGGCGCGATAGCGAGTCATCGCGCTGGCGAGGCGTGCGCTGTGCTCGGCGATAGCCTCGGCGAGCGCGGCCTGCGGATCACGCGGGTGCAGCAAGGACGGCTCGCTGGCGAGCTCGGGATGGAGCGCGACGAGGGCGAAGTTGACCAGCTCGAGGAGCTGGTCAAGCGCGCCCAGGATCGCCAGCTCCGGAGCGGCGAGCAGCTCGTTTGCCGTGGATGGCACCGACGGCGGGGAGCGTGGCGTGGTCCGGCGGCTACGCGGCGTCGTCGACAATACCGTGGTCCTTGGCGCGTCGCTTGGCCAGGAAGTCGCGATAGCTGGGGCCGTCGATGTCGATGCGGATCGAGGTCTGGGCGAGCCGGTCAAGGATGGCGGCGGCCAGCGTGGCGTCGCCCAGGTACTTGCCCCATTCGCTGAGCTTGATATTCGAAGTGAGGGCGGTCGGCGCTTGTTCATGCCGAGTGTCCAGAAGGTTGAAGAGCATGTGCGCCGCGGTCGGTTCGTCGTCGCGACGGCGCAGCTGGCCGAGCCCGACGTCGTCGATGACGAGCCACTCCGCGCGGGCCCATTTCCGGAGCCGTACGTCATACGTTCGATCGGCGAGGCCGGCATAGAGGTCGTCGATCAGGTCGACGCACCGGGTGTAGCGGACGCGGATCTCGCGTTCACACGCGCGCAGCGCGAGGGCTTGGAGGATGTGGCTCTTGCCCGTGCCGCTCTTGCCGGTGATCAGGAGATCTTCGTGGTTATCGACGAAGACGAGCGTGGCGAGATTTTCGATCAGGGCGCGGTTGAGGTTCTTCTGGAACGCCCAGTCAAAGGCTTCGAGCGTCTTTCGGAGCTTCAGGCCGCTGGTGTCGATCCGTCGCTCGACTCGGCGCTGCCGGACGCGCTGGGCGCCGTCGCCGAATACCCGCTCGAGCAGGACGAGCGGATCCGGCTTGTGCTCGTGGGCCCAGGCGAGATGGGCATCGAGGTGCTGGTCGAGCTCGGTCAGTCCGAGTCGCTCGAGGTGGTCGCGCAGTCGCTCGAGGACTCCGCCATCTGTTCGGAGTTTGGGCTTGGCGCCGCGTCGGACGCGTGGGGGCTTGGGCATGGCGGCGGTCCTTGGGTCGCGGGCCGCGACCAGTTGGGGAGGGCGTCGTACATCGACAGCTCGCGGGGCTCGGTTCGGCTTTGCCGCACGATGGCCGCCAGCTTTTTCTCGGTCGCCTCGGCGACGTACTCGTCGAGCCGCCGCGGCGCCGCGCGAGCAGCGAGGATCCGCTCGATCGCGTGGTGCTCGAAGGCACCGTACTGCAGCGCGTGGTTCATCGCCGCGAGCACGTCGTCGGTCTGGTAGCGTTCGCGAAACGCCAGGATCCGCCTGGCGTGGTGCGCCGCCGACCGCGGCTGGGCGCGCTCGAGTCCCGCCAGGAAGATGCCGGCACCGTCGCCAAGCTCGCCGTAGGCGGTGCGCAGCTGATCGAGGTTCGGGCCGCGGTCCGGCTTGAGCCGATGGCCCGGCGCGATCACGAGCTCGCCGGCACCGCGCGGTCGTAGCTCGTGTTGCGCGATCAGCTGGAGGGCCTGGCCGTACACGAAGATCTCGTTCTGCGTGATCCGCACCGGCAAGAGCTCGGTGACGTTCTCGACCGGCAGCGAGTAGCGGTTGCCCTCCCAGGCGACAAAGCCCTCGAGGTCGCAGACCCGATACACCACGCGTGCCGTATCGTAGGCGTGACACGGCCGCGCGATCAGGTGCGGTTGCTCCTCGGCATGGAGCTCGAGCGGCGTCTTGTACTGCTTCCTGCGCTGCGGGCGCTCATCGTCGATCCCGGTCATCCAGCGTGCGAGCTGGGTCTTGAGATCATCGAGGTCGTGGAAGTCGCGGCCGTTGAAGAAGCTGATCCGTAGTGCCCGAAAACTTAACTCCACATGAGGCTTGTCATTGGGATGACCCGGCCGACACGCCCGTGGCTGAAACAGGTAGTACGTTGCGAATGCGATGAAACGCGGATTGTAGATCGGCTGTGGGCCCTCCCAGCGCAGCACCACTGTCTTCTGGCCATCGTACTTGCACTCGGCGGCCAGGCCCTCGAGATGATCGAAGGCCTCGACGTGGCCGTCGAGCAGCGCGTGAAAGTCGGCTCGGTCATACAGCCGATAATACCGGCGATGGCTATAGGCAAGTGTATACCCGAAGATCTGTAGTCTTCGCCGTGTGCCATTCTTGAAATCGATCAGGATGCTGGCCCAGTCGCACTCGGCGATCTTGCCCGGGTCCGGCTCCTCGACTGGAGTGGACACCTCCACCACCGGCCGGGGCCTGAGCGTGCGGACCAGCTCCTTGACGATCGTGTAGCTACCATCGAAGGCCGGGTCCTGGCGAGCGCACAGCTCCTCGTAGACCCGCTGCGCCGTGATATCGGGAAACCGTGCCAGCAGATCGCGGATGAAGTCTCGGTGCGCGTCGAGCACTGATGGCCGCTTCACCGGCGGTGGCGGTAACGCACTCGGCGGGGTTGCCCCGCTCCGCGCCGCCTCGTGTGCGCACAGGATCGCGCGGACCCGGTTGCGCCCGACGTGCAGCGCGCGGGCGATCGCGCGCACGCTCATCCGCTGCTGCGCCAGCAGCACGACGTCGTGAATCAGCGCCTCCTGGCTATGCGCCATGGCTCATCTCCGTCGAGCTCGTCGGCGCTGCGGAGGGCATCGCGCGACACAGCGCGCCGAGCACGGCGCCCAGCTCGCCGAGTCGACTGGCCACCAGCCGCGCGACCTCCGGCCCCAGGCTCGCGAGTGGGCGCTCGAGCAGCCGGGCGTGCAACCGGGCCGCGCGCATCGCCAGCGCCGCGGCGTCCGCGATCATCGCCTCGCCCGGCGTCACCGGCGCACGCCGTGGGCCCAGCACCGCCGGCGCGCTCATGCGCTCCGCCTCGGCCAGCACCACCTCCCGGGCCCGATCATCGGCCGCCGCGAGCAGCTGATCGACCAGCCGCGTGGTCTGTCGCGTCGTCAAGCCACGCCGTGCGATCACCTGAGCGGCCTTCGTCTGGTTGCCGCGCGGCAACCGGCCGACCTCTCGCGCACAGGTCGCGGACAGAAGGCCGAGCCGCACGTCCGCCGCGACCCCATCGGCCAATCCCTCCGCCAACACCATCCGCCGATAGACCCAGCTCTTGTGCCGCCCGAGCAGCTGCGCGATCTGCGGCTGCGTCAGCCGATCGTCGCGATACAGCGCGTGCACCAGCCACGCCTCCTCCAGCTCCGAGAGCTCCTGGCGCGCGTTGCTCCGCCACAAAAGCACCTTGGCGGCCGGACCCGCCACCTCGTGGACCTCGGCGCGCAATGTCGCCCAGCCCAACGACCGCGCGCCGATCAATCTCTTGAATCCGTCGACGACCTCGATCCCGCTCGCCTGCCGACTGCACACCACCGCCACGAGTTGGCCGTGGCGCGACAGCGACTGCTCCATCTCGCGCAGCACCGGCGCAGGACGCAGACGAAGCGACGACAGCTGCTCACCCAACTCGGCGAGTCCGATCGCGGCGACGGTCGGCGCGACGTGGTCCATGGCGCCACCCTCCACAAATCCATCGCAAGAGTCGACGTGGTGCGTGACATCGCTGCCACGCTTTTCGGTGGTTTCATCAGTCCCTTCGCGCAGATAAAAATTCGACCCGGTTCGTGACAGCCCCCGACGTCAACCACAAAAACCCTCACATTCCCCTGTCCGATTCACGCCTTGCGGCGTCGACCCGGTTCGTGACAGCTGCTTCGCTCGCCGCCCAAGGCTTGCCAGCTTTTTCTGGATTTCCTCCACCATTTCAATCATCTCCGCTTCGCTCCTGGTTCGTGACATCCGGACACGGCGAGCCACAGCGACGGGCTCCGTGCGGACACCAGCACCGTCACGATGCTCGGCCTGCCGCCTTCGCTCATCGGCGCGTGACTGCGCCAGATCGTTCTTCCGTCGAGCCCGCGCCAATCGGTTGTGATGCGCGCGTCGGCACTCGACGCATCCACACAGCCGCTGATTCCCACGGCGCGGCCGAAATGAGCAGCGACACTCGATTCCAGCCTCGACGGCGCCTGCGACGGTCGCTACCGCGCCACCGCCACCGCAATTGGATCCATTACCGCCGCTACGATCCGGCGGTCAGCTGGCTCCAACGGATCCACTCACCGCCACGAGGTGGCTCCGGAGCTGACCGCCTCTTATGACGAGCTCGACGTGAGCAGGCGGATGTGACGTTCGCGAAGTTCGTGACGAGACGAGCGGTATTTACCGCTAGCCGTTTTGAACGCGAGCTAGAAGTGCAGCCTCGCGCGTTGTGCGCGTCAGCTTCGAAGCTATCGTGGCAAACGCTGCTGGCGCCTTACGAGCACCCATTTGGCGCGCGAGTTCAAGGCTCAGCGTAGCCAACGCGATCGGAAGGCCGATCGCAAACGCGCCGACCACCGTCATTACCGTGACGATTGCCACGTACTCATTCTTGGCTCGACACGAGTACGGCTTCAGTTCGTCAGTGAATGCCCGCACCAAATCCACGGTGCCGTCTGCGGTCTGTACACGCCTGCTCGACATCAGTTCACGCATCGCCTCCACGCGTGGTCCTGTAAACGACTCGGCGAACTCGCGGATCCTGAGACCCTTCGTGTCTGGAAAACAGATCCGTCCGATCATGTCCGGCTCGGGAACTCGCAAGATGTCGCTGCTGCCTGGCTCTGCTCCGTACGCGAACCGGATCCCAGAATCGAAGAAGTGCCCAACCTGCGTCATGGGCACACCGCCAATGCCTTCGGTGATCGCGCGGTGTTCGAGAGCCGCGCTCAGTTCGAGTGCAGATGAAGGATGTCCGAACGAAACCCGGATCGCGTCTAGCCAGTCCGACACCCCTTGCAGAGCATTCGCGAGCGAGTCGCCCTTGATCGCCACGCTCGGGAAATCGCTTGCAAATTCGCCGAGTGCGTCGAGGTAGCCGATGAAGCGCTTGGAGCCTTCGTCGTCATTTCCGGCAAGCGCAGAACGAATTTGTATCCCGACCTCGCACCCAAGATCCGCGATGGCAGGGTGGTCCGCGCGGAAGCTCCGCGCCATTCGCAACGCGTGCTCCCCTTGGAGAACGACACGTGGTGCGCCCGCTTCGAGAACACCAGTCATCAGGCCCGGCTCGTAGCGTTCGAGCCGCTGACCGAAGACAGGCACAACACGTCCCGTTGATAGGACGTCTAAGAACTCCTCATGCGAGGCGCCGACCCAGCGGGGGAAGTCCTCGATTTGGAACGGCATGTAGACGTAGACGCGCTCGAACAACGCGAGGCGTTGCAGCAGGCTTTCTACACCGTCGTGGACCGACGCGTACGTGGCCGCGCCAGAAGGCAACGGCGGTAGTACCAATCGCTCAGCAGTCAGAACTGTAGCCACCAAATCGTGCAGAAGCGCGCGATCGTCGGCAAGCCGCTGATACGTGCTTGTGGATTCGGCATGTGCGCCGTGGTTGGGCTGCGCCGACCGAGCCTGGCGCTCGACGCTAAGAGATAGCGGATCGCATCCCATCAGGAGCCGCGTCGAATCGAGGAGTACCCGCTCGCGGCTTGTCGGTACTTCGTGGTAGAGCCGAAGCGTCAGGTGCCCGGAGACTGCGACGACATCGGCCACCTCCGTTGGAAAAAGGTTGCACAGAAGCTCGGCCACCCGCGTACCGGTCGCGGACTCGGCAACCACGCGTGGAACCGTGGTCCGGGAAAGAAGATCTTCCTCGTCGTCCAAGTCCTGCGGCATGAATTCCACCTGATCGACTAGAAGCGTCACACCGACGCCAACGTGATCAGCGCTCCACACGGCGAGGCGATCGCTGGCCACTCTCGCGATGCCCTTCGTCAACGCACAGTAGGCCCGCAGCTGACCCGGGCCTTCACGGACGATGCGCACTTCCACGAACTCTGAAAACGACAAGCGCAGCTGCGTTGCCAATCCTAGTGGTGTCGCCATCGGTCCCTGAGAAACCTTAGCACCCGCCCGGCATAGCGTCGACGTTCCGCTGTTGGAGACGATCTTCAAAAACGCGCGGCGATCTGATCGCGTCGAGCGCGATCGTTTTGGGACGAGGGCAGGGAGTCACTGGGCGTACCAGGCCGAGAGCGACCTCCTCGCGCTGCTGCCCCTCACTACGTCAGCGCCGACCAAGAGGGTCGGACACTCCTGCACCAGCTGTTCGCCGCAGCCGGCGACATCCGAGTCTCCGATAGCGAGCTGCATATCACGATCGCTCCGCTCAGCTGTTCGGGTCGAACACGTGCCGTCAAGGCCCTGCGCGATGTCCTCGACCAAACGGCAACGATCTTTCCCGGCTCTCGCTTCGCATTCGCTTCGCAGTGTGCCCGCCGCCGCATCGGGCTCGCCTTCCCGGCTCACCGGCTGAGCGCAGCGCCACCACGGCTGCTCCTCGTCCCCTTGATCGGCGTGAAACCGGACACTTTCGCGCTACCCCAGGTCAGGACGTCTGAAATTAGAATCGGCCGATTGCCGAGACCACGATCCCGTCGCGGCAGATGCTCGGCGCGACCGTAAGCCTTCCATCTGCGGACTGCCTCGTGCTGGTGGGCGAGCGGTACCAGAGGTACGCGCCAACAGCTGCGGTGGCAACGCCGAACAGACCTACCACTGTGCCCACGTTGCCAAGGGTTCGCGCGCGTTCGGTCCGCGCCTGCCCGGTGGACTCGCAGATGTTCATGTCGTTGCACAAGCCATCTCCGGGCACGTGGGGGTGTCCAAACGCCGAGAGGTAAAGGCTGCGCGCGTAGAGACCGAGCCCGATTCCCGTGACGACCGCGACGCCACCTGCAGCGGTCGAGATCTGACTGATGCGCCTTTGAGAGCTGCGGACGACGAGCGACGCCTCAAGTGGTGGGACCACCACCTCGCGGTGCTCGAATCTGTTGACCACGAGCTTCGAGCGGAACGGTAGCCGGTTGGGCGCGGTTACGACGATTACGCGTTCGCCAGGATCCACCGCGATGTCGAGAGTGCCAGGCGAGACGACCCGGTCATCGATCAGGATCTGAATGCCGGGGATTGCCTCGGTGAGCTTGATGACGAGATGCGGCACGCTTGGCGTGAGCGCAGCGATGTGTTCCTCCGCTGCACGTACGTGCTGCGGTAGCCCTTGTTCAGCGGCGCGGCTGCGCGCCTCGGTGAACTTGGCGAGGGCGGAGGCGACGCGGCCAAGCTTTTCATCGCAGAGCGCAACGTTGAGGAGAGTGCCGATGGCTGCGGAGTTGTATCGCAGGGACTCATCGAACCTCTCGCAGGCTTGCTCCAGGTCAGATGCGAGCAGTGCCTTGCCCTCCGCGAACAACCGATCCGCTCTGTCAACGTCGGCGTTAGTCGGACCTGCGTCCGCCGGTCCAGCTAGCAAACCCAAGAGCGTGCCAGAGAGGATGCGGGCAACAATGCCAGCCGGAACACCCTGATTCACAGGAGTACCTCGGAACGGGCTTGGTGGCCACGAAACAGCTTCCTACAGAGACCTTGCCGCTCCTGTTCAGACATCGTGCAGATCCGGAGGAAACATGCGGAACAGCGAAGCCGCGTGCAGCCATGGCAGCTCGCCATATTTTGTCTCCAGTGCACGACCAAGGGGCGGAAGGGAAATGCTATCGTAGTTGACCTCGAACGTGAAGGCATCGAATCCGCATTGTTCGGTGGGATCTTGAACGGGATTGTTACCTAGAACGACGTACCGGAGTCTGGGTAACTGTTTTGATGCCGCCAGTGCTTCTGCTCCATCGAGACCGATATCGTTCAATGGAACACTCAGTATTGCGACCTTCCCTAGATGGGGCGAAGCGACGAGTTTGCGCAATCCCAGATCACCGAGAGGCGCGGTACTCGACTCGTTGTAGAACTCGACCGAGACAAGTCGGTCCAAGTAGTTCGAGACCACGAGTTCATCGATATGCGGTCCAGCATTAAGAAACTGTACTGCACGGATTGGTGCGATCCGATACAACTCACCGGCCTTGGACAGAAATTTCGGGACATCGATGGATATCGCTTCCACAAATCCGCGGTAAAATCGAACCTGTGACGCGATCGCGAGGACATCGCGAGCCCAGGTTTTCTCGTGTTTCTCGAGTAGATCGTACGCCTCAATGGAGCGTCGATGCGCCTCTACGGTGAGGCCCATGCGGCGCTCGCGCGTTTCGGCCAATTGAATGCGGGCCAACTCGCCCTGCAGATCGCCGTGTGCGACACCCCACTGAGCAAACGCCTCTCGAGGCCCATCCGAGTCGGGGTCCGCAATCACTGCTTGAATCAGCTGGTCCCTTGTCGTCATGGCACCCGTGTGTTCGCGGCAGGAATCTGCTCGCCGACATTGTGAATCAGGGGATTCGCAGGCGAGTCGCGCGGCGCGCTTAGTGCCTGCTCCTTGAGTGCTTTCTCGTAAATCTTGACTGCATCGAAATCGACGATCAGCCCGCGCTTGATCCAAGCCGGGCTCCACATCGCGGCGCCCACGACGCGCACGGCGCCTGGCGGATAAACGCTCTCGAGCGCAACCACTTGACCATTGACGACGACAGGGCGCATCGTGAGACCTTTTGACAGGGTAAGCGCGCCGGGCTGGTTGCCGGTTGCAGCGAGATCTGTACTATGCGAGATCACAACCTGGTCGTAGATCGCGCTCGAGTTGTCGCTGAACGTCACCCTGACCCGCCCAGGTTGTTCACCAGCGATTTGCTCCGTTGGAGTCATCGACGTGATCGATTTGACAGAGCGTTCAATGCCGGTGTCATTGAATGCCGCGTTGGCGTCTTGGACGTTGCGAGGTAGTCGTGCAGCATCAAACGCGCGCAACTCCTGGACCTGCTCGTCGGCTTGCGTGGCTGTGATCTCTCCCGCATTCAACTGGTCCTGGATCTGCTGGTACTTACGCTTGGCGTCGTCCGTTTTTAGCTGAGTGTCGGGGTCAGCCCTTCGGGAGATCCAGTGGACCTTGGCGCCGAGTTTCCGTGCGACGTTGGCGTTCCAGGCGCCGGTTGCACTGCCTCCCGAGATGAGCACAGTTTTGCCTTCTCCGCCCTCTTGCGCGCCGACGCTGTCACCGTAGACGAGTCTGCCGTCGCGCTCAAGCGACGCTTTATAGCGCGCCTCCGTAGCTGGCGATATCGGTGGCATCGGCGTAGAGGTATACGTCCGTGCCGTCGCGAAGCTTCGTCTTGATCCTGACCCTTGCGTCGGGCACCTTCCATGTCGCGTCTCGCCGTGTCGCTACTTCCAAAGCGGCGCCGTCGAGGAGCGGCACACCAGAACGGTATTGCGTGAGCGTGGTGGCGCTGGCGATGCTCGCGGCGCTCGTATAGTTACCGTGGTTCGACGTCATGTCGGCGGGCGATGCGCCCTGCGCCCATCCGCCACCAGCGCTCAGCTCAGGCGCGCTCTGGCCGATCGGCGTGTCGCCGAGCTTGGCGAACGTGTCGGTGCCAGTTTCCGAGCCGGTCGTCTCGGCGCCAGGTCCCAAGCCGATCGTGGCCGGCAGTTCGGTGAGCGCCGGAGGCGTGTTGCCGCGGGGCGCGCCCGGCAGCGTGTTCGCGTCGAGGGCGGCAGCCAGGCCGTTGCCCTCGATCACGCGCCCAAACTTGTGCATGACGTGGCCGTCGTGGATGTGCGGTGCGAGGAGCTTGCGGAGCTGGTGAGCGCGCTCGGCGTTCTGGCTCTTGGCGCGGTCAGCCGTGGCGCGGTTGCGTCGCGCCTCGACCTCGGTCGGAGGTTTCTCCGGTGGCCGATCCATGAAGCTGTCCGCATGACCCTCGTCGATGTAGAACGTCGTACCGCTGCCGTCCTTGCCCCGGAACAGCCCCTCCTTTTCGGGGACTCCGCTGAACTCCCCATGATTCTCCCGGTAGAACTCCCGGAGAACCTCGAGTCCCTCCGCCTTGAACACGATGTATCCCGGCGATTGCTGCCGGAACAGGTGCGCACCGTGGTTGGCCCCGAGGTCGAGATCGATGCCGGCGGAGGCGAGCTGGAGATCGACCTTCGCGATCTCGGTTCCCATCTCGGCCACCTGCTCCTTGAATCGCTTGGCTGCGTTGCCCTTGCCCTCGGCCGGAGCGTTCTCGGCGACCTTGGCGAGCACGCTGACCTGCTCGTTCCAGATCTTCTCCACCTTGTTGAGCAGCTCCATCAAGCGGACGTCGTTGACCGGAGCCTTGCCCTTGAGGCCCTCCAGCTCCGCCGCAAGGTCGGCGACCTTGGCGTTGAGCCGCTCCATCGCGCCGGGCACGGTCTTCGCGGCAAACGCGAACATCTCGTTGCGGAGCTCGCGGCCCTTGCCTTTGACAAGCGAGCCACCGAGCGACATGCAGGTCAACATCACCGCGTTGGAGAATACGCCCGCGATGCGCTCGTCCCAATCCATCATCTTGCCGGTCTTCACCTTCGCGTGAATCTCGGCGAACACCTGCAATCCGACCATGCCCGTCATCGCGCCACCGACGGCATGCGCCGTCTTGTGCGCTCGCGGGTCGGTGATCATCTTGAACACGCGGCCGTAGCTCGCCGAGGCCGCCTTGAGGAACCCGAACATCAGCGCGTTGGTGACCAGGTCCTCCGCCACGCTGGCCTGATTGCCGCCGAACACGGCTTGATTGCCCGCGCGCGAGACCATCGTGAACGTTACGACCTCGGCGATGAACTCGCCGGAGGCGACCACGGCTGCGCCCGCACCAGCGCCTTCAAGGACGCCCCCGACGGCAGCGCCGGCCGCGCCGCCGGTCAGCGCGGACACGCCGATGATCGCGAGCACTTTGCCGAGCGCCTCGATCGTCTTGACCGTCTTGATGCGGGAGCGGATGTCGTCGCAGTCGTGCTTGAACTTGTCGTTGCAGATGGCCTGGAACGCCTTGACAGATCCCGGGCCGACCGCATCGAGCGGCTTTCCGGCCTTCAGCTCGTTCTCCGCGTTCGCGGCGATCGCCTCGAACTGCGCGCGGTAGCCGTTCGCGACCTTCGCGTAGTTCGTCGTGAATGGCGCCTTGTTGGCGAGCACGCCCGCGATTCCGGAAAGCTCATCCTCGAACGAGTGAAAGATCTCGATCGTCGAGAGCAGCGCCGCCAGCCCGGCCATGACCTGGACGTCCTGGACAAGCTTCGTGACCTTGGTCAGCGTCCCGGTTTCGCCGCGGAGGAATTGCTCGCGCAGGATCTCCCAGCGCTGCAGCGCGACGACGTTCGCGCCGCGCCCGTCCATCGGCGCATTCGAGCCAGGTACGCCGACGTCGGCCTCGACATGCGGATAGATCGTTTGCGGGCGGTTGCCGCCGCGGAGCTGCTGGACGTCCGCCGCTGCCGCACCGGCCGACAGGATCATCGCGTTCGCGCCCTTGCCCTCCTGCATGTATAGGGCAGAGAGCTGGTACCAGACCGTTTGGAACGCCGCATCGGCCGCGCCCAGCTCGGTGACCGCTGGCCCGTCCCACGATGCTTGTAGCCCGGTCTCGTAGAGCGCGCGGACGTGAGCGATGAGTGCGGTCGCCTCGTCGGCGATGTCGGGGAGGTAGTTGTCTCGACTGCTCGCCGCGCCCAAGGCGAGCAGCTGCATCCGCACGCGGTTGACCGTCTCGCCCAGGCGCGTGAGCCGCAACGCCTCGTCGTGAGCGTCGTTGGTCGGGCCGGTGTACTTCGCTGCGGCGGCGTCGACTCGCGTCTTGAGAGTGGACCACGGTGGTTTTGCCGTGCTCACGCGAAACCGCGCATCGTTGACGATCTCGTCGAGGCAGCGCTTGGTGCTGAGCGCGGCCACGTCGATCCGCAGTGCCTTGGGGTCGGGATCGCCGGGCGACACCACCGAGGTCGCAGTGCCGGGAAGCGCCTCCTTCGACTTGACTACGATCTTGCTGTTGTTCGTGGGCGTGCCGCGCTCCAGGAACGTGAACGCGTGCTCGCGCGACCTCGGATTCCAGCCGTCGAGAAGTTTGGTCCGGTGCGTGATCGTGCCGACGATCGAGCGGTCGCCGTGGGGATCGATCACGAGCCTCGCCCAACCGTCGGGTTGATCGGTCGTCACCTTGACGCTGAGCGCTTGACCGATGTTGGTGCCCATGGTGAACGCGGCCTCGTGCCCATCGCCGTGATCGCTGCCGATGTATTTGATGTCGGCGCCCATGATGACGTTGCCGCCGACCGGCACCGACGAGATCGAGACCGAGAAGCGATCGCCGTCGAAGGTTGCGAGCGCGTTGTAGTAGTCGGTGGGCTGTGCTGGCGCCTGGCTCCCGCTGCCGCCGCTTCGCTGGATCCGGAGATCGGACATCGCGGTGGCGGCGGGCTTCTCGGGTCGTCCGCCGTGGAGGTGTGCAACCGCGGTCGTAGCAGCGCGATCCGCGTCGTGCTCGGCTGCGTCGTCGGAGGCGCCGCCCTCTGGCTTGCGCTGCAGTGCTGCCCCCGCTGCACCGCGTTGCTGCTGCACGTGGGTCAGCTCATGGGCGAGCAAGGTGTCGCCGTCGATCGTGCCGGGGGCGTACTTTCCCGGCGCAAAGGCGACGTGGTTCCCGATCGTGAACGCGTGCGCTGACTGCTGTTGTGCGAGCGCACCGGCCTTGCCGTCGGTGTGAACCTGAACGTCGGCGAAGCTGGTATCGAACGCCGAGCCCATGCGAGCTGCCGTCGTGCTTTCGAGGGGCCGACCGGCCCCCAGCTCGGCGAGCGCGGCATCGGGGCCTGATGCGGCTGGAGCACCGTCGCCATGGGAGCCTCGTGCGATGACTGCGGTGTCTCCACCTTCGCTCGGGCGCCTGCCCCAAGCCGACCCCGCGCTCGCCGCCAGTGCCGCGACTGCGTGCTCGTGTGGGAGTCCGCTGGCGCTCGAAGGGGTCAACGTGCCGGGCATCGCATGGCGCTGCGCCTCCAGCTCCACCAGTGTTTGCTTCCCCGGGGTGAGCACGTCGCTCGCGATGCCGCGTGGGGCGAAGTTCTCGCGACTGCCGTGGAGGGTCTTCCGGTCGTCATGCGCGGACATGACCGGCTCCCCGTTGCTGCAGAACCGCCTCGACGGCGTTCCCGATGTCACCGCTCGGCCGGCGATTGACGCCGAGTCTCGAGCTGTCGGACCTCGCGTCACCCTCCATCGTTCTCTGTCCCTCTACCCTCGGCGTCCGCATCGAGCGAGGGGACCGGCAGTCTCGCGGAAAGCTGGTCCGCGCGCCAGGCTGTGGCGCCAATTCGAGCGACGACTGATCGACCAGCGCGGCGCGCGGCAGTGCGGCAAACATCGGCACGGGGCTTTGCCTGATGCTCCGATCGCTACGCGCGTATTCGATCATGCGCCAGCACCTCGGGAACCGGCTATCGCAGGCACACGCCCGAATGCAAGCGGGCGCAGCGTCGAGCGCGATCAGCGCGTGTTTCAGGCGCGAGCCACCCTACAAGCCGGTTGCTTTCGGC
>VBLP01000402.1 GCA_005887925.1 Deltaproteobacteria bacterium | reverse complement strand
ACCGCGAGCCGCCAGTACAGGTCCTCGCGGAACTGACCGCGCGCGACCAGCGCCTTGAGGTCCTTGTTGGTCGCGGCGACCACGCGGACATCGATCGCGACCGGGCGATCGCCACCGACCGGCTTGATCTCGCGCTCCTGCAGCACGCGCAGCAGCTTGTTCTGCACGCTGGCGTCGATGTCGCCGATCTCGTCCAGGAAGATCGTGCCGCCGTGGGCCTCGCGGAACAGGCCGCGCCGCG
Organism: Deltaproteobacteria bacterium; assembly: GCA_005887925.1. Lineage (GTDB taxonomy): Bacteria > Myxococcota_A > Polyangia > Haliangiales > Haliangiaceae > JABFXX01. Next base: position 6,586 of record VBLP01000402.1, on the reverse strand, counting down.
CGCGATTCGCGCCGGTGAAGGCGCCCTTCTCGTGGCCGAACAGCTCGGCCTCGAGCAGGCTCGGCGCCAGCGCCGAGCAGTCGAACGCCACGAACGGCCCCTCGCTGCGCGGGCCGACACGGTGGATCGTGCGCGCCAGCAGCTCCTTGCCCGTGCCGCTCTCGCCCACGATCAGCACCGTCGCGTCCGACGCCGCGACCCGATCGATCATCGCGAGCAGCTGGCGCATCAGCGCCGACTCCCCGATCACCTCGCCCAGCCCGCGCGCGCGCTCGACCTCGCCGCGCAGCCGGCGGACCTCGCGGGCCAGCGCGCCGTGCGTGATCGCCCGATCGACGACCGATCGGATCTCGCCCGCCGCCGCGGCCTTCTTGAGCACATCGAGCGCCCCGGCCCGCATCGCCCGCACCGCGAAGCCAACCGTCGGCTGGTCGCTCCAGATCACCACCACCGTATCCGGCGCGACCGTCCGCATCCGGTGGAGCAGCGCCAGCGCACCATCGTCGTCCTCGCCCAGCGCCGGATCGAGCAGCACCGCGTCGAACGTCGACCCGACCACGCGCTCGAGCGCACCGGCCGCCGTGGCCACCACCTCGAGCTCGATCGCCGGCAACGACGCCGCCGCATACGCCACTGCCTCCGGGTTCGCATCGACCACCAGGACATGGCGGACTGCGTTGAGCACGAGATCAGCGTAGCCCATGCTGTCCAGCTGTCTAGACAGCGTCCAGCCCCCTGGACGGCAGGCCCCTCGATCACCACCTTAACTATTCAAAACTATTTGTCGAACACCCTGGACTGCGCTGGCTCGCCGCATGCCTATCCCCATGACGAGGAGGGTTCGATGCAGAGAACAGAGCGGATGGAGGTCGACCTCGAGCGCACCCGGGCCTACGTCAAATCGATCGCGCTGAAGTACGTGCGCAACGAGCAAGATGCCGACGACGTGACCCAGGACGCGATGCTGCTCGCGCATCGCTACCGCGATGCGTTCCGCGGCGACTCGCGCTACTCGACCTGGCTGTACCGCGTCACCGCCACCGCCGCGCTCATGTTCCTGCGAAAGCAGCGCCGCCTGTCGCGCGAGATCCCCGCCAGCGGCACCGGCACCGACGACGAGGCCACACCCTGGCTCGAGCGCGTCGCCGCATCCACCGACCTGCGCGCCGAGGTCATCGCGCGCGCCGACCTCGGGGTCGTCGCCGAGGCCGTCGCCCGCCTCGGCGCCAAGTACCCCGCCGTGTTCTGGAAGCGCTACGGCGAGGGCCGCACCGAGACCGAGATCGCCCGCGAGCTCGGCGTCTCGGTCGCCGCGGTCAAGACCCGCGCCTTCCGGGCGCGCCAGGCCGCGCTCGCCAGCGCCGGCTGATCGGCCGGGCTTCGCGCTAAGGTGGCGGCGTGAAGCACGACCCGCGCACCGACCCCGAGGTTCCGCGCGGGATGTCGATCGCGCTGCTCCAGGACCTCCACCTCCTGACCCGCGACGGCCACCTCAACGCCGACGCGCGGCGCAAGCTCAAGCAGATCCGCCATCTGGTCGGCCTGCTGCGGCCGGCGCTCGATGATGCGATGGCGCGCGCCGCCGATCCGCTGATCGTCGACTGCGGCGCCGGCAAGAGCTACCTCGGCGCCCTGCTCTACGAGCTCGTGCTCGCTCCCGCCGGCAAGGGCTCGCTGATCGCGATCGAGGCCCGGCCCGAGCTGTCGGTGCAGGCGGAAGCGCGCGCGGCGCGGTTCGGGCAGGACCGCTTCCAGCTCGTCACCGGCGCGATCGCCGAGGCGGCTCTGCCGCGGCGGCCCAGCGTGGTCACCGCGCTGCACGCCTGCGACACCGCCACCGACGACGCGCTCGCCCTGGCGATCGAGCGCTCCGCCGATCACGTCGCCGTCGTGCCGTGCTGCCAGGCCGAGGTCGCGCGCCAGCTCGAAGCGGCGCGGCCCGGCGATCCCGCGATCGCGGCGCTGTTCGAGCACCCGCTGCACCGCCGCGAGCTCGGCTCGCACCTGACCAACGTGATCCGCGGGCTCGCCCTCGAGGCCCACGGCTACCAGGTCACCGTGACCGAGCTGGTCGGCTGGGAGCACTCGGCGAAGAACGAGCTGATCCTGGGCAAGCGCGTGCATCGCTACTCCCTGCCCGCGCGCGCGCAGCTCCGCACCGTCCTCGATCGCTTCCAGCTCGAGCCGGCAATCGTCCGCGCACTCACCGCACGCGGCCTCGATCCGCGCGCCGCACCCGACCGCGATCCGATCGAGCCCGGCAGCGAGACGCGCAACGAACGCGACCCGGTCGTGCACGGCCCCGACGCTCGCGACGAAACCTCTTGAGTCATGGCGGCGTCGCCACCGGCCAGCGCACGATCGGCTGATCGATCACGACGTCGATCGGCGCGACCGACCGCATCGGGTCATCGGGCGCCCAGGCGTAGATCCGCCCGCGATAGGTCCCGAAGTGGGCGACGTCGACCGTCACCCCGCCGAGGTTGCACGGCTCCGAGGCCGACACCGACACGCCGGCCTCGTCGGCGAGCTCGACCACGATCCGGTGCGGCGCACCGCACGCCAGCGGATCCCACGCCACGACCAGCCGCGCAAGCGATGGCCCAGATTCGACCGGCGCATCGAGGCACGCGGCGAACGCCGTCCACATCGCCGCGGCCGCCAACAACGGAGAGCACAGTAGAACGAGCAACGAGCGCATGGCGCCCGCCTTCGCATCCCCTGTGCCATCCCAACCGCCCGGAATCACTCATCGGCCTGTCCGGGTTTCGGCCGGATTTCGGACAAGCGTCCGAGATCCGGACGGACCCCGGACAAGTCGGCAAGTCGACAAGTCCTGAGAGAACCCCGTTTGTCGTCGACGCTCCGGCGTGCCCCTGCGACTGCTCGAAGCCACCAGAGAGCACCGCGAGACGAAGTTTCGCGCTTTCGAGGAGGCACTGCACCGGTTGCGCCGCGATGACTGCCCGAAATTCAGGTGCAAGCAGGAGATCCGGCGCTTGAAGCGACTGACCTCTCGCGTTGCAGGGTGACGCACACATCGGCGGCCGCTCGCACCGTGACACGGACCGCCTACACGAAGTACGAGAATGACAAGACCATGTTTCTAGTTCACAATTGAACCACAATGATCAAGCTGAACATCCACGAGGCGAAGACACACCTGTCGGAGCATCTCGAGCGGCTCGAGAGCGGCGAGGAGGACGTCGTGGTGATCTGCCGCCGAAACCAGCCGATCGCCGAGTTGCGCGCGATCCCCCAGCCACGGACCACGCGCCGACCGATCCTGCGCCGGGATCCGCGCTTTCAGATGCCGAAGAGCTTCTTCGAGCCGCTTCCGGAGTCGCTGCTCGCCGACTTCGAGGGCCGCGCTTGAAGCTGCTCCTGGATACCTGCACATTTCTGTGGGCCATTGAGGGAGGAGGCGAGCTCTCACCGACGGTACGCGAGGTGCTCGTCGATCCAGCGCACGACGTCTTCCTGAGCGCGGTGTCGGTTTGGGGGATCACGATCAAGCACGGGCTCGGGCGACTCCCGTTGCCGGAACCGCCGGAGCGGTACATCCCGGCGCAGCGGACCACGCGTGGCATCACCGCGTTGCCACTCGACGAGGACGCCGTCCTGCAGCTCCCGCGCCTGCCGGCACTGCATCGCGACCCATTCGATCGCGTCCTGGTCTGTCAGGCGCTTGCTGGCGGTTTCACGATGGTGACTCCGGATCCAGAGATCGCTCGCTACCCGGTGCGGATTCTCTGGTAGGCACCGGGCCCGAGACCGCACGCACCTCGCCGTTTCCCTGTTCGCGCGTGACGACTCGGACCGACGCAGTCGGCCGCGGAATGGCGTCGCATGATCCTGGCTCCGCAAGATTAGTACCGGCGGTGAAACTTGCTCGTTCGCCTCGGCTCGCGATCGGCGGGTCCGGCGCGCCGTCCAGCGCGGCGTGTCGACATTGCTACAAGGCAATGTTTGCGCACGCGCGCGGCGTGTCGTTCCAGCACAAGCGCCGATCCGGTTGCGGTATCCTGTCGCAAAGGGGGGAGCATGGCGCCGAAGATGGTTTTTTCTCAGCTGACTCCGCTGGTGTAGAATCAGGGTGCGCCGGTGGCTCCGACGCTCAAGGTCAAGTTCGACGCTCCGCCCACGTCGGTGAGCCTTCACCTCGATGCGCTGGGCAGCAATCTCGCGCTGGCTCCGGCGGGGCCGAACCTGTTCAGCGCGGTCGTGCCGGCCAGCGCAGGTCGATCAGTACAACATGTTCGGCGACGTGCTCACCGCCGCGGTCCCGCCGGTGACGGTGCACCCCGTCGCGGCAGGTATCCAGCGCAGCGACCACCTGGTCAACCTGCGGTGGCCGTCGCTGGCAGATGACTTCGCCACCGTGTTCACGCAGATCGGCGCCATCACGCAGAGCTTCTTTGCCCACTTCGACGATGAGTACGACTTCGTGCACCTGGTGTTCGAGCGCAGCTATCCGTCCAACCGGGGCGGGTTCGCCACGCGCAACGATGTGCAGGGCATCGGCCTTCCGGTCTTCGATCAGAACGCCACGTATGGCAGCGCAGGTCGCCTGACAGGCATCGTGGTGTTCCCCATCCCGAAGCTGTACGACGGCGTGTCGCCATCGACGTTCCACGAGATCGGGCATCGCTGGATGGTGCAGCTCGGATTTCCGCCGCTCCAGGCCGCGACTCCTCACTGGCCGATCTCGGATCTCGCCGAGGACATCATGGGCTACAGCATCGTCGTGAACGGCCAGCCCGAGGGCGGTCAGTTCAACTACACGCTGTCGCCGCTAGGCAACGGCAACTACCAGCTGATTGCCAGCAGCCAGCCCAAGACGTTCTCCGATCTCGCGCAGTACCTCATGGGAATGCGACCCGCCGCCCAGGTCGGCAGCCACTTCGTGTTCGACAACCAGGCGCAGCCCCTGGTCGCCGGCGGTACGCTGGCGGGCCCGGTCACGCCGGTCTCGGTCAACGACGTGATCGCCCACTACGGGCCGCGCGTCCCCGACGCCGCGCACGCGCAGAAGTGCTTTCGCGTGGCCACGGTGCTGGTCACGCGCGACGCGCTGGCAACCGGCGACGAGATGCGCCTCTATGACTTCTTCGCCTCGCGCTGCGCCGCGACCGCGCCCGCCGCCTATACCGATGGTTTCATCCACGGGACGGCGCTGCCGTTCTCGACGGTGACGGGCGGAGCCGGTTGCCTCGATCCGCGGATCAAGCGCCATGTCCTCGTCGATGCGTCGCGCGACGGCGGCGTGTGGTGGTTCCCCCAGGCCGGACCGTTCTTGCCGGGGGCGCCGCACCAGGGCAAGGCGCTGGCCGATCACCTGCGCTCGCTCGGCCACAGCGTCGTCGAGCTGCCGCGCCCGACCGTCATCACCCCGGCGCTCCTCGCCGACTTCAACCTCGTGATCCGCGTGGCCGGAAACGGCGCCTACGCGGCGCCGGAGATCGCCGCCTACGACGCGTGGGTCAACGCAGGCGGCGGGCTGCTGCTTCTCGCCGAGCATCACCCCGGCGACGGGCTGGCCAGCCACTTCGGCCTGACCTGGAAGGGGATCACCCGGGGCCAGCGGATGCTGTCGACCTTCGCTCCACATCCGATCACGGTGGGCGTCGGGCCGCTGTTCTACGGCGCAGGCAGCGGCCTGGTCGCCCATCCGCCTTCGGCCAGCGTGATCGGACGGCTCTCGGCCGGCACCTTCCTCGATCTGAACGACGACGCGATCAAGGAGCCGGGTGAGCCCGCGGCGCCCGCGGGGCTGGGCGTGATGCGGGTCGGCAAGGGCAAGATCGTCTTCTGCGGCGATTCCAACCTGTGGGAGCAGGTGCCGCAGCCGCTGACCAGGAACACGCTGCACTGGTTCGCTTCGCCCTGAATCGCCGCACGGGGCGGCACGCAGGCACAAGGCACATTGCGGCACATCTACTCGGCACGACGATCGGTCCCATTGCCCCTGCGCTCGCAGTTTCGGATGCCTACGAGCGCGGACGGCTCACTTGTCAGGGGCATCACTCTTGCTGATGCGGCATCCGCACATTCGATCGGAAGGTGGACATGTTTCAGGCATATCACGGGGCAACCGGTGCACAGCACCAGACGCACTTCAACACGCTGAGCGCGCAAGGCTACAGGATGATCTCCTTGAGCGTGTACGGCGAACCGGGTGAGGCGCGCTACGCCGCGGTGTGGGTGCAGCGCACCGGGGCCGCATGGGTCGCGGTCCATGGCGTCGATGGCGCCGGGTATCAGTCGTTCTTCAACAACTGGACGGCGAAGGGCTACGCCCCGGTGCTCGTGTCGGCGACCGGCACCAGCCACAACGCCATCTTTGCCGCGGTGTTCGAGCAGGGTATCGCCGGCGCGGTCGTGGCGCATCACGGGATGACGTCCGGGCCCGAGTCCCACGCGGGCACGTTCCAGCACCTGAACAAGGTCGCCCGCGATCAGAAGATGATCCTGCGCTCGTTCGACGTCTACGGCACATCGTCCGACCGGCGATACATCGCGGTGTGGCACGCGAACCCGCGATTCGTGAAGTGGCACGTCCACCCGGCGGACACCGCGGCCGCCT
>VBLP01000401.1 GCA_005887925.1 Deltaproteobacteria bacterium | reverse complement strand
AGGCTGTGACCGGCGAAGAGGCCGGGGCCCTCGAAGCGGTCGGCGTTGTTGGCGTCGGTGTTGGCGACGTAGACCTTGCCGGAGACGGGGTTGACCGCCATCGAGTAGAGGATCGTGCCGACGTGCTGGAAGAAGCCGGCGGGGCCGGCGACCTGGTGCGGCGGATCGGCCATGGCGTCGATCACGAACACGTCCTTGTCGGGCAGCGAGAACTTCACGAACTCGTCGCGCGACCGGCCGAGCGTGTCGACCCAGTGGGCGCCGTTCCACTGGACGATGGCCCCGACGTCGGGGGCCGGCTGGCCTTCGTGGTTGGTCGCAGGCCCCGCGACGCCGTCGGGTCCGAAGCCGTCGGGGATCGATGGCTCGCCGACGATCGTGGTCTGATTGCCGGTGTGGAAGCCGGCGGCGTAGACCTGGCGGCCGTCGGGCGATACCGCGAGCGCGCGCGGCGTGTCCGTGAACAGGGTCACGATGGTCAGCGGGTTGCCGCCGAGGCCGTCGCCGAGGTGATCGGCGTCGAACACCCAGACATCGGCGCGGCCGACGCCCGGGGTGGTGAGCTGGGGATCGAACGGGATGTTCTGGCCGCGGTGGGCGGTGGTGATGAAGCCGCGGCGGCGGCCGGGCCCGGCGAAGGCGATGTCGCGCGGTTCGTCGCCGACCAGCAGGGTGCGCGCGACGTGGCCGGCGCCGTCGTCGTCGAGGGCGACCACGCTGACGCTGTCGGACAGATGGTTGACGACCCAGACCTCGTGATCGGTGCGGGCGGCGACGGCGACGGGCTCGAGGCCGACCGGGATCGAGGCGGTGTGAATGAGCTCGTGCTTGTGGATGCGGAACACCTCGAGGCGGCTGTCCGGGGTGTTGACCGCGAACAGGTGCCGGTGGTCGGGCGACAGCGCGAGCGGCCGGACCTGCCCGCTCTCGAACAGCGTGAACGACGGCGCCGCGGCGGCGGCCGCACCCGCGGCGCCGGGGCGAACCGGCAACGCACGTGGCGAGGTCCCGATCGCGGACTCCGCCGGCTCGCCGGAGCGATCGTCCGGGCTACAGGACAGCGCCGCCCCGGCGGCGAGCGCCGCGAGCGCCGCGAGCGCGAACGCGTGGCATGACATCGAGCCGCGATAGCTGCATTGCAGATCCATACTGGCTTCCCTCCACCCTGTTTCGAGGTTGTCGTACTCGGTACCAAACCCTGCACTGGAGCAGTGAGGTAGAGGCAGAGATTGCCGAGGACGTCACGCAAAGATGGAGAGATGCCAGTCCTTTGTCAAGGTGTTTTACCGATTGGCAATTATGACAGAGTATTCTGTACGATCTTTGTGGTATTGACTTTTCGCCGGTCAGGGTGTGCTCGTCGGGTCCGCCGGATCGCTGTGGGCGTCACGCTCGTCGCCGTCCCAGAAGCCGTCGCCGTCGCGGTCGACGGCGATGCGCTCGCCCGAGCCGGGCGGCACGCACGTGAAGGTGATCGTCCGGTTGTCGTGAGCGGTGGGCGATCGCAGCGCCGCGTCGGTGATCGCGGGGGACGCGCGGCGGTCGGTCCTGAACAGACCCGAGCCGACGTAGAGAAAGCCGGCCTCGGCGCCGTCGATCACGGTCTTGGCGACCAGATCGCACTCGCCGGCATCGGCGCGCTGGCGGAGCAGGTCGACGCGGGCGGCCACCGCGGCCGAGCTCGATCGCGTCAGCGTGATCTGCTCCGTCGGGCCCCAGCACGAACCCGCCGTTACCGACTCCCGTGATGAGCTCTGAGAAGCTGATCCCGTGGAGGAACCGGAACACGGTGTCGACATCGCCATCGTGGAGGAACCCGAAACCGCGCACCTGGTCACCCTTGGGGTCGTTGTCGCCGCCGGGGAATCCAAAGGTGGCCGGATTCCCGAACATGCCGACCTTCTGATACAGGTTGCGGAGGTGTGGTGTCTTGAACAGCTGCGTCACGAAGTCGAAGGTGGACAACCCGGTGGTGCCGAAGAACCCGGGCGCCGCGGTGCCTGGGTTGCCGCCGGGATCGATGACATGACAGCTGATGCACCGCAGGATGACGTCGGATCCGGCCGGCGCGGGGACGCCGCAGTTGATGGCGTTGAACAGCACACGCCCGGCTTCCTGCTCCGCCGTGAGCGAGTTGTCGAGCGGCCGGTTGGGATTGGGCGGATACCTGACTTGCAGGATGAAGTCGGTGAACGCGTCCATGTCGCCGGCGGGGATCGGCGTGTCGCGGCCGAGCAGATCGGTGAACCCGGCCTGGAACTTCTGGAACCCGGCGCGCTCATCGAACGTGCCGCTGTCGGGCTGCGCGGATGGCGCATCGTTGCCGCCGGTGCGGTCGCCGCGCCAGTGCATCGGCCCGGCGTTGAGCATCCCGCGCAGGCTCTGCGTCGTCATCGGCCCCTTCATCGGATGGAACACCGGATCGATGGGCTGGGGCGGGTCGAGGAGCAGGTTGATCAGCGCGCTGGCGAACGGGCCGGGGTTGGTGGTCGTCCGCGCGTCGGGGTTGCCGAGGTCCCAGGCCAGGCTGTCGAAGTCGCCGAACACGTGGCAGCTCGCGCACGCCGAGTCGCCGTGGGCCGACGTGAACGACGCGTCGTAGAGGAACCGGCGACCGGCCACCACGCTCGGCGGCTCGGGGTTGTGCATCGCCACATGCGCGACCTCGGCCCTGGTCCGGGTGTCGATGATCGAGATCGCATCGTCGAACCGGGTCAGCACGTAGAGCTGGCCGCGGTCCTCATCGAGCACCACGCCGGTCGGGCCGCCGCCGGTGACGTGGATCTGCTTGGCCGTGCTGGGCACGAACGTGTTGCTCTCGAGCTCGGCGGTGGCGAACACGCCGACCTTGCTGGACCCCAGCGCCGCGACGTAGAGCGTCGCGCCGTTGCCGGTCACCGCCATGCCTTGCGGCAGGGCGAGCGACCGCGCGTTCTCGGTGTTGGGGACCGGCGCGCAGCAGTGTGCGAAGTCGATGTGCTTGTTGAGGTGCCGCGGTGTGACGCCGCCCCCGGGCGCGAGCACGGTGATCCGGCTCTCGTGGAGGTGGCCGCGCAGGCTGTGGCCGGCGAAGATCCCGGGGCCCTCGAAGCGATCGGCGTTGTTGGCCTCGGTGTTGGCGACGTAGACCTTGCCGGTGACCGGATTGACCACCATCGAGTACAGGATGGTGCCGACGTGCTGGAAGAAGCCGCTGGGCCCCGCGAGCTGGTGCGGCGGGTTGGCCATGGCATCGAGCACGAACACGTCCTTGTCGGGCAGCGTGAACTTCACGGAGTCGTCACGCATGACGCCGACCGTGTTGACCCAGTGGCTGCCGTTCCACTTGACGATCTCGCCGACCTCGGGCGCGGGCTTGCCCTCGAAGTTGGTGGTGGGTCCCACGACGCCGTCCGGCCCGAAGCCATCCGGGATCGATGGCTCGCCGACGGTGGTGGTCTGGTTACCGCTATGGAAGCCGGCGGCGTAGACCCGGCTGCCGTCCGGCGTCACCGCGAGCGCGCGGGGCGTGTCGGTGAACAAGGTCACGATGGTCAGCGGCGTGCCGCCGAGCGAGTTGCCGAGCTCCTCGGCGTCGAACACCCAGACGTCCGCGCGGCCCACACTCGGCGTGGTGAGCTGGGGGTCGAACGGGATGTTCTGGCCGCGATGCGCGGTGGTGATGAACGCGCGCTGATGATGGGGACCCGCGAAGGCGAGGTCGCGGGGCTCGTCGCCGACCAGCAGCGTGCGGACGACGTGCCCGGACCGGGCGTCGTCGTCGAGCTCGATCACGCTGACGCTGTCCGAGAGGTGGTTGACCACCCAGACCTCGTGGTCGTTGCGCGCGGCGACGGCCACCGGCTCGAGGCCGACCGGGATGGAGGCCGCATGACCGAGTCGATGGTCGTGGATGTGGAAGATCTCGAGGCGATTATCCGGCGTGTTGACCGCGAACAGGTGCTGTCGATCTGGAGACATTGCGAGTGGGCGCACCTGCCCGCTCTCGAACAGCGCGAACGATCCTGCACCTGTTGCCGATAAGGGATGCTGACTGATTCCGGCGGGTGGCTCCGTGGGTTCGCTGGTGCGGCCGTCTCCGACGAGAGAGGCACAAGACAGCGTTACAGAGAGTGAGAGTACCGCAAAGGAAATGATCGGCCTCGTCGAGCCACGGTAAACGTGTCGCGGATCCATTGCTGTCCCCCTTCTACGCGTCGTTTGTACGCACTACCAACTCAACAGGACCACATGACTGATCGTAGGCCCAATTTCAGAGTAATCTTGAGTCATCCAGTTTGTTTGTCAAGATCCAATTGGTGCACATGAACAACCCGATCCGCGTGAGTCTCGTGACAAGCAGCTGCTTCCGGTGAGGGCGATCACCTACCTCGTTGGCGCTGTCACTACCCGTCGCGAGAGCCGGTTTGCAACATGCCCATTCCGTCACCGTAAGAGATCTCGGTTATGTGTCGGGTAGCGCCTCGTCGGTCCAAGCGCGACAAGCCGGTATGCAATATGCCCATTCCGTTACTGTAACAGGGTGTCGGTTATGTGTCGGGTAGCGTTTCGTCGAACCAGGCTCGCGCCAGTGCGAGCGTCCTGGCATTCTCGGACACGCTTTCGAGGAAGCTCTTCCGGTACTCCGGGTCGGGAATCCGCTCCGCGACGGTGACCAACCGCGTCCGCGCGTCGGCGATCGCACGTCGCGCAGCGTCATGGGCGCCGGTGGCGTGGAGCGCCTCGGCATGGGCGAGGCGCACGAACGCTCCGCGGAACATTCCGCACCCACCCATCGCCGTGCAGCGGGCCACCGCGTCTTCGGCAGCGGCGAGGGCGTCGCCCGCACGGCCCTGGACGCGGCGGAGGACCGAGAGTGTTGCCAGGGCACCCGGCTGCTCGAGAGGCATTGCCATCCCGAGCGCGACCTCGAGCTCGCGCTCGGCGCCGTCGAAGTCGCCGATCCGACGGAGTACCTCCGCGAGCACCCAGCGGCCGCGGCCCTCTTCCAGGGGGTTGTGGTGCGCGCGCCCGTACTCCCGCAGCTGGGTTGCCAGGACCCGCGCCGCATCGAGCGCGCCGCGGTCGGCGAGTAGCCAGGACAGGCTGAACCGCCGCAGCGAGCTCGCCACACCCAGCGCCTCGTCGGCCGCCTCGATCCCGCCCAGGGTTTGCTCCGCCTGCGCGAACGCGCCGAGGAACCACAGGTTCATCCCTCGAAACAGCTGCATGTTCAGAAACACGAGCTCGCGGCCGATCACGTCGAAGGTCGCCCGGATCGCACCGCTGTGCTCGAGTGCGGTCCACGGATCCTCGTGCGCGTAGGCCGCCCTCATCCCGACGGTGACGTTGCACCAGAACCGAGCCATCGGTTCGTGGTCGCCGGCCGAGCGCACGACCGCAAAGAACCGCTCCTCCAGCGCGTTGCCGTCCGGGACCTGGCCGATGACATCGAGGATGCAGACCCCGGACAGGAAGGCGAGCGCCGTCCTGGCGACCGCCCCGGGGACCGGGACGACCCCCTTGAGCAGCGCGATCGCCGCGAAGAAATCGCCCATCCTTCCGGCCAGCGTCGTGCCTTCGAGATATGCGATCGCGCCCTGCGCCCAGGGCAGGGAACCGCGCGGCGCCGAGCGGATCAGCTCCTCGGCATCGGGCATCGCGGCGCTGATCGTCTTCAGGCCGGCGCCGGAGACCTCGCAGCGCAGGCCGAGCAGCGCGAACCGGAGCTCCTGCGGCGGCGCGCAGGCGAGGCCCTGCGCGAGCCGCGCCATGGTGGCTTCGAGGTCGACGACATAGTACGCCTGCTCCGAAGCACGCAGGTAATAGCTCGCCGCCCGCGTGCCCTCGCCCCCGCGCTCGAAGTGGCCGGCCAGCACCATGGGGTCGGCTTCGCCGTGCTGCGCGAGCCACTCGCCCGCGAGGTGGTGTCCGAGCCGCTTGTCGTCGTCGGTCAAGGTCGCGTAAGCCCCCTCGCGGAGCAGCGAATGCCGGAACACGAGCTCGCGTTCGCCGGGAAACCGGCTGTCCTGCCGCATCGCGAGCACCTCTTGCTCCACCAGCTTTGCGAGCCACTCAGCCACCGTCGCCGGCCCCATGGCACCTTCGAGCAGGACGACCACGCCGCCCTCCCAGCACACCTCGCCGAACACGGCGGCGGCGCGCAGCACCCGCCGCGCCTCGACCGCGAGACGCCCGAGCCGGGTCTCGACCATCGCCAGCACGGTCTCGGGCAGCGCCTTGTCCTTGCCCTCGGCCGAGGCGCGGATGAGCTCTTCGAGATAGAACGCGTTGCCGTCGGCCTGCTTGACAAGGTGGTCGAGGGTGTCGGGCCCGACGCCGTCGCCCAGGACCTGGCGGACCAGCCGCTCGCCCGCCCGGCGGCCCAGCTCCTTGAGCCGGATCTCCTGGACGTTGTGGCGCTCGACCCACAGCTTGGGGAACACCTCGAACAGCTCGGGCCGGGCCAGCGCCAGCACCATCCAGGGCTGCTCGCTGCGGTCGCGCAGCGCGGTGTCGATGAACCGCACGGTGCCGAAGTCGCCCCAGTGCAGGTCCTCGAGCACGAGCAGGACGGGGTGGACCCGGGTCTCGGCCTGCAGGAAGTCCATCCTCGCCTTGAGCATCTGCTCGCTCATCAGCTGGGCGTCCTGGCGGGCGGCGCGCAGCGCGGCGCCGGCCTCGCCCTCGCCGGGGAACGACGCGCCGATCAGCTCGCCGAGGAACTCGGTGACCCGCTTGTGCTCGCCGGCGGGCACGCGCTCGGCGACCCGCGCCGAGAGCTTGTCGCGGCGCTCGGCCAGCGGCTCGCCGCCGTGGATCCCGACAGCGCCGCGCAGCGCCTGGGCGAGCAAGTCGAGGGTCGAGCCGGCGCGCAGCGAGTCGCCGCGACCGACCCAGATCGCGATGCCGCCGCGGCGCTGGACGCGGGTCACGAACTCGGTGGCGAGGCGCGACTTGCCCATCCCGGCGGCCGCGGTCACCATCGCGACGCGCACCCTCGACTCGTCGATGCACTCGTCGAGGATGCCGGTCAGGGCGTTGAGCTCCCAGTCGCGGCCCACGCACGAGGTCGGCCGGCCCAGCAGGGTCCGTGCGCCCTGCATCAGGGCGCGCTCGCCGTACAGCGCGAGGTGGGCGTCGGTCTCGACGACGTCGAACCGCGCGTCGAGTAGGCCGGCGCTGACCTCGTCGAGCGCGATCGGCGGCAGGCCCTCGGAGCCCGGGGCGATGTGCGAGATCAGCCGGGACGCGCGGTCGATCACGTCGTCCTCGGGGAGCTTGCGGGACGACGCGGCCCGGCCCATCGCGACCGCCATCGGCCGGCCCCGGGCCAGCGCGTGCAGGGCCAGGGCGCAGCGCGCCGCCTGCGCGGCCTGATCGGTGGCGGCCTGGCGCTCGGCCTCGAGCACGATGATGGTCGAGCCATCGGCGAGCTGCTCGATGCGGCCGCCGTAGGGCGCGACCGCGCGGCGCAGCGCGTCGTCGGCCTGCAGGTCGGCGTCGGCGGCGAGGTCGGCGCCGGGGCTGCCCAGCAGCACCACCGAGAGGAAGCGGCGCTCGCTGCCGGTGATCGCAGGCGGGCGGGGCGCGCGGGCGCCGGGGGCGACGGCCGCGCTGTGGACCCGGGGGCCGAGCGCGGCGAGCGCCGCGGCCAGGCTGGCGCCGTCGCTGGGCCGCAGCGCGGGGTCCTTGGACAGCATGCGGGCGACCAGCGCGTCGAGGTCCTCGGGGACCTCGGACCACAGCGCACTGACCCGGGGCGCCTCGCCGAACAGGATCTTGCCCAGGATGGCGATCGCGTTGTCGCCCTCGAACGCGGGCGTGCCGGTCAGGCACTGGAACAGCACGCAGCCCAGGGCGTAGACGTCGGCGCGCGCATCGACCAGCCCGTGGTTGCGCGCCTGCTCGGGCGCCATGTAGCCCGGCGTGCCGATCATCGTGCCGGTCTGGGTCAGCTGGGACAGCCCGGCCTTCTGGGCGATGCCGAAGTCGATGACCTTGACCTGGTCGATGCGGCCGGCGGGGAGGAACAGGTTACTGGGCTTGAGATCGCGGTGGATGATGCCGCGGGCATGGGCGACGCCGAGCGCCTCGGCGATGCGGGTTGCGAGCACGATGGACTCGTTCAGGGTGAGCGGCGCACGCTCGAGGCGGGCCTTGAGGTCCTCGCCGTCGAGCCACTCCATGACGAGGAACAGCTCCCCGGCGGCGGTGGCGCCGTGGGAGATGTAACGGACGATGCCGGGATGAGACAGCTCGGCGAGCAGCTCGACCTCGCGGGCAAAGCGTGCGGTCCTCGCGTCGCGTGCATCGGCGATGACCTTGACGGCGACCGCCTCGCCGGAGACTCGATCGCGGCCGCGGAACACGTTGCCCATGCCGCCGGCGCGGATCTGCTGCTCGACCTCGAACTGCTCGCCAAGCAGGGCGCCGGGCTCCATGGAAGGATCAACCTTCCCCCGGCTCCCGGACGACAACAAGGGCCTTGCCCGACTGCCCCGTGCATGACAATGTCCCACTCCCGCAGGCCCGCGCGGCGATGCGCTCGCGGTGACGTGCGCACCGGGCCCCCGCATCGTGCTATGGGGGAAATCTACTGCCTCGTGGCATCGCGCGTCGAGGATCACGGTGCGCTGGTCGGGTCTGCGGGGTCTGTGTGGGCGTCGCGCTCGTCGCCGTCCCAGGAGCCGTCGCCGTCGCGATCGACGGCGATGCGCTCGCCGGAGCCG
>VBLP01000070.1 GCA_005887925.1 Deltaproteobacteria bacterium | reverse complement strand
GTTGGGCAATCGTCAAGGGCCCGCGGCAATCGGGCGGCGAGCCCGCTCAGCGCCCGAGGCGTTTGTGCAATAGATCCGAGGCGATGACCGGGTTGGCACGGCCTTGGGTTTCCTTCATGACCTGGCCGACGAAGAACCCGAACAGCCCGTCCTTGCCGCCGACCGTGTAGGCCTCGGCCTGCTTGGGGTTGGCCGCGACGACCCGGTTGATGATCTCCCAGAGCACGGCGGTGTCCGAGATCTGCTGCAGCCCGCGGCGCTCGATGATCGCCGCCGGGGCCTCGCCGGTCCGGAAGCACTCCTCGAACACCTCCTTGCCGATCTTGCCGCTGATCGTGCCGTTCTCGATCAGCGCGACGAGCGACGACAGCGCTGCCGGCGAGATCGGCGAGCGCGCGACCGGCGTGCCGCCGGCGTGCAGCGCGCCGAGCAGCTCGGTCAGCACCCAGTTGGCGAGCATCCGGCCGCTGCGATCGCCGGGGTGCGCCGCGATCACCGCATCGAAGCAATCCGCGAGCGAGCGCTCGCTGACCAGCGTGCGCGCGTCGTCGGCCGAGATCCCGAGGACGCGCTGGTAGCGGTCGAAGCGGACGCCGGGCGGCTCGGGTATCGAGCGCAGCGTCGCGGCCATGATCGCGCCGTCGACCACCAGCGGCGGCAGGTCCGGATCGGGGAAGTAGCGGTAGTCGTTCGCCTCCTCCTTGCTGCGCATCGGCTGCGACTGGCCGCGGTCGGCGTCCCACAGCCGGGTCTCGCGCACGATCCGCTCGCCGGTCTCGAGCATCCGGATCTGGCGCGCGATCTCGTGGTCGATCGCGTTCTCGACGAACCGGAACGAGTTGATGTTCTTGAGCTCGGTGCGCGTGCCGAGCCGGTCCTCGCCGCGCCGGCGGATCGACACGTTGGCGTCGCACCGCATCTGGCCCTTCTCCATGTCGCCCTCGGAGATGTCGAGCCAGCGGACCAGGCGGTGCAGCGAGCGCAGGAACTCGCCGGCCTCGATCAGGCGGATCTGGCGCCGACGTGGGTGGTCTTGCCGGCGTCCTCCTCGATGTGGATGCGCTGCAGCTTCACGCGCTTGAGCCCGCCGCGCAGGATCACGTCGAGGTGGCCGCTCTCGCACAACGGCTCCTCGTACTGCGAGATCTGGTAGCCCTTGGGCAGGTCGGGATAGAAGTAGTGCTTGCGCGCGAACCGCGACCTGGCGCGGATCTGCGACGAGGTCGCGACGCCGAGTCGGAGCACGAGCTGCAGCACCGTGTGGTTGAACACCGGCAGCGTGCCGGGCAGGCCCATCACCAGCGGATCCGTCAGCGAGTTGGGCGGCGCGCCGAACTCGATCGCCGACGGCGAGAAGATCTTGGTGTGGGTCGCGAGCTGGACGTGGACCTCGAGCCCGATCACCGGCTCCCAGTCCTCGAGCGGCTTCTTCGCGTCGCGGGGCGCGTCGAGCGCGGGCGAGGAGGCGCGCGGCGTGCCCTGGACGAGGCCATCGGCCTGGGTCTGGCGGCCGGGCCGGGTCACGCGGCACCTCCGATCGCCGGGCGGCGATCGCCCAGGCCGACCGCCGCCTCGATCACGGCGCCGGCGCGCAGCAGGGTGGGCTCGTCGAGCGGGCGGCCCAGCAGCTGCGCGCCGATCGGCAGGCCATCGCGCGCCAGCCCGCACGGCAC
Organism: Deltaproteobacteria bacterium; assembly: GCA_005887925.1. Classification (GTDB taxonomy): domain Bacteria; phylum Myxococcota_A; class Polyangia; order Haliangiales; family Haliangiaceae; genus JABFXX01. The sequence continues at coordinate 10,403 of VBLP01000070.1, read as the reverse complement.
ACTGATCCCCGGCAGCCCGGCGAGGTTGCACGACAGCGTGAACACGTCGGCGAGGTACATGTCGAACGGCGTGGCCTTGGCGCCGAACGCGAACGCCGGGGTCGGCGTGGTCGGGGTCAGGATCACGTCGCAGTAGCGGAACGCGCGATCGAAGTCGCGCTTGATCAGCGTGCGGATCTGCTGCGCCTTCTTGTAGTAGGCGTCGTAGTAGCCGCTGCGCAGCGCGTAGGTGCCGAGCATGATCCGGCGCTTGACCTCGGGTCCGAAGCCGGCGCCGCGGGTCTTCGCGTACATCTCGGTGAGATCGCCGGCCTCGACGCGGCGGCCGTAGCGCACGCCGTCGAACCGCGCGAGGTTGGACGACGCCTCCGCCGGCGCGATCAGGTAGTACGCCGGCAGCGCGAGGTGGGTGTGCGGCAGCGACAGGTCGACGGTCTCGGCCCCGCGCTCGATCAGCGCCGCCGCGGTCTGGGCGATCGCGGCGCGCACGTCGTCGTCCATCGCCTCGAAGTACTCCTGCGGCAGCCCGATGCGCAGGCCGCGCACGTCGCCGGTCAGCGACTCGAGCAGGCCGGTCACCGGCGCCTCGAGCGACGTCGAGTCGCGCGGATCGAAGCCGGCGATCGCGTGCAGGACCAGCGCGGCGTCGGCGACCGTGCGGGTCAGCGGCCCGACCTGATCGAGCGACGATGCGAACGCGACCACGCCCCAGCGCGACACCCGGCCGTAGGTCGGCTTGAGCCCGACGACGCCGCACAGCGACGCCGGCTGGCGGATCGAGCCGCCGGTGTCGGTGCCGAGCGAGGCCGCGCACAGCCCGGCCGCGACCGCCGCCGACGAGCCGCCCGAGCTGCCGCCCGGCACGCGCGCCGGGTTCCACGGGTTCCGCGTCGGCTTGTAGGCGCTGTTCTCGGTCGAGCTGCCCATCGCGAACTCGTCGCAGTTGACCTTGCCGACGACGATCGCGTCGGCGGCGCGCAGCTTCTCGACCACGTGCGCGTCGTACGGCGGGATCCAGCCCTCGAGGATCTTCGAGCCCGCGGTGGTCGCCAGGCCGCGGGTGACCAGCACGTCCTTGAGCGCGATCGGCACCCCGGCGAGCGGGCCGAGCGGCTGGTTCGCGGCGCGCCGGCGATCGACCTCGGCCGCCGCCGCGAGCGCACCGTCAGTGTCGACCGCGAGGAACGCGCCGAGCTGGTCGTCGATCGTCTCGATCCGCGTCAGCGCGGCGTCGGTGATCTGGGTCGCGGTGACCTCGCCGGCGGCGACACGCCGCGCGGTATCCGCCGCCGACCAGAACGCGAAGCTCACGGCTCGGTTCCCGTACCCGAGCGAGCGGGGGCGATGCTCGACGGCACGACGATCAGGTCGCCGTCCCGGCGCGGCGCATTCGCGAGCGCGACCTCGGCCGGCAGCGACGGCTCGGGGACGTCGACCCGCATGCGCAGATCCATCGGCACCGCGTGGGTCATCGCCGGCACGCTGCTGGTGTCGACCGAGGCGATCGCGGCGAAGTGCTCGAGGATCGCGCCGAGCTCGCGCTGCATCCGCTCGATCTCGTCGGGCGCGAGGTGCAGGCGCGCCAGGAGCGCGATCTCCTCCACTTCCTTGCGCGTCAGCTCCGGCATCGCCTGGTCTCCACCTCTGAACCTCGGGCGTACGTCATCCTCTCATCATTTCGCGCGGACCGCTCGGGAGCGGCGCACCGCGCGCCGCGGATCGACAGGACCGCGGTCGCCGGCATCGCCGAGATCGCCGAAAACGAAGGACGGATCTTCCGGGGCACGGCGCTACCGCGGTTCTGGGAGGGGCTGCGGCTGCAGCTCCGGCTTGCCGCCCAGCCGGCCGGCGAGCTCGGCGCCCAGCCGCAGGTAGTCGTCGGCGACCCGGCCGGCGCTCGCGACGTCGCCCTTCTCGAGCGCCGCGATCAGGTCGCGGTGGTGCTTGCGCACGCTGTCGCCCGGCGCGGCGAGGTTGGCCAGGAGCGGCATGAAGCCGCGGACGCCGTCGCGCACGGTGTTGATCAGCAGCAGCATCACCTGGTTGCCCGAGAGCTGGGCGACGGCGACATAGAAGTCGAAGTCGAGGTCGAACAGCTCGAGCGCGCTTCCGGCCTGGTCGGCGCGATCGGCGAGCGCGCGCAGCTTGACGAGCCCGGCCTTGTCCTTGTCGACGGAACTCGAGCAGGTCGCGGATCAGCTCGGGCTTGCCACCGGCCAGCGGGAGCAGGTGCTGCACCAGCTCGATGCCTCCGGTCTCCATGAAATTCTGCACCCGCGTCCCGTCGCCCTGGCGGATCCGGACCAGCCCGAGGTGCTCGAGCTTCTTGAGCGCCTCGCGCAGCGACGCGCGGTTGACCCGCAGCCGCTTGGACAGCTCGCGCTCCGGCGGCAGCTTCGAGCCCGGCGGATACTGCCCGTTGAGGATCAGCGAACGCAACTGCTCGGCGATCTCCTCGGCGACGCGTTGCTTCTCTACCGGCTTGAGCATCCGCTGGCCGAGAGGTTAACCCGGCGCGCTCACTGATAGAAAGCCCCGGGAGCGCCGGATCTCGCGCTTGAGACCGCGGCCGGGAGCATGGTACCGACACAGCATGTCGGGTCAGCCCGCGGTGCACAGCGAAGCCTCGCCGCCGCGCATCCTGGTGGCTTGCGGCGACGCCGAGCACGAGCTGTTCGACGTCCTCGACCTGTCCGGCGACATCCTGCGGGTCCGGTCGGCGTTCCTGTTCGAGCTGGGGGAGGAGCTCACCGTCCGTCTCGAGCAGGACGGCCGCACCTCCGAGGTCCGGGTGCGCGTGCGCGCCCACACCGGCCCGGACGACGCGCGGCTCACCGAGCTCGAGATCGCCGACCGCGCGCCGGAGCCCCCGTGATGCTGGTCGGCGACCTCGACGAGGTCACCTACGACCTCGAGGTCGACGGCGAGCAGGTCCGCCGGACCCTGCATCGCCGGGTCTGGGAGCGCGGCGGGTGGGCCACCGTCGCGATCGCCTTCGAGGAGCGCTCGGCCGGCGGCGCCTGGAAGCCGGCCAGGCTGGCCCTGATCCGGCTCCAGCGCGTGCACGACGCCTGGAAGAAGCACGCGGCGATCACCCTGCGCGGCGACGATGCCCTCGATCTCGCCGCCGCGCTCGACACCTGGCGCGACGACCTCGCCGGCGCGACCGACGACGACTGACGCCGGCGCGTCGCAGAACGCGGACTCCCGCGGCCACTCGCCGTCGCCGGGGCGATGCAGACCGCACACTCCCGCGGCCGCTCGCCTTCGCCGGGGCGATGCAGACCGCGTGCTCCCGCGGCTGCTCGCCGTCGCCGGGCTGATGCAGACCGCACACTCCCGCGGCCGCTCGCCTTTGTCTGGGCGATGCAGACCGCGTGCTCCCGCGGCTGCTCGCCGTCGCCGGGCCGATGCAGACCGCACACTCCCGCGGCCGCTCGCCTTCGGGCTTTCCCTCGCCGTGCTCGGACAGTCCTCGCGCTGTCGTGACCGCACGCGGTCGGGTCACGCGCAGCTCGGCGTTTCGCTTCTCCACAACCACTGCGCTGCGGAACTGCGCGCGGCGAGGTCGCCCTTCGGCGGGCGCGTCCGCGGGTGTCGTCCTCCCGTCGCTGATCTCCGGACCGTGGCAAAATGCCGGGTCTCCTGCGGCTCCTGCGCACTGCGGCCCGACCGCGGCGCCGATGCCGGCGAGAGACCGGTCGCTGCGCGTTTCTTACTTGCGGCCCAGCCGGGCCTCGAGGGCGCGGATCTCGCTGGCGGCCTCGGCGTGGCCGGGGGAGGCGGACTGCACGTCGCGGAAGTGGCGGAGCGCGTCCTGGTCGCGGCCGAGCATCCGCTCGACGCGGCCGAGGTAGAACCGGGCCGAGATCGTGCGCGGGGCCCGCTGGATCACCTTGTCGAGCGCGGTCCGGGTGGCGGCGGCGATCGCCGGCTTGTCGGGCGCGGCGCAGAACCGCGACCACGCGAGCATCGCGTGATAGTCGGGCTCTTCGGGGTTGAGCCGTAGCGCGCGCTCGAGCTCGGTGACGGCGGCCTGGGGCTGATCGCGGCGCAGCGCGAGCTCGCCGCGGCGAAACGCTTCCTCGGCCTCGAGGATCCGCCGCGCCAGCTCCTCGGCGCGCGCCTGCTCGGCGCGGACCGCAGCCTCGCCGCCCCGGCGCAGCACGTCGAGGTACTGGGCGCGCCTCGCGCGGTCGCTCAGCACCGCGAACCCGGCGTTGATCTGCGCGAACAGCCGCTGCGCGTGCTTGCCATCGTCGGAGATCCCGAGCGCGGCGAGCCGGTCGGGGTGGAGCTGGCGCGCGAGGGCGAAGTACGCCTTGCGCAGCGCCTCGGCGCCGACGTCGACCGGGACGCCGAGCAGCTGGAAGTGGTCGGCGCCGGAGTCCAGCAGCTTCAGGCGCTGGGCGATCAGCGCCTTGACGCTGTGCGACTGCGGCGTGTCGACCCGCGAGACCTGGCGCACCGGCGGTCGCGATGCGCTGAGCCGGCGCACCACCAGCCCCGGGCCGGCGTCGGCCTGATCGAGCGGGACGCGCTGCCCCGGGCTCGACCCGTTGCGCCGCCGGCGACCGCTGGACGGCAGGCTGGGGCTCGAGCCGCGGACCGCGGATTCCGCCGGGATCCGGATCGCCCCGCTCGAGGCGTCGCTCCGCGGGGCGCTGGCCCGCCGCGCGCGATCGTCGGCGCGCTCGGCGTCTTGCCTCGGCGCGCGGACCGGTCCGCTCGCGTCGCTGTGCGATGCGCCGTCGCCGCGCCAGCTCGCCGGCTCGCTCGCCCGCCCGCCCTCACCGTCGGGATCGCGCCAGGTCGGCGCGTCGAAGATCTCCTCGCTCGGCCGCATCGCGCTCGACCCGCTCGCCAGCGGCGCCGACGGGCGCGGCGGCGGCGGGACGGTCGAGATCCGCGTCACGGTCTTGCTCGACACCACGGTCGAGGGCGCGCGGGCCGGCGGGTCCGGCCGGGCCGGCGGGTCCGCGGCCGGCGGCAGCCCCTGCACCGCGATCGGCACCGTCGTGGGCGCGTCGATCTCGGGGGTCGGCCGCCGCGATCGCAGCGCTTCCGGCGACGCCGGCGCCGTGATCGTCCGCGGCAGCGGCGGCGTGATCCGGCGGGGGCTCGGCGGTGCCGGCGGACTGTCCGCTCCGGCTCCCGCGCCCGTCTCCCCGGCCTCGGTCATCGGCAGCATCGGCTGGGTCTGCTCGGGCTGGGTCTGCTCGGGCGGCGGCGCCGGCGGCGCGATCCTGGGCACCGGCGGCGGCGGCACCGGCGGCGCCGCCACCCGCGACGGCGTCTTGCTGCGCGGCTCGGCCGGCGGCGCGAGCTCGCAGACGCCGCACACGGCGAGCGCGTAGACCACGGCGCGCACGGTGCGCTCGTCGACGAAGCTCGCGGCGAACGCCTCGATGTCGGCGAGCGTGCCGCCATCGCGCAGCCGCTCGATCACCGGCTGCTCGACATCGGTGAAGCCGAACTGCGGCAGGTCGTCGTCGACGCCCGGCTTGAGCCTGAACCAGGCGCCGAGGCGGTCGAGCTCGTCGAGCAACCGCTGCTCGAGCAGGTTGCCGCGCGCGCCGAGGTAGACGATCGCGCGGACATCGAGCTCGCAGCCCGCGAGGACCTCGAGGTCGATGCGATCGGTGACGACGAACTCGCCGTGATCGATCGAGAACGTGCGCGCCGCGCGCTGCGCGATCACCCGCCGGCGCAGCCGCCGCGCGTGATCGGGGCCCAGCCGCGCCAGCTCGGCGATCACCTCGACCTCGTCGCGACCGGGAGCCGCCGCCTGCCGCCGCGAGATCTCCGGCACCTGCGACGAGCTCACCAGGTGGCTGGTCAGCGCGACGCGCACCGCGGCATCGGAGGCCAGCGGCGACGCCGCGGCGACCACCGCGCCCTGATCGAACGCGACGACGAACCGCTTGCCGTCGGAGAACAGGGTCAGCTGCCCGGTGACGCCGCGCAGGCCCAGCGCCGCGAAGGTCCGCCCCCACGGGCGATCCGCGACGCTGCCACGCGCGAGCTCGGCCACGTCACCGGCCTCGCCGCCACAGCCGGCGCGCGACGTAGCCGATCGCGGACATCAGTGCCTACAGGATGGTAGCCCGGCCGGTCGGAGTCAACCGCCTACCTCGGGGTCCGCGACGGCCTCGCACCTCGCTTCGCGCGGCCGAAATCGCTCGTTCGTTCGGGCGTCTGCTACAGTGAACCCGGATGAGCACGTCGTTTCCGCTCGACGGTGCACGAGTGCGGTTTGCCGGCGCGACCAACATCGGGCGCAAGCGCGATCACAACGAGGACTCGATCTCGCTCCCCGACAGCGAGCGGCTCGCCATCGTGGCGGATGGTATGGGCGGACACGCCTCGGGCGAGGTCGCGAGCCGGCTCGCGGTCGAGCTCATCACCGACCACTTCCTCGAGACCGGCAAGCAGCAGACGCTGACCTGGCCGTACAAGGTCGACCGCGACCTGCGCACCCACGTCAACCGGATGGTCACCGGCATCATGCTCGCCAACCTCGAGATCTGGGAGCGGGCGCAGCGCGAGCCGCGGCTCAAGGGGATGGGGACGACGTGCGTCGCGGTGTACTTCCTCGATGATTCGCTGATCATCGGCCACGTCGGCGACAGCCGGTGCTACCGCGCCCGCGGCACCGAGCTGGCCCAGCTCACCGAGGACCACTCGCTGATCAACGATTACATCCGGATGAAGCGGGTGACTCCGGAAGAAGCCGAGAACTGGCCGCACAAGAACGTCATCGTGCGCGCGCTCGGCATGAAGGAGAGCGTCCAGGTCGACATCCTCACCGAGAAACCGCACCTCGGAGACACCTATCTGCTGTGCTCCGATGGTCTGACCGGCATGGTCAAGGACGATCAGATGCTGCATATCCTGATGGTCGAGCGCGACCTCGACCGCGCGGTCGAGCGGCTGATCACGGCCGCCAACGAGGAGGGCGGCATCGACAACATCTCCGTCGTGCTCGCCCGGGTCGAGGCCGCATGAGGTGGCTCGCGATCCTCGCCGTGTGCCTCGCCTGCAAGAGCCGGGAGGCGCCGCCGCCCGCGCCGCAGGGCCCGACGATGCCGGCGAGCGAGATCAAGCGCGCCCGCGACGCCTGCCGATCCTACGTCGACAAGGCGTGCGCCTGTGCGCGGACCGTCCCGGCGATGCAGGAGGCCTGCAAGCAGTCCCGTCCGCTCGCCGATGCGGTCGACGTCGCGCTCGACGTCGCCGCCGGCTCCGACTCGACCCGGCGCGACGTGCGCCAGACCGAGGGCAGCGTGCGCAACATGGTCAAGGAGTGCATCGAGCAGCTCGCCAGGCTCCCCGCCGCCGGCTGCCCGTAGCGTCGCGCCGTGTTGCCGCCACGTGGTCCGTCGCAGTGCCACACGGTACGCTCCTGAAGCGCGTCCACACGCGCGCTTGCGATCGCGGGTCCGGCGACGAGCAGTTCCTGACACCCCGAGAGAGGTACAGGGGCGTTCGCCCCAGTTGTCTTTGTCTGGTCACTGTCGAACCCGAGCGGGTAGGCCACGCGGCGCGGCAGCGATTGCCGGCCGCAGGCTGCAGTTCTCGGTTTCACCGGTGACGCTGTCGAAGACTTGCCGATCCTGACACGATGTCGTGGCTGTTCGTCCGAATCTGGGGTGCGAACACCAGGTTTTACCGGGCACGTCGATTGCGTTACGCGTCGCCGTGAACGTCGCCGACGTCACGGTCGTTTCGGCTCGCTGGCACAGCCGCGCTCGCGGAGGCACCCGGAGTCCTCCCGCAGCTCCAGCCCGTGCCCGACCGCCGCTCGTCGAGTCTCGCCGACGTTCCGGTTCGAAGTGCTGGCCTGTCGAAGGTTGTCGAAACACATAAAGGAGAGTCACAAATGAGCTCGAATACGTCGATCGCACGTGTACCCTTGTCGCTGGCAGTTACCGCCGTGCTCGCTGCCGCGGCCGCGCTGGGCTGTGCCACCGGCCCGTCGGACAAGCCGGTGGATCCCAACGCCGGCCAGCTGGTCATGGCGCTTACCCAGACCGGGCCGCACGGCGAGATCTTCCGCCTGAACCACGCCGTGTGCCGTTCGACGGCGCGGCCACGGTGAACCTCGCGCCCGGCATCGTCACCGTCGAGCTACTCGACGGCTGGGCGCTCGAGAAGTCGACCGACGGCGGGCTCACGTTCCAGCCGGTGTCCGCGCTGCTCGGCAGCCCGAACCCCAACACGATCCGGATCCTCGCCAACCAGCTGGCGTTCATGGAGTTCGCGTTCCTGATCCGTCAGACGGACGGCACGCTCGCGATCACGCTCGGCGTCGACCTCTCGCCACGCGAGCTCGCCGGCGGCATGCTCGTGCAGAGCGCGACCGGCAGCCTCGCGGGCTACGCGGTCGGCGGCGCGCGCACCCTCGACTTTGCCGTGTACTTCAAGCTGTTCTCCCTCCAGTCGCTGACCCTGCCTGATGGCACCAAGCAGCACCTCTACACCGCGTTCGGCCAGCAGGGCTCGCTCGGTCCGGTGCCGCTGCCGTCGACGGCGCTCGCGGCCGAGTTCTTCAACGACGACATCGGCACGATCGCCGGAACGATCGGCCCCTCCATGACCGGTGGGGCGTTGACCTACACGGTGTCGGCGAAACCGGACGGCACGGTCGAGCTCTCGGGCCAGCTGTTCGGCAGGTTCACCGAGCTCGACTTCGGCCCCAACGCCATCGATGCGATCATCCCGACGCTCGACGCCGATGGGTTCCCCAACGACGAGTTCTTCTACGACACGTCGGCGCCGTTCACGCTGACGGCCCCGGACGCCAGCACAGCGACCGGCCTGCTGCGGATCCGGCACCTGCTGCCGGCGCCGTGACCGGCAAGCAGCGCAGGCGGCCTGACCTAGCCCACCTCGGGATCCTCGCTCGCCTCAGCCCGGTACGGACTCCCCCGTCACCACACCTTCGAGTGGCGTCGTGTCGACCACGGCGCCGGCCCACACGACGGTGTTCGCGACCGATGCGCGGATGATCGCCCCGTCACCGATGACTGCGTTCGGGCCGACGATCGCGCCGGCGCCGATCACCGCGCCCGCGCCGATCTTGACCGGCTCGACGATCATCGCGGTGGGGTGGATCCGCGCAGTCGGGTCGACGCCGGATAGCCTGGTCGGCGGGTGACGGAGCGGCGCCCCGCCGAGCAGCGCCCAGTTCGATGCCAGGTAACGCTCGACGGTGGAGTGCTCGGCAAAGTAGCCGTGCTCGTGCTCGTAGGCGGCGACGCGGCCGCCGGCGCGCAGCCACGGCAGGTAGCCCTGGCGGATCGAGTCGCACTCGCCGTCGGGCAGCCGCGCCATCACCGATGGCCGGGTGACGTGCGCGCCGCAGAACATGTGCTCGCCGTCGCCGAGGATGTCGACGACGTGCGGGCCGCGAGCGTCGACCTCGACGTGGACGGCGCCCCAGTCGCGCGCGTCGGGGACCCGGCGGACCACCATCATGCCGAGCACGTCGCCCGCGGCGCGGTAAGCGGCCATGAGTGCCGCGACGTCGAGGTCGAAGATCAGCTTGCCGTTGATCGAGAGGAACGGCTCGTCGAGCCCCTCGGGATCGAGCAGGGGCAGCGCGTTCTTGAGGCCGCCGCCGGTCCCGAGCAGCACCGGCTCGTGAATGTAGCGGATCCGCGCGCCGAACCGCCGGCCGTCGCCGATCTCCTGCTCGATCAGCTGCGGCCTGTGGTGCGTGTTGATCACCAGCTCGGTGATGCCGTGCGCGACCAGGTTGGTGATGCCGTACGCGACGATCGGCACGCCGCACACCGGCAGCATCGGCTTGGGCCGCTCGGAGCCGAGCCGGCCGAGCCGCGTGCTCAGGCCCGCGCAAAGCAGCATCGCTCGCATGACCCACCGTGGCACGGCCGCGCTTGCGTGGGCAAGCGACCGGCTGGTGGAGACGCATGCCCCCGCCGTCGCTCGGCTTCGCCGGCCCGGTGGGAGACGCATGCCCCGCGGCCGCTCGCCTCGGTCGAGACCGCGTGCGCCCGCGGTCGCTCGCCTTCGCCGGCGCGGTGGAGACCGCATGCCCCGCGGCCGCTCGCCTTCGGGCTTTCCCTCGCCGTGCTCAAACAGTCCTCGCGCTGTCGTGACCGTGCGCGATCGGGTCACGCGCAACTCGGCGTTTCACTTCCCTGCAGTGGCTGCGCTGCGGAACTGCGCGCGGCGAGGTCGCCCTTCGGCGGGCGCGTCCGCGGGTGACGTGCACGCGAGACGGGTGCCGCGACCGCTCGCCTTCGCCGGGCCCGGTGGAGACCGCGTGCCCCGCGGCCGCTCGCCTTGGTCGAGACCGCGTGCGCCCGCGGCCCCTCGCCTTCGTCGGGCCGGTGGAGACCGCATGCCCCGCGGCCGCTCGCCTTCGGGCTTTCCCT
>VBLP01000403.1:16211-40950 GCA_005887925.1 Deltaproteobacteria bacterium | reverse complement strand
GCCGCGCTCCCCCGATACATCGAGGTCTGCCCGATCCAGCCGCCCGGCCGGTGGTCGCGCTACCAGGAGCCGGCGCCGCGCACCGTCGACGAAGCGGCGCGCGGCCTCGTCGCCGGCCTCGACGGCATGCTCGACGCTCCGTTCGCGCTGCTCGGCCACAGCCTGGGCGCGTCGGTGATGTTCGAGGCGGCCCGCCTGCTCGAGGCCGCCGGTGGCCCGCGCCCGCTCGGCCTCGTCGTCGCCGGCCGCAACGCCCCGCAGCGGTCGTCGTTCCTCGCGGCGCACCGCCACGCGATCGAGACCGCGCGCGACGAGGACCTCGTGACCCTGATCGGCCAGCTCTACGGCGCCGACCGGGTCCGCGGCACCGACGATCCCGCGCTCCAGGCCGTGTTCATGGACGGCCTGCGCGCCGACCTCCGGGCGACCGCGCGCTACGAGTACCGGCCCGGACCGCCGCTCGGCTGCGCGCTGTGGGCGTTCGGCGGGCTCGGCGACGCCATGATCCCGGCGGCCGACGTCGAGGCCTGGCGCAGCCACACCTCCGGCGCGTTCGCGTGGGCGATGCTCCCGGGCGACCACTACTTCCTGCACGACGCGCGATCCGGCTTTCTCCCCCGACTCGGCGAGGCGCTCGAGACGCTCATCGCCACGTTCGCCGCGCCCGCGGCACCCACCACGCACGCGGCCGCCGCCGTCACACGGGGTTGATCTGATAGATCGGGAAATAGCTCGCGATCTTGCCGTCGGCGAAGTCCCGCGCGAGCCGCGGGATGTCGTCGAAGCCGTAGATCCGCGCGTCGTCGCCGAGCACCGGCATCCAGCCGTGGTCCTCGCCGAACTGCATCGCGGGCACGACCTCGGACCGGCGGTAGCCGTGGGTGTGGACGTGGGTGTGGCGCTTGATGCACTCGAACGCGCGGACCAGCTTGATCTCCTTGCCCTCGAGCCAGCCCGCGGTGGCGATCACGCCCTGGCGCGCCAGCGCGCGGACCGTCGCGTGGATCAGCGGCGTGCCGATGTAGTCGATGAAGATCGACGCGCCGAGGTTGTCGGTATGCGACCGCACGACGTCGAGGAACGCGTCCTCGGCGGCCGCGCAGCGCACCGCGTAGCCGGGCTCGCGCGCCAGACGGTCCTCGTCGCGCGCCAGCTCCATGAACGGCCGGCGATCGATCGGCGTGATGCCGAGCGCCGCCGCGAGCTGCAGCCGCGCGGGCATCGCCGAGATGATCGCCGTCCGCGCGTGGAACATCCGCGCCAGCTGCACCGTCGCCAGGCTGGTCCCGCCGCCCCACGCCCACACGTAAGGCACCTCCTGATCCTGCTCCGTCATCTGCAGCCGCCAGGCGCCGTAGGCCACCCGCCAGCTCGACCACGCCGTCAGGTAGCGCACGCCGAACGCCGCCCACTGCGGCAGCGAGTGCCGGGTCGCCTCCGGCAGCGGCACGAGATCGGTCTGCTTCCAGATCCCGCGCCGCGCCAGGATCCCGCGCGTCCCGGGCAGGTCGAAGCCCATCAGGTGCGTCGGATAGCCGAACGAGTCGAAGCGGTGCGGCAGCGCGAACAGACACAGCGTGCCCTCGCGCAGCGTGGTATTCGGCCCGCCGCGCAGCACGCGGCCGACACCCGAGTTGCCCAGCACCACCGTGTCCTCGCCGCGCGCCCTGCACACGTCGACCGGCTTGCGCGCGAGCGCGTGGGTCATGTTGCGCTCCCACGAGCCGTAGAGCGGCTCGACCAGCACCTCGCCATCGCCCGGCGCGCCGAGCGCGAGGTCCTCGAGCTCGAGCTCGGTCGGCCCCGCCGTCCGCGGATCGCCATTCGCGGGATGGATCACCCATGCCTTTGTCGTGCTCAATGCAAACTCCCGGCGCAATTCGTATCGCGTCTCCCCAGATGGGCCTGATGGGCAGTCACAACGGATACAACATGCAGCTCGATCAACTCTACGGTTATTGGGACCTCGTGTCACTCATCGCGACGATGCCGGATGGCGAGCAAGTCTTGCCCATGGGACCGTCGCCGAAGGGCCTCGGGTATTACGGGCCCGATGGGATTGTCATGGTGATCTTGACCACGGGTGATCGCCCTCACTTCTCGTCACTCGTCATCGCGCAGCGAACTCCGGAAGAAGCGATCCGCGGATTCGACACCTCGCTGTCCTACTATGGAACCTACACGGTCGATGTCGAGCGCGCGGAGATCCTCCACAAGATCGAACGCTGTTCGTTTCCCAACCTCGAAGGCCGCGAGATGAAGCGCACGGTCGAGATCGATGGCGACCGGATGGTGCTCGCCGCCGATATCCTCGTGCCCCGGCCGGCGACGCCCCAGGGCGTGTGGGCACGCGCATTGAACGTATGGAACCGGAGGCGCGTATCGCGGTGATGGCGCGCCGCGCTCCACCTCCGGGCCTCGCTCGATCCCGGCTACGCCGTCGGCGCCTCGGCGATCGCCTTGGGCGCCGCCGGCGCCGCGAGCGGACAGACCGCCGACAGCCCCTCGCTGTGCGCCCCGAATGCGTGGTTGAACCGCGCGCGGTAGTTCTCCCACGCGATCGCCGAGGTCAGCTCGACCAGCTGGGCCCGGTTGAAGTGCTTCTCGAGCGCGGCGAACAGCTCGTCCGGCACGTGCGACGGAGTCGCCGTCAGACAGTCTGCAAATGTCAGACACAGCCGATCCAGCTCCGAGTACGCCGCGTGGGTCTCGTACTGATTGACATGGACGATCTGGTCATCGGTCAATCCGCTGTCCTTTCCGACCCATGCCGAGGCGTCGATGCAGAACGAGCAGCCGATCAGCGAGGCGGTTCGGAGCTGGACCAGGTCCTTGATGCGCTGCTCCACCGACTTCGACTTCCGGAACGCGCGCTCCATGAAGCCGAAGCTGCCGAGCAGCGTCGGGTGGTGCGTCATGATCTGGACCGGCATCAACACCTTGCCGGTCCGCTTCTTCGTCACGTAATAGGCAAGCTTCACCAGCCAGTTACCCGACTTCGCGCCTTCGATTCGAGCCATTGCGATCCTCCGTGCAGGCCAGCTCCGGGGCCCTGGATATCACGCCGAACGCTGGTGGGGTGCCCCGCCGACCTCGGCATCGAGCCGCTCGCGGAGCTTGCGCTTGAGCACCTTGCCGGTCACCCCGAGCGGCAGCTCGTCGAGCGCGACCACCCGCACCGCGGCGATCCCCGGTGCGATCCGCGCATTGGCGAACGCCAGGACGTCGGCTTCGAGGCGCGACCAGTCGCGCAGCGCCGCATCGCGCACCAGGTATCCCTTGGGGACGATCAGCGCGATCGCCTCGCCGAGCTCGGCCTCGCCCGGCAGCCTGCGCCGGACGACCGCCGCCTCCATGACCTCGTCGTGCGCCAGGATGTGCTCCTCGGCCTCGAGCGAGTACACGTTGCCGCCGCGCGTCGCGATCGCATCGATCTCGCGGTCGAGGAAGTACAGAAATCCCTGCTCGTCCATGCGGCCGACGTCGCCGATCCACGTCCAGCCGTCGAACCGGTTCTCGAACCACAGATCGTCGTTGTTCCAGTAGCCCTGCGGCGCGTACTCGCCCTTGAGCACGATCCGGCCGACCTGCCCGACCGGGACGTCGCGCCAGTTCTTGTCGACGATCCGGCACTGCCACGCGCCGCCGATGCCCGAGGTCGGCTTGCCGACCTTGCACGGCAGCGCCTGCTGGCCCGGCACCGAGAAGTAGTACACCGCACCGCCGCCGATCTCGGTCGAGCCATACGGATTGATGAAGAACGAGCCCCGCTCGATGTGGATCGGCCCGAGCTTCAGCTCGCCGGCGCCGAGCTTCTTGAACTTCTCGACGTGCGCGGCGTGCGCGGTATCACCGCCGCTCATCCAGCCCTGCATCGCATCGAGCTTGTACTGCGTGTGATCCTCGGCGGCCATGCGCATGTACGTATACGGGAAACCCAGATAATACGTGATCTTGTAGCGCTCCATCGCGGACAGCCACGCCCGCGGATCGAACCGCGACGGCAGATAGGTCCACGCCCCGCCGAGGAAGGCACCGGTCTGCGCGATGAAGAAGATCGCATGGGCGCACGGCAGGCCCGTCATCCGGCGCGAGCTCTCGGTCAGCGAGAACGAGGCCGCGGGCTTCCACGACTCCCGGGTCGTGCGCACATCATAGAGGCAGAGCTTCGGAACGCCGGTGGTGCCGGACGTATGAAACAGCGCGAGCGGCGAGTCGTCCGCGAAGTCGCGCTCCGGCACGGGAGTTGCCGGTGCATCCTCGATCAGCGGCCACAGGTGATCGAGCCGCGCCGAGGCCGGAAACGCCGCGCGGACGCGCTCGATGCTCCGGTCCGTCACCCAGAACCGCACGCCGCTCGCCATCAGCCGGTGCAGATCCGGGTCATCGGCGCTGCGGAGCAGCGTATCGGCATCCGTGATGATCGCCGCAGCGCCGCTGACCTGCTGCACGCGCTCGGTGAAGCTCCACCCGATCTTCGCATTCACCACCACCGCCACGCCGCCCGCGGCGATCAGCGAGTGCGTGTAGAAGAAGTAATCGCCGTGGTTGCGTTTCGCGATGATGACCCGCGTATTCGGTTTCGCCACCACCTTCGCTGTCAATGCATTCGCGATCTTGTAGCCGAGATCGCGCATCTGCAGCCCGGTCAGCTCGTTGTGATATCCCGTGAAAGCCAGCGGCTCGTCGGTGGTGAACAATACTCGCGATGCAAGATACTCACCGAGGTGCGCATAGACATGGGGCAGCCCCCTGGTCATGCTGACGATCTTGCTCTTGCCGTCGTTCAGCGACTGAACGTCCATGCCGTCTCCCTCAATGGAATACCGTCTTCAGCCTACCGACGAGATGCGATGCGTGTCAATGCGCGAGTGCGCGCGCCTCCGCCGACGTGTGCGTCATGCGTCACAATCGACCATGAATGCCATCCGGAGAACGAATCCGTCGCATGAGCGGGCAAATCTCGCCATTGCCGCCAATCGCGATCACGCATCTCGGCGCTTTCCACCTCACGTCAGATTTGCTAGCGTTTTGGCCCAATGGTATCCACGAGCGAGTCCAGGCCGTACGTGGCAAGCGAGCTGTTGCTCCAGAAGCTCGAGTTCGAGCTCGCCCGGTTGAAGGCGCAGGTCGAGCTGCTGTGGCCCAAGGAGCGCGACGTGATCGCTCGCCTCGGCCTCGCAGACGGCCAGGACATCCTCGAGCTCGGCAGCGGCCCCGGCTTCGTCACGCAGCGGCTGCTCGACGAGCTCCCCACCGCGCGCGTCACCGGCCTCGAGATCGATCCGCTCCTGATCTCGCGCGCCCGCCAGCTGGTCACCGGCCCCTGCGTCGAGCGGATGACGATCGTCGAGGGCGACGTCATGAACCCGCCGCTGCCGGACGGCCGCTTCGACGTCGCGTTCGCGCGCTATCTGTTCATGCACATCCCCGACCCCGTCGGCGCGGCGCGCCGGATCAGGCGCCTGCTGAAGCCAGGCGGCCGCCTCATCGTCAGCGAGCTCGACGCCGGCTTCACCGGGCTGCGCGTGCCCGATCTGCCCGAGTACGACCCGTGGGCCAGGTGCTGGGAGCAGGCCCTGCGCAAGCGCGGCAGCGACCCGCACATGGGTCGCCACATGCCGCGCGTTCTCGCCGCGGCCGGCTTCACCGACATCAGGCTCGAGCCCTACCTCGTGTCGAGCGACGAGGTCGGCAGCCTCGACCCGTTCTACACCTACCTGTTCGACGCCGACGTCCTCGGCGCCCCGCTCGTCAAGATGGGCCTCGCCACCGCCGAGCAGGTCCAGCAGTTCGCCGCCGCCGTCAAGGCCTTCCTCGCCTCGGACCACCCGCTCGTCATCATCCTGCGCCTGGTCGCCGTCGGCCGCGCCTAGGGTCAGGCCGCGTGCAGGCGGCTGCGACCACGAGGTCCGCCGGTGGGGCGTGCGGCGGCCGGCGCGCAGCTCGACGCGGTCGTCATCGCGATCGGCGCTGCCTTGACCGCTGCGAGCGGCGCCGTCGCGGGGCCCGACCTCACGGAGCGATTCACGCAATGCCTGCATCGCTGTCCGGGAAAGGCACAGGCGATGCGCGGCCGCGGAGTCAGTGCGCGCTCGTTGCCCGTGTGGCGGCGTGGCAGCCCGAGCAGGTCACGAGGATCTCACCGTAGCTGCGCGCGGTCCAGGCTCACGCCGCTTCCTGGGTCTGCATGCGGTGCTGGCAGATCGCGGCGAGCGCGTGCGCGACCTTCGATACGCCGCCCGTCATCTGCGTGCCCGGCTGCACCGCCTCGATCGCGAGATCGTTCAGCGAGATCACGCCGACCGGGAGATCATCCTCGTCGACCACCGGCAGCCTGCGGATCTGATGCTCCGCCATCAGCTGGGCGACCTGGGCGATCGTCTGCTCGAGCCCGACCGTGACCACGTGCCGTCCCATCGCGCAGTTGACCAGGAGCTCGTCGAGCCGGCGGCCCTGGATGCACGCGGCCATGCAGATGTCTCGATCGGTGATCATGCCGGTGACCCTGCCCTCGTCATTGACCACGGGCAGCGCGCCGCAGTCGTGGTCCCACATCTTCTGCGCAGCGGCGCTGAGCGAGTCGTTGACGTGGCATGTCACGGCGGGGTGAGTCATCAGATCCTGGGCCTTCATGGTGATCTCCTTGAGCGACAGAACGCTGAATTCGCAGCCTCCACGCTGCAGATCACGTTCCAGCACGCGAGGCCGTCCAGCGGCCGCGAATGCGCACTCGCTGCGCTATCGTGCAGCCGCGGATGCATCGCGTTCGCGCGAGCGACAGCAGATCGGCAGCAGGTCTCGCACGATCGCGAGCGCACGCATCGCCTTGGACAGGAAATCGGCGGCGGCCGGCACCTCGAAGCGACGCGGATGCTCGGCCCACGCCAGCGCGATCCGCGCATCGATCGCGGCGGCCTCCGCGGCGGTCTCGACGCGCAGCGGGTTGACGTGGTTGTAACCCTCTCCGAGCGGCGGCGGCCGCAGGTGGATCACCGCGTCGTACCGGGCGAGCTGCTCGGCGAGCGAGCTCGCGACCGAGGCGAACAGGTCGCCGGGCCCGGGCCAGTAGGCCAGCCCGTCGATCGTGCCGCGGTCGCACACCACCAGCGCATGATCGCCCGGCAGCGCGGTCGCTTCGAGCTCGCGCTGGACATAGAAGATCGCGCGCTGCGCGGCGCGCCGCAGCTCCTCCTCCGTGCCGCGCGGAAAGCCGCCGCCGAACACGATGCCGGCGGATTCCGGCAGCACGTGGACGTGGTGGCACATCATGCGGCGGATCATCTCGAGCACGGCGGTCTTGCCCGCCCCCGGGCCGCCGGTGAGCACGACGCGCAGCGGTGTGTGCGGTGCGGTGCATCTGCAGTGGTTCATGGCCGTCGATCCTCGGCGCCGCCGGGCTGCGCGAGCCGGGCCGCCAGGTCGATGGCATCGTGGGACCGCGCGGACGGGTCGACCGGACGCACCACGTGCGAGAACGGCCGCGGCCTGGTGTCGAGGGGGACCGTCATCACCGGGCACGGTGCGTGGCGCACCACCATCTCGGCGACCGATCCGAGCAGGACGCGCGCGAGCCCGCTCCGGCCATGCGTGCCGATCACGATCAGGCCGACCGCCGGGTCGCGGCGCGCGGCATCGACGATCTGCTGCCACGGCACGCCGGACAGCAGCTGCGACGTGACCCGCCGGACTCCGAGCGCTCTCGCCTCGGCGACCGCGGCCTCGATGCCGCGCTGCGCCTCGTCGCTGAGTTGCTGGACCACGTCGGCCGGGTACATGTACTCGCCCGAGAACGCGACCGGCGGCAGGTACCACGCGTGAAGCAGCGCGAGCTCGGCGTCATGCTCGTTCGCGAGCTCGGCCGCGATCCGCATCGCCTGCTGCGATCCCGGCGAGAAGTCGACCGGACACAGGATCCTCTGGAACGCCATGTCGAGAGCTGCTGCAACCGCACGGCCAGCTCTGCGCCCCGTCCAGCCGCGAAATGCGCAGGGCTTGCACGGCGTGCAACGAGGCCTGCACGCCATGCGGCGTGCCCCGTGCTCGTCGTTGGCTCCGGGCGCATGGCCGGCCCGCGGTTCGGATAGAATGGGGCGGTGGAGCCAGAGCGCTACGGCCCATACCGCGTGTACGAGCAGCTCGGAAAGGGCGGGATGGCGACGGTCCATCGCGCCGAGCAGGACACCCCGCGCGGCGTCCGCCAGGTCGCGCTCAAGCGGCTGATCCCGACGCTCGACCGCCGCTCGCTCTCGCTGTTCCTCGACGAAGCCAGGCTGCTGCGCTACCTGCATCACCCCAACATCCCCGAGACCTACGACTCGGGGCGCGTGTTCGGCACCTACTTCATCGCGATGGAGTACGTCCCCGGGCGGACGCTCAAGGACCTCATCACGCACTGCCGCGCCGTCGCCGGCCCCGTGCCGCAGCCGATCGTGCTCAACCTCGCCGCGCAGCTGTGCGACGCCCTGGACTACGCGCACAACCGCTGCGACGAGCGCGGCCGGCCGCTCGGGATCATCCACCGCGACGTCACGCCCGCCAACCTCATCCTCGCCGCCGACGGCGTGCTCGAGCTCGTCGACTTCGGCCTCGCCAAGGCCGCACCCGCCACCGAGCCGAGCGTGGCCGGCGTGATCAAGGGCAAGCTCGGCTACGTCGCGCCCGAGTACACCCGCGGCCAGATCGACCACCGCGCCGACCTGTGGGCCGTCGGCATCATCATGTACGAGCTGCTCACCGGCGGCCGCCAGCTGTTCGAAGGGGCGAACCCCGTCGACACGATCGGCCGCGTGCGCGAGCTGCCCATCCCGCGCGCCTCGGTCGCCAACCCCGGCGTCCATCCCGACGTCGACGACATCGTGCTCGCCGCGCTCGAGCGCAACCCCGGCCGCCGCTGGCCGTCCGCCGCCGCGATGCGCGACCGGATCCGCGCCGTCGACGCCCAGCTCGGCGACCCGGCCGACCGCCGGCGCACGATCGAGTGGGTCAGCTGGGCGTTCGATCAGAAGCGCAACCGTGCGGTCGCGCTGACGCCGATGATGCCGATGCCGGTCCACGTCCCCGCGGCTGCACCAGTCTTCCCCCCGGCCCCCCGATCGGCATCGCGCCACCTCACCGTGATCATGTGCGTGGCGATCATGCTGCTCGCGCTCGGCGCGCTCGCCTGGACCGTCGCCCGCTGACCGCTCGCTGCAGGTCGGCGACTGCAGTGCAGGCGCGCGCCCGCGGCCGTGGCGCAGCCAACCCCGCGTGATCGGCCGACCTGCGCGCAACCCGAGGCGGAACGCCCCTTGCTGGCATGCGGTGGCCCGCTCGGGCAAGAGGAGAAAGATGCGGCTCACGACCATCGCACTGGCAGCCGGCTGCAGCATCGCGGCACTCGGATGCGCGCCGCCAGACGACACGCAGGAGATCATCGACAACCTGGTGCAAGCCGGGTTTCCCCGCAACGACATCATGGTCGTCGGCGGCGTCGTCTATGTCGGACGGGACGCCGAGGTATCGCTGGCGGCATCTCGCGAGATGCTCGGGACCGGCCACACCACCAAGGAGCAATACCGCACCACGAACCTCGTGAGCCCGGCGCTCGCGAAGATCTGCATCGACGGCTCGAGCTTCACCGGCGTCTTCAGCACGGCACTCGATCTCGCGATCCAGAACTACGACGAACAGCCGCTCGGCTTCGCGATGGCGCGGACGCCGACCGCCGGCTGCAGCTCCACCATCACCGCGGTCCTCGCGCCCGGCGTCGTCGGCGGCTCGTCCGGGTTTCCGTCCGGCGGCCTGCCGTTCGGCACGATCAACATCGGCGACGGCCTCGCCGGCTTCCCGGTCGACACGATCGAGCACGTCATCACCCACGAGATCGGCCACACCATCGGTTTCCGCCACTCCGATTTCTTCGACCGCAGCATCAGCTGCGGTGGCACGCCCTTCAACGAGGGCGATGGCGGCGTCGGCGCGATCCTCATCCCCGGCACGCCGAGCGGCGCCGTCGTCGGCGGCTCGATCATGAACTCGTGCTTCCGCACCGTCGAGACCGGCGAGTTCACGGCCACTGACCTCATCGCGCTGCGGGCGGCTGGGCCGGCGCGCCGTACTACTGGGGCACCATCGACTATCCCGACCTCGACGGCGACGGCGGGGCCGACGTCTGCGGCCGCGCCGGCGGCGGCATCTACTGCTCGCTGTCGACCGGCAGCGGCTTCACCGCGCCCACCTTCTGGACCACCGCGTACAGCGACGCCACCGGCTGGATCGGCGCCGACTACTACTGGCGCACCATCCGCTTCGCGGACATCAACGGCGACGGCAAGGCCGACATCTGCGGCCGTGCCAGCGGCGGCCTCTACTGCGCACTCTCCACCGGCAGCTCGTTCACCGCGCCCACCTTCTGGACCACCGGTTACAGCGACGCGGGCGGCTGGGCCGGCGCGCAGTACTACTGGGGCACCATCGAGTTCCCCGACCTCAACGGCGACGGCAAGGCCGATGTCTGCGGCCGCGCCAGCGGCGGCCTGTACTGCGCACTCTCCACCGGCAGCTCGTTCACCGCACCCACCTACTGGACCGCCGGCTACAGCGACGCGGGTGGCTGGGCCGGCGCCGAGTACTACTGGGGCACCATCCACTACCCCGATCTCGACGGCGACGGCAAGGCCGACGTCTGCGGCCGCGCCAGCGGCGGCCTGTACTGCGCACTCTCCACCGGCAGCTCGTTCACCGCACCCACCTACTGGACCTCCGCCTACAGCGATCCGACCGGCTGGGTCAGCGCCGACTACTACTGGCGCACCATCAAGTACGCCGACCTCAACGGCGACGGCAAGACCGACGTCTGCGGCCGCGCCAGCGGTGGCATGTACTGCTCGCTGTCGACCGGCGGCGCATTCACCGCGCCCACCTTCTGGACCACCGGCTACAGCGATGCGGGTGGCTGGGCCGGCGCCCAGTACTACTGGGGCACCATCGAGCTCCCCGACCTCGACGGCGACGGCAAGGCCGACGTCTGCGGCCGCGCCAGCGGCGGCATCTACTGCGCGCTGTCCACCGGCGGCTCCTTCACCCCGCCCGCCTACCGCAGCTCCGGCTACAGCGACGCGGGCGGCTGGGCCGGCGCGCAATACTACTGGGGCACCATCCGCTATCCCGACGTCAACGGCGACGGCAGAGCCGACGTCTGCGGCCGCGCCAGCGGCGGCCTGTACTGCGCCGACTGACACGCACGCTGCTCGACGAGCTCCGGCCAACCGCTCGCTACCGGATCGAAGATCAACGGACGCTCGCCTTGAGCTTCCGGATCCGGCCGTACAGCGGCGGTCGCTCTCGAACGCCGACAGCTGCTTGTCATCGGAGACACCGGCTGCGAACGCCGCGGCGAACAGCTCGAACGCCAGGTCGTAGGCCTGCAGCTTGTACGTCTTCCAGGCCAGCGAGCGGGCACCGCGCGCCGACAGCGCGGGCGCGCGCTCGTGCACCACGGTGCGTACTTCCGCACCGCGGCCCTCGCGGAGCAATCCCTCGATGTACTCGGCCAGCACAGACTCGGACACCTGCTCGCCGAGCTCGGCGAGCTCCTCGACCTCGGCGACGAGCTGGCCGGGCTCCATGCTCCGCGCGCGCAGGCGAGCGCGCTGGTCCTGGACGCGGGCGTCGTCGGGATGATCGGCGAGGTGCGCCTCGACCACGGCGAGCGCACGCGCCGTGTCGCCGCGCAGCTCGTGGAGCCAGGCGAGGTCGGCGCGGGCCGACGGACGCTGCTCGACCACGCGCACGAGGAGCGCCTCGGCGTCGTCGAAGCGCTGCAGCTGGGTCAGCGTCTTTCCGAGCCACAGCTCGTGCATCACGTGCGGCGCCAGGCGGCCGCTCTCGCGGAAGCACGCCTCGGCCTCGGAGTATCGCCTGCGCAGGTAGGCGGCGCGCCCGCACCAGTATCGCACGTGGCCAGAGCCCGGAAACCGCTCGACGAGCCGGCGCGCGAGCAGCTCTGCGTCCTCGCCACGCCGGCTGCGCACCAGGAGCTCCAGCTCGAGGGCGCCCGTCTCCAGCGCCAGGGGCGCCTCGTCCTTGAGGTCGACGAGGATCGACGCGGCCTCCGCCAGCTTGCCGTCGCGCAACGCGCGCCGCATGTTCTGCGACAGGGCGGGGACGAGACGAGCCGGCATGGTGGCGCTGCCTATGATACGAAACTGTAGTGCAAGCGGAAACCAGGCCGGCGATCCGAGACCTCGTCTCGGTCCGGTCTCACCCGACGGTCGTGCGGCTCGAGGAGTCGCTCGGCGCCGCCTGGATCCGCGACGCGTATTACCTCACCGACGAGGCGAAGCGTCACCTCGATGCCCTCCGCAGCGCGCTTGCCGGTGACGCCGGCATCGGCGCGTTTCTGATCGGCCAGTACGGCGCCGGAAAGTCGCACTTCCTTGCCTACTTGACCCAGGAGCTCCAGGCCGGCACCTCGTTCCACCGCGCACCCGACGTGCGCGCGCTGTCGATGCTCAACTACCCGGCGACGGCACGACTCGAGGACGCGGTGGCGCGGGCGCTCGACATCGAGCTCTGCGATGGCGATCGGCGTGACGGCTGGACGCGGTGCCTGGCCCGCCATCCGCGCGGGCTCCTGCTCGTCATCGACGAGCTGTCGGAATTCCTGCGTTCGAAACCGGACCGACGGCAGTTCTCCGAAGACATCCGGTTCCTCCAGTTCCTCGGCGAGCTGGGGCAGGATCGCCGGCTGTTCGTGATCGCCGCCGTTCAGGAGGCGATCGAGCAGATCGGGGACTTCGATCGCACCGACTACCGCAAGATCAAGGACCGCTTTCCGCTGGTGCTGCGGCTGACCGGGATGCACGTGCGCGACCTGATCGCTCACGCTGTTCTGGTCAAGCACCGCGGCTACGCGGAAGCCGTACAGGAGGTCGCGCGCCACGTTCGCGAGGCGCTTCCCGGCGCGCCGATCGACTTCGGCGCCTTGTGCTCGATCTACCCGATCCACCCGGCGACGCTCGAGCTGCTCGAGGAAGTGCGCGACCGGTTCTCGCAGACGCGCGGCGTCGTCGACTTCGTGACGGGTCAGCTCGCCGGCGATCCGGCGCGCCACATCGCGCCGTTTCTCGACCGCGAGTGGGGATCGTTCGTCACGCCCGACGCCATCGTCCGCCACTTCGAGGACGTGCTCGCGGTCCAGGCCGAGTTCTCGCCGCTGTCGCGCAAGCTGTTCCCCTGGTACCGGGCCCACCTCGACGAGCTGTTCGAGACCGCAGCGCAGCGCCGCATCGCCGAGGCCCTGCTTCGCCTGCTGGTGCTCGTCCACCTGTCACCCGCACGCGCGGCGCTGACCGCGACCGAGGCGACGTACTGGCTGCTCGTATCGGTCGCGCGCGTCGATCCGTCGCGCAACCGCGACATCGTCGAGCGCCAGCTCGAGCGGCTCGCGACCCGGGGGCGGTATGTACGCGCCGCGGAGGGGCGGTACTGGCTCGACCTCGACGATGACAGCACCGGTCGGCTCGACAAGCGCATCGCGGCCGAGCTCGCCGAGCTGCCGTCTCCCGAGACCGCGTTCGAGCTGCTCGCGGAGGCCAACCTGTGCGCGGCGGCGTTCGATCCATTCGCGCTGCCCCGCGATCAGTGGCAGGCGCGCAGCGTCTCATGGAAGCACCACCCGCGCCCGTACACCGTGTACCTGGGGGGAGGGACGCCTCCCGCCCGGCCGGGGCTCGCGCTGTGCGTGCGCTTGCCGTGGGGAGAAGCCGGCGCGGCCGAGGGGTGCTGCATCGTCGCGCCTCGACGGCTCGAGCTCACGCCTCCGCTCGCGGAGCTCGCCGCGATGGTGCGGCTGCGCCAGCGCCCGCTCGGTCCCGAGGAAGCCTCGCTGCTCGAGCGCCGGATCGCCGAGCGCGGCGAGCTGTTCGCGCTGCAGGTGCAGGACGCCTACGCGCACGCCTCGATCGTCACGCCCGAGGGACGCGCCGAGCCGATCCCGCCCCTGTCCGCGACCGGCGCGCCCGACGCTGCGGACCGGCTCGGTGCCTGGCTCGATGCGTGCGCCGTGTGGATGCTGCGCCGGCGCTACGGATCGTTCGAGCGCGTGGCGCCGAGCCACGGGCCGCTGCCGCTCGAGGCGCACCGCGCGCTCCACCGCTTTGCCGGCCAGCACGACCTCGGCGATCTGATCGCCGATCAGTGGGTGATGGTGATCCGCGAAGGCTACCTCGCGCCGATGGGGCTCATCGTCCGCGCCAAGACCGGTCGCGGCTACGAGATCCCCAAGAACGTCGATCGCAACGAGCTGGTCCAGATGGTGCTGCGCGTCGCCGATCATCACCCCGCGCCGTCGGTCGTGTACGCCGACCTCGCCGACTCGGTGTACGGCCTCGTCCCGGACCAGATCCATGTCCTGCTCGCGTTCCTGGTCCTGGTCGGCGAGATCGACGTCATAAAGGGCAAGCAATCGATCCGCGACGGCTACGAGACGCTGCCGACCGCCGACAAGTACGACCGGATCATCCCGGGCAGCGGACTGGGCAGCCCGCAGCTCCGCCAGCTCGACGAGCTGTGCGAGGCGCTCGCCCTCCATGCGCCGAAGAGCTGGACGGTCACTGCGCAGCGAAACGCGGTCCGGCGGCTGCGCGACGCGCTCGCCGAGCGCACGCGCGCCCTGCCGGCGCTCGCGCGCAAGCTCGAAGGCAAGGGCGCGCTCGCGGTCCGCGCCGGCGAGCTCCTGGCATGGTGCGCGGCGCTCGACGACGATCACACCGGCGACGAGCTGCGCCGGTTCGAGCAGTTTCTCCATCACGTGGGCGCGCCGGCGCGGTTGACCGCGCGCCTGCAGGAGCTGGCCGGTGTCGCCGAGCGCATCGATCGCCAGCTCGGCGAGCTGCGCCGCCTGGGCCACCTCCTGTCGCAGCCCGCGTTGCAGGCGCAGGCCGGTTCGATCGGAGCGCCTCCCGAGCTCGGCGACGCGGACGCCGCGGAGGTCGACCGCTGGCTGTCGCGCGCGCGGGCCGCCTACGACAACCACGCGCGCAGCTACCGGCAGGCGCACGACGACTACTGGCGCCGGATGTCCGCACACCCGATCTGGCAGTGGCGTCCACCCGACGTCGCACGCAGCCGGCACACCGGGCTGACCGAGGTGGTCGCACGATACGCCGCGGCGCTCGCTGCGGCGGAGCGAGCCCGCTGCGCGCGCCTCGCGAACCTGGACTTCCAGGTCGCGTGCGACTGCGCGTTCGACGGCGAGCGGGCGCCGATCGAGGACGCACTGGCCGACATCGCCGAGCTCGGCGATCACATCGAGCGCGATCTGCGCGCGTTCTTCGCACAGCCCCAGGTCCGCACGCGGGTGCGCGGCTGGGTCGACGCCGCGCTCGAATCTCCCGCCGGCGCGCGGCCCTACCTCGACGGCACGGCCGACTGGCCGGAGGTGCACAACGTCGCCGCGTTCGACGAGCACCTGGCCGGCGTCGACGTGATCCGGCGGATCGCCATCGCCGACCTCGTGCGAGAGCTCGGCGGGCGGACCTGGGAGCCGGCCGCGCTCGTCCGCGCCTTCGAGGACGTCATCCGCCGCTTCCAGGCCACCGGGATCCGGATCGCCGAGCCCGTCGACGAGGATCCCGTCCCGGTGGTGCGCTGGTGCGTCGAGCACGCGCTGCGCGCCGGATCGCCGTTGCCCCGTGGCCTCGTCCCGGACCCGGGCGCCGCGCAGGCGATCGAGGCGAGCTGGGTGAGCCCCGCCGCGCTCGGCCGGCTCGAGTCGCTCGGCCTCGACGAGCGAGCCGTCGCGCGCGTCGTCACCCTGATCGCCGACCGCCAGGTGCCGGTTCCCGCCGCCCGCTCGCCGCTCGTCGAGGCCATCTCCGAGGTGATCGCACCAGGCCGGCCCGAGACCGGCGAGGCGCTGGCCCGCGTCGCCGAGCTCCTGTACCGCCACCACGCGGTGCTCGCCCCGGTGCTCGAGACGCGATGGCTCGCCCGGCTCGACGCCCTTGCCGCGACCCCGCTCGCCGCAGCTCCCGCCCCGCTGACCGAGGTGCTCGAGCGATTGCGCGAGTCCACGTGGCTGGTCATCGATGCACTCGGCCTCCCACTGCTCGCGCCCGTGCGCGCCGATCTCGAGGCCGCACTTCCGGCGTGGAAGGTCGTGCGCACCGAGTTCGCCGAGGTCAGCTCGCGCACGACCACCGACGACTTCTACCGCCGCATGCTCGACAGCGCGCTGCAGCACAAGTTCGAGAAGGTGAACGCGATCGACGAGCTCCTGCACACCCGCACGCTCCGCTTCGACGAGCTGTGCGCGCTGGCCATCGCGGAGCTGCGGATCGCGCTCGGGCGCGTGCGCGACAGGCTCGATCCATCCCGCCCGCTCATCGTGTTCGCCGATCACGGGTTTCGCCTGGACGCCGAAGGCCGCAAGTGGCGTCACGGCGGACCATCGACGCTCGAGCGGGTCGTGCCCGTGATGCACCTGGCGCCGCGGTGACTTGTGATGCTGGAAGGCGGTTCACATCCGGCGCTGGATCGACGCCGGCAGCGCCTCCCAGCGCGCGACCAGCTCGGCCGGGACCGGCTCGCGGTGCTCGAGATACGCGTCGAGCAGGTCGAGCGCGTCGACGCCCCAGAACAGCTCGCCGTCGACGGCGATCGTCGGCACGCCGAACACGCCCGCAGCGATCGCCTCGTCGGTCTGCGCGCGCAGCCGCGCCTTGGCGTCCGGCTCGGCGGCGGCCCGCTCGATCGCATCGCCATCGAGGCCCACCGCCGCGGCGAGCCGCGACACCGCGCCCGGCGTCTCGATCCCCTCGCCGACCTGCCAGATCGCGGCGAACACCGCGTCGATCAGCCGGTGCTGCGCGTCGTCGGCCAGCGCCAGCGACGACGCGCGCAGCGCGAGCAGGGGGTTGAATGGATGCGCCGATGGCAGCATGAACGGCACGCCCGCCAGGCGCGCCTTGCGGTAGACGTCCTTCAGGACGTATCGCCGCTTGGCGGGGACCTCCGCCGGGCCCTTGGTGCCGTGGGCACTCAATAGCGCGCCGAACACCACCGGGACCGGTACGATGGCCTCTCCATGGCGCGCCGCGATCGCGGGGAGCCGGCGCCAGGCGAGGTACGCGTACGGCGAGATGTAATCGAAGTAGAACCGCATGGTCAGCCGAGGTGTTGCACGGCGCGCCGGTGAATGCACGCCTGGCACGCACCCGGCGCACCCGGCGCGAGCTGGGCAGCCATCGCCAGCGGAGCTGACCTCGGCGCAGGCGGCGCTCGGGAGAACGCCAACACGCGCGCTTGCGACTGCGGGTCTGGGCACGCTCGCTCGTCCGTTAACGCCCGTATGGCAATCGCGCTGCCGTGCCATCTCCACGACCCGCCGACGAAGAACCACTCGGCCTGGGAATCTATCTCGCTCGAAGACCCAGCCCGCGTCGCTGCGCCGCGCGTTGACGTCGCCGCTTCCCCGACGCTCGCGCCGATCAAACCCTCTGCGGCGAGGCACCAGGCGCTTGTATGCACGATTGTGCTCGACCGGATTCGTGCGCTACGTGCCGTCGTGACGCAACCTCGCGAGTACAGCCCACATAGCCGCTGGCCTCCTCGATCGCTCGCTGGATCTCCGGCCACAGCGGATCCCCGCCCCGAAGCTGGCGCGAGTCGATCCAGACGTCCTGCCCGAGCTCGCCGAGGCTACGCTGCAAGGCGCGCACGACTGCGTCGTCGGCCGTGGCGTGGGAGACGAAGATTCCGGTCCGATCCGCTCCGTCACCGGGCTGCACCTCGATCGTCTCGCTCGCCGTCATCGATCTATAGACGACGGATCCCGCGAAACACGACAGCGGAATCACCGGTTGCAATGTTGTGCCGGATAGCCCACTTGGCCGCGACCGACGATCGCTAGATCTGGACGGTGCGCCGTCAGTGGGCACCGTTGGCGCGGCTCCAGCAGCTCTTGGCGCCCTGCAGCATGCGGCTCGCCTCGCACAACCGGCGCCACGGCTCGTTGTACTTGAAGGTGGCGCCGGTCCCTGCCGGGTCGGTCACGACCAGCGCCGAGCTCGGCAGCCCGCCGCCGCCGGTCGCGGTCGACGTGCTGAGGAACGGCGACAGCGGAGACGGGCTGCCGGTGGGACGGACGCCGACGTGGAGGAACCCGGTGGTGGTCTCCAGCGTGTGGCAGCCGTTGCAGGTGTTGAAGCCGAAGTGATGGCGCTCGATCGGCGCGAGCGGTGATGGCGGCGTGTGGTTCCAGAACGGCGGCGGGCCCGCGAGCGGCGCCGATGACTCGCCGCCGGATAGCGGCGGCGGCAGCGGCTTCTGCTGGAAGGTCGCGAGCAGGGCCGCGTTGCTGGCCAGGTAGCTGTCGAGCGGGCCTGACATGTTCATCGAATCGTCCGGCGTCTCGGCCGTCGTCGTGGCGAGCAGCAGATCGCCGCCCGGGATGCCCGAGCCCGGGATCAGACGGGTCTCGCGCAGCTTCCACGGCGCCCCGCCGAAGTCGATCTCGTTGGTGCGGACCTGGCCGATCGACGTCCCGAGGTTCGGCCCGCCGGGAAGTGCCCCGACCTTGGTGACGTCGTCCAGGATGCCCTGCAGCACGGTCATGTACGGCGGCGAACCGATCGGCATCGTGCTGAGCGCGTGCCAGTCCTTCTCCCAGGTGGCGGCGGTGTACGGCGCGCCACCGCGCTGCGGCGGCAGCTTGTATTCGAAGATCACCGCGGCTCGAAGCGGGTTACCGCTGCTGTCGAGCACGCCGAACACGAAGCGGGCCTCGCCATCCCCCGCGCCGGTGTAGCCGGCGCACTCGAGATCGACGCGGTTCGAGATCGCGAGCACGCGGAACGGGGCCTTCTTCAGATCGAGCTTGCACGCGCCCGGTCCCGTGATGGGCGAACCCGAAGGGCAGCCACTCGCGACGAGCCAGGGATCGATCACCAGCGGCCGGATCGTGGGCCGCGGCGGCACCGGAAAGCCATTGACCACGATCGGGATCTCCCACTGGTGCAGCCATTCCGCGGCCAGCACGTCCGGTGCTCCGGTG
This sequence comes from Deltaproteobacteria bacterium, assembly GCA_005887925.1. Taxonomy (GTDB): domain Bacteria; phylum Myxococcota_A; class Polyangia; order Haliangiales; family Haliangiaceae; genus JABFXX01. The sequence continues at coordinate 21,911 of VBLP01000403.1, read as the reverse complement.
CCCGCCATGCGGATCATCAACTCGCCGAAGGTCCAGATCCCCTGGGTGCCGCCGCCGGCGCACGACCCCGTCCAGCTCGTGCGGCACGGATCGTCGACCACGCCGACGCCGGTGATCAGGATCTCCGACCCGAAGCTCACCGGCGGGCCGCCGTAGAAGCTGGGGTCCAGCGGGTCGAGATAGGGGCACTGCGTGATCACGGCCTGCTCGGCGGTGGACACGATCTCGGGCGGATCGGAGACAGCTCGATCGGCACAAGCAAGCAGCGAAGTACCGAGCGCAATGGCCAGCGAATTCTTCACAAGCAGACTCCTTTCACCTGGGCGTGACAACGCGATTCCAGGCACTCGGTCATCCATTCTGGATGCTGAATGGATCGAGGATCCGTATCGAACACGCGATCACGAACACGGGGCAAGGCACGGCATTCCGCTCTACGCGCATCTAACGTGCGGGCCTCGACCGGCACGCGGCGCGCCGAGCGCTTGCGCACGTCCGACAGTGCGCTCGCCACTCGCTGTACATCACCGACCGACCTACATCACGAATCGATCCGAATCCGTCCGGCCGCAGCATTTCGCAACGCACGCCGAGGAGTCCGATATCCGGACGATAGGTTCCGTCGGCGAGCTCCGCGATCAGCGTGCGGTCATGCCGGAGGGAGTACGCACGCAGAAGCGGGCGTGTTGCCTTCCCCGCAGCTGGACAAGATTGGCGCGAAGCGCACAGCAGACGAGCCTGCCCACGCATGGCTCCTCCGCTGTGCGCTCCTCGTCCTCGGCATGCTCATTGTATGGCGTGGTCGCCGCGCGATCGCTTCACGACGACGCCCTCGATCGCCGTCCACGTGATCTCGGCGTTCTCGAAGAACTGCCGGACGCCGCCCTCGTTCCGCGGGAGCTCGTCGGTGATCGGATAGCCGAGCTCACCCGCATGGCCACCCTGCTGCTCCCACGCGAGCAGCACCGCGCCGCGCACGATGTGGGCGCAGGTCCTGGCGCTCCAGAAGATCGCCGCCTTGAAGTCGGTCGACTTCAGCGTGCCCGGCGCCATGCAGCTCCCCGCGGTCGATTCGCGCGCGATGTAGCGGCGCACGAGGCCGCCCCTGGGATCGTCGAGCTTCGTCTCCTCCGATTCCGGCGCGTACGCCGCAGCGCCGCCGAGCGCTTCGTGCTTGTCGGCGATCGTGTAGCAGGGGATCGGGCCGCCCTCGACCGGCTGGATCGCTTGCGCCGGCCGATGCGCGATGAATCCGGGTCGAAGCGGCGGCGGGGACGCGGCTTTCGGTGGTCCCGCCGATCGGCAGCCGACGGCGAGGAGAGAAGCGAGGATGAGCGCGATCGATCGCATGGTGCTGGTCCCGCTTCGCGTCACGGTGAGCCTGGTCCGCAGCCCGGCGCGGAGCTGCACGGACAGCAGATGAGATGACTCTTGTCCCTCGAACAGACGAGCGTGCCGCTCTCCTCCGCCGCATTGTTGCAGATGCACGAATCGAGGCGACCATGTCCGGTGCCCGGGAGCGGGAGCAGCCCGCATCCGCCGCACTCGTTCCTGCCGCCGACCGTCGTGTCACAGGTGACGGATTCTGTGCCGATGCACCTGTAGCGGCCGCATTTGTGCGTCGCGCTGTCCTCACATCCGCCGCCGGGGATCGCGCCGAGGGTGTTGCAGCCGCCGCATGCGTTCGCCGGCGAGCCGCCGCACCGCGCGGGGGCCGAGAGGCCGTAGACGATCACGCGGTTCGCGAACGTCGGGCGAACGACCTTGCCGCCGGCGGCGATCGGCGGGTTGAACTTCGCAAACCCGATCGCGTCGTCGTCGCGATAGAGGATGCTCAAGTCGTCCGCGTTGAACGCAACCATGTGGCCGCCGACGGGCCCGTACCACTGTCCGTTGTCGTTCGGGACGTTCGCCCAGATGATGCCTTCCTTGTTGAAGGAGGCCGACAGCGAGATCGCGCCCCCGGGCATGCCGTCCGCCGGGCGCTCGGTCGACGTGTGAAACGGAATCGTCTCCATCTGATACGTGGTGAGGTCGTAGCGGAACTGCTTCAAGTAATCCTTCTCAGGCATCAGGTACACGTAGCCGTGGCTCGAATCGGCGGCGCTCTGCCAGTAGATCGGCCCGTTGTGGATGTTCGGGCCCCAGTGCTCCGAGTCTTGATAATGAACCTGCGGCATGTAGCACGCGTCGCCCGTCGGATCCTTTCTCCAGTCCGAGAAGTCGCCGCCGAAGCAGAGCGGCTGCGCAGAGTCGTTGTGGTACGTGTTGATGAACGCGATCCACTCCTGGTCGGGGCCGGTCATGCTCGCATCGACGACGTGGAGGCGCCCCTCCTTGCCGCCGCCGAGGAGCTTGCCCCCTGGCAACAGGATCGGCCCGCTCGATCCGAGATCGGCGTCGCCCGCTTTCAAGTGATCGTGGTTCGCGGGTTGAAAGAAGCCGGCGTCCGCGAGTGTTCCGCCCATCGTGTCGATGCGGACGAAACTGTCGCCCTTCGCGCCCGAAGACTCGTTGCCGGTCATGAAGTAGATGTACCGACCGTCGCCGACGAGCCCGTTGCCCGACTGCCAGATCCCCATCTCCGCGCCGTCGAGCGCCGTGTTGTAGACGCCTGTCGGCGCGAGATCACTCTCGCGATAGCCGAGAACCCAGCCGTAGTAGGGCTCGGTGGTCGAGCACCATGCATCGCAGGACAGGCAGGCGAAGCCGACGTAGACGTTGCCGTTCTGGAGGAGGAGCCCCGGACGGTTTCGCGCGCACGCCGCGTTGAACGTCTTGCCGCCGACGCTGCCTCCGATCGGGATCGCCGCCTGAACATCGAGGCCGGTCGCGATGTCGATCTTGTGAAGGAAGTGCTGGCGCGTGTCGACGTGATAGCTGACGACGAACATCCACGGATTGTTCGCGTCGATCACCGGTGTGCTTGTCACGCCGACGCGCTTCGGCCACGTCTCCTCGCACACGGGAGCGCAGCCGGCGGGGCCGAGGTCGCGCGTCCAGATCGCTTTCGTGCTGACGTTGCAGTGGCCGGCGGGATCTCGGTAGCTGAGGTCCGGCAAGGCGGGGCTGACCATGCAGGCCGTGTCCGATGCGGGTGGCGGACCGTCTGGCGTCGTGTCGTCGAGATCGAACGCATAGACGCAGTTCTTCGCCGTCGCGATGTAGAACAGGTTCCGCTGCGAGCGACCGGGGAGCGGCACCTGAAATACGACGAGCACGTTCGCGAGCGTCTGACCGTCGACGTTCCGTTCGTAGAGCCGCCCGAACCGCCCGCTCGACACACTCGCGTGCGTCAGCGCGCCCTCGAAGAGGTACGCCCCGGTCCGCGCATTGTTCACGCGCTGCGTGAGCACGCCGCTGTACGTCGAACAAGCGGGCGCGAGCGCCACGAGTGCGGCGATTCGAAGGATCCGCGTCATCATGTGGAGCCGGGGGTGTAGTCGAGTCTGATCCTTGGATCAAGTGCCGTCGACGCACGATCGGTTCTTCGCGCAGAGCTACGGCATCGGCCTGCGCAGGGCCGACGGCAAGGTCGACGCGACCAGCGACGCGCGCACGATGTACCACGCCGAGCGCGTGCTCCAGCGGTTCCGTCCGTCGATCATGGCGATCACGCTGCTCGACGTCGACACCTGCCACGTCGACTTCAACGGCTACCTGCGCGGTCAACAGATCGCCGGCGCCGCGGTCGCCCACCTGTGGGATGTCGTCCAGGCCGATGCCGAGCTCCGCGACACCACGACGATGATCGTGATGCCCGAGCACGGCCGCCACCTGTTCATGAATGGCAACAACCTGGACAGCCTCGGGCGCTCCGGTATCGACCATGGTCAGGGCGACAGCGGCGACCGCGATGTCTGGATGCTCGCGCTCGGCCCGGATAAGCGCAACAACGTGATCGCCCCGACCGGGATCACCCAGACCGGCCGCGGCTCCGGACGCGATGGTGACCTGGGAGGTGGCGTCGCGGAGGTCAGCGATTGCCGCAGCGACGGCGTGACCATCGCGGCCGCGATCCCGCAGATCGCCGCCGACACCGGCCGGCACATCACCGGGACGCTGGAGTTCGACGTCAACGACATCGGCGAGCTTGCGCCCGGCGCGCTACCCCCGGGCGTGCGCCGACCTCGGCGTTCCACCGCTCGCCGCGAGCACGACCGTGTCTGCGTGACCCTGGTCGATGCCGCGGGTCATCGCGGTCAGGGTGATTGTACGCAGCCGGTCGCGGTGGTCCCGCCGGGCTAGCCTTGCGGCAGCTTGAAGAACAGACGTGGGAAGCTGACCGTGCGGCCCGGCAGGTGCGGCTCCCCGCCGATACAGGTCCGCTGCTCGTTGCAGTAGTCGCGGCGGGCCCCGGCCTGGGCGCGCTCGATCCGGCTCGCGCTCTCGCCGGTGCCGACCGGCGAGAACGACAGTAGCTCGAGATAACCGATGTCGCCGGTGACCTTGAGCGTGACCTGGCGGACCTGCTGCGGGAACGAGATCACGGCCGGCGCGACGATCTCCCACACGTGGTGGTAGTTGCGGTCGCGATCATGGCGGCCCGGCGGGTGGATCAAGCGCAGCTCCGGATCGTGGGTGTGGCCGGCGAAGTACCCGACGATGTTGCGATGGCCGGTCAGGATGTCCGCGAGATCGTCGCGCGCCTGGCTGTCGAAGATGTCCCACACCGGGTGGTGAGCGAACACGAGCACGAGGTCGCGGCTGGACAGCTCGCCGAGCACGCCGCGGAGCCACTCGAGCTGCGACTCCTGGATCTCGCCATAGGCTCCCGACAGGGTCGTGGTGTTGAGCACGATGGCCCACGCCCGGCGGTCGCCGCCGGAGACCGCGATCTCGAAGCAGTAGTATCCGATGTCGGAGCGCGGCTCGGTCTCGGCCGACAGATCCTGCTCCGCGACGCGCCGCCGCACGCGCTCGGGCAGGTCGCGATCGGGACCCAGGTCGAAGCCGTTCAGCACCGAGCCGGACTGGCCGGGGACCAGCCCGGCACAGCGCCGGCCGGCCCGGTGCACCGGGTACGCGACATCGCTGCGCGCCGCCACGCACGCGCGGCCGCCGGCATCGTCGAGCCCCGGCCGGCAGTGAGCCGCGACGAAGCTCTCGATCGTCGAGCCGTAGTGCGCGGGGTCCATGACGAACAGATCCCCCGCGACGTGGTGCAGCAGGCACAGCCGGTTGAGCAACGTCGGCACCAGCGTGAACGCCTGCTTGGGCACCGGGACCGGCTCGCCGCGGTTGTTCGGCGGCGCGAGGTTGTACTCGCGAACCAGGTTGGCGACCCGCGTGCAGCTGCAGCCCACGCCCGTCCAGCGCGGCCCCGCGCAGTGCTCGCCCGAGTCGTCCTTCGTCGTCACCCTCACCGGATCGACCATGCGCAGGTTGCCGAACGCCAGCGCGTCGTGGTTCCCGATCGCCTGATACCAGGGGAGCTCGAGGCGATCGCTGTGCAGCTCGAACTGATCGAACTCCGACTGCAGGCCGGCATCGACCGCATCGCCGGTGTGGATCATGAACTGAGGCGCGAGCCGGGCCCGGCGTGACGGGTGGTCGGATGGCAGGCTGTCGTCGGCGACGCGGTACGCGCGGAGCTCGGCATTGACGGTGTCGACGATCGCCGAGTACACGAACGCGGAGAACAGCTCCTGATCGTGATCGCGTTCGAACGAGGGCACCAGCGGATCGAGCCTCGCGCTG
>VBLP01000403.1:0-16119 GCA_005887925.1 Deltaproteobacteria bacterium | reverse complement strand
GGCCGAGGTCGACGTGCTGGGCGTGGTCGGCATACTCGTCGATCCAGGTCGCGCGCCCGCCCGGCCACAGCTCGGACGGCTGGTAGCCGACGAAGTCGGTGTACTCCGCCTGCTTCCAGCACGGCTCCTCGGACAGCTCGTCGTGGAGCGCGCTCCCGGCGGCCAGCGCGTCGACGCAGTTGACAAACGGGTACGCCGGAAATGCGATGTAGTGCTGATCCGCGCCGCGCAGCGGCGTGAACGCGTGGTCGCGCTCGGTGCCGGCAGATGCCCGGCGCTCGACGTACAGCGTCGCGGAATGGCACGCCACGAGCGCGGCCACCAGCACGGTCGAACACAACGTCTTCATGGATCCCCGCCTCCCGCCACGTACAGCCCGCTGAAGATACCGTCCTGCCCGGATGCATAGTCGATGTGGGCGCCGACATGCAGCTGATCGCGGATGTGCCAGTCGAAGCCGAGCCGGATGCGCTGCGTGGTCGGCATGCCCGTCAGGTCGAGCGTCTGACCGCTCGCGAGCATGAAGCGGTTGGCGTTGCCGTAGTGGCGCACTGCGACACCGTACTGGACGTAGATCGATGCATCGCTGGTCGCGGCGATCCCGAGCGCGGCGGTGAGCGGCAGTGTCCAGATCTGGAATGCATCGGCAATCCCGCTGATGGTCGGCGCGACCCGGAAGTGAAAGAACGGTGCGGCGCAGCCCACGATCTCGTACCGCGTCTCGAACGCGCCGCCGATCACCCAGCCGGGCTGGCGCAGGTAGCCGTCGAACGTCGAGCGGACCCCGAGCTCGCGCAGGATCAGCGCGTCGCCCCCCGTCGAGCTCGGATCGGGAGCGATCCACGATCGCCCGCCGATCAGCTCAAGCGCGGACGCCTCGCGCAGCGTCGGGATCCTGACATGCTCGAGGACGTCCACCTCGGTCATGCTGCCCCAGCGCACCGCGACACCGCCGAGCGTGTTCGCCCACCGCATCGTCTGCGGAAGGTCTGCGTCGGGCAGCCGCAGCAGGCCCTCGCCCCACAGCGCGAAGACCAGCGCATGGCGGTCGTCGAACGCCAGGTCGTACTGGGCGCGCGGCGCGAACGTGTAGACCCGGGCGCGGGGCGCAGCCGGACGCGAGGTATAGTAGTTGTCTCCGACCGCGAGCTCGACGCGCGACGGGGTCAACACCGAGTCGCGATCGGCGGCCGGGCCGAGCTGGTCGGCGAGAAACCGACGCGGGACGGCACCGGCCGGACAGCCGTCGCGATAGTCCGCGCGCGCCGGCGCAGCCAGCGCAGCCAGCGCAGCCAGCGCAGCCAGCGCAGCCGGGAGCACCAGCGCGAGGCCCGGCCTCATTGCAGCACGCTCCCGCCATCGAATCCGACGCTGGTCACCACCCCGAGCTCGCCGCCCTTGGAGTCACCGAAGAACCCGCCGCCATAGATGCCGAACCGCAGCTTGCTCATCGGCAGCTCGACCAGGACCCGCACGCGGCCCGTCCGGTGATAGCCGAGCGCGGACGAGCGCAGCTCGAAGCCGGCCTCGAGCGCGAGCGCGACCTGCATGCTGGGCTTGGTCACGAAGCCGCCCACCGTCAGCCGGAGCGGCAGCGCCCACAGCGATGCGTTCCTGCTGCGTGGCATGTCGAAGCCTTCTCGCCATTCCACGACGTCAGCGCGCAGCGCGAGGAACGGTGCGTAGCAGCCGACGACCTCGATCCGGCTCTCGAGGCTGACCACGACCGGGCGATCGAACGCGAACGCCTCCGACTCGAACGGCGACGCCCTGGCCAGCGTCTCGGCGTGCTCGCCGTCGGGGCTCGACCCGTCCTTGCCGACCGAGATCGAGGGCGACGAGCCCATGCCGATGCGCAGGCTGCTGCCCACCCGCAGCGCGTCGCCGAGCACCAAGCCCGTGCGCCGGAACCCGACGTACGTCATCAGCGTTCCGAGGGTCCTCCCCGTCGCCTGCGTGCCGTCGTGCGCGCCGTAGGCATACGCGAACATCAACGACGGGCCGTTGAAGTTGAGCGCGAGCACGGCGCGGCCGGCGAGCAGGTGGCCGTCGAGACTGCGGCGGAGCGGATCGCCGTCGGCAGCGCTCAGGCTCGCCGCGCGCCCGCTGAGCGTGAGCCGCGACGGCCCCAGCGCCGAATCGACATCCGCCGAGGTGCCGAAGTCCGCGGCCCTGGGCGCGTGCGCCGGGTCGAACGCGCGCACGTACGGCGGGCAGCCGTCCTTCCAGTCGCGCGCGCTCACCGGCGTCGCCCACCACGCCCAGCACACGACCACCACCATGCACCTGCGCATCTCGGTCATGACCCCCGCCCTCCCGAAGCATGACACGCAGCGGAGGTTTTGCGAGATCGCCGGGCCGTCCCGCGTGCACGAGCGGGCCGTTTTTCCGCCTTGGACGGAAATCAGTTGTGCGCGAGGGCTCGAGCAGCAGCTTGACGTCGGCGATGACCTCGCGACCGCTGGGCCGGTGCCCAGTACTGGACACCGTCGAGCTCCCCGACCTCGACGGCGACGGCATGGCCGACGTCTGCGGCCGCGCGCGCGACGGCCTCTGCTGCGCGACCTCCACCGGCGGCTCCTTCGAGGCGGCGTCACGGCGGACCGTCGACGCTCGAGCGCGTCGTGCCTGTGATGCAGCTGGCGCCGCACCGTCATCGAGGTGGAGGGGTGAAGACCATGGCGAAGAAGAAGGAAAAGAGGAAGGTTACCAAGCCAAAGGCATCCACTGGTCCGAAGTGCGAGTGCGGTGGAACCTTCAAGCCGGTCACGCTTAGAAGGTTCGACTTCTCTCGGTACGCCGGGCTCCCATCTTTTCTCGATGGAGCTCCCGGTTGGAGATGTGGCTCTTGCCAACGCGAGATGCTTCACGGCCAGGTGGTCAACGCATCCCTGTTCTTCATCGCGATGGACATCGTGGGCTTCCCCCACCGACTCACGGCGGGATTTGCACGCTACTTGCGTCGCTCGATGCAGATCACCCAGCAGGAACTCGCTGACCGCATGGGTATTGCCCGCGAGACGGTGGCGAGTTGGGAGAGCAGCCTCAAGGAGATCTCCCCCCAACACGATCTCATCTTGCGAGTTTTGATGTCGAACCACGCACGCAGCTCGGAGGCGATCCCGACGAAGGTACTGGTGGACATCGCGAACGATGTGATGGCGACGCTCTCTTCGGTACGAAGCGAACCGGCACCGCGGAAAACCCCAGACCTACTGGTAACCGAGTCCGATTTCAAGAAACTCCCTGCGGCCTGGTTGAGCAAGATGCAGAACACGGCACCGACTGTCTTCGCCTTGTAGGTAAGGACCGCGCGGTATCGCTTCGCCTGCGCGACCGGCATCGATCCCCTGTTGAAGCTCACCGCCGCCGCCACCCGCCCCGGCTCCGAATCCGGCCGGCCGAATGCGACGGTGTACTTCCGGTCCGACGGCGTTCGCGCAAGCGGCCTCTGGTACAAGAAGGGCAGCGTGCGCGAGATCTCGGCCCCCGATTGACGACCACCGCCGCGTCTGCACAGCGTACGGGAGCCGGTCAGGTCGCGGGGGCGTCGAGCTGGTGCCGTGCGCGGGTGAGATCGGCGTGCAGACGGCGCAGCACGTGCTCGAAGTACTGCTTGTAGCTGCCGCAGTAGTAGTCCTTCTCCTCGAATGCGCGCTGGTTCTTGAGTGAGTGGAACATGCAGCCGCTGTAGCAGAGGTCGAGGAAGACGCACCTGGAGCAGGTCTCGAGCACGCGCTGCTCGCGGCGGTCGATCCGATCGAACAGCGCGGTGCCGGCCACGTCCTCGGGTGCGAGCTCGTGGATGTTGCCGTAGCGGAACTCGGGCTCGCCCTGGAACATGCCGCACGGGAACAGGTCGCCGCGCGGCGAGATCCCCAGGAAGCTGCGGTGGCAGCTCCGCGCGAAGTGGCAGTTCGGCGCGGTGGCGACGCCCAGGATGCGCGCGATGTGGTGGCGGAACGGCTCGATCGAGATCGTCGGGTGCGGATCGTCGAACCATAGATCGAACATGCGGACCAGGAAGTCACCGTACTCGTCCGCGGTGATGCCGAGGTCTTCCTCGCCGGCAGCGGCCAGGCCCGACTGCACGAGGGGGTTGAGCTGCATCTCGATGCCGCGCAGCTTGAACTCGCGGTAGATCGCCGCGGCGGCTCCGATGTTGAGGCGGTTGACCACCACGATCGCCGCGGGGGTCTGGCCGTGCTCGCGCAGCCGGGCGGCGGCGGCGATGGTGACGGCGTGGGCGTCCGTGTCGCGGACCACCCGCAGCTTCCGCGAGCGCTGGTTGACCCGCGCCGGGCCGTCGAGGCTGAGCCCGATGTGAAAGCCGCTGGTGGTCAGGAGCTCGAGCAGGTCGTCGTCGAGGTGCGTGGCGTTGGTCTGCCCCGCGTTGGCGAACCGGACCTGGGTCGGCCGCGCTTGCTGCTCGGCGATGATCTGCTCGAAGAAGCCGCGGCCGCGCAGCAGCGGCTCGCCGCCGTACCAGACGAACTGGATCGACGAGAGCTGCGGCGAGTCGAGGAAGGCCCGCACCACCCGCTGCATGGTCGCGACGCTCATCGTCTGGTGGAAGATCTCGGGCTCGATGAAGCAGTAGCGACACCGCATGTTGCAGGCGTTGGTGACCTTCACGATCAGCGTCAGGTGGCTCGCCATCACGACGCGTCCTCCTTGTCGGGCGCCAGGAGCGCGACCAGGCGCGCCTCGATGCGCTCGAGCTTCTGCTCGATCCCGGCCAGCTGCGCGGCCGCGTCGGCCCGGTGCGCGGCGCCCGCCGAGCCCCCGGCGGCGATCACCACCAGCGCATATGGATTGCCGATGAAGTCGTAGAGCCGGATCGTCGCCCGGTACGGGACGAAGTCGTCGGGCGTCCACTGCGAGCGATGGTGATCGGGCGGCTCGCGGCCCTCGCGCCGCCAGCCGTCGCCCATCGGGATACGCACGACGACGATGTCGCGGGCCAGGCGGGCCGCAGCGTCGAGCACCGCCAGCGCGTCGGGCTTGTCGACATGCTCGAGCACGTCGCCGAACAGGATCACGTCGTACGCGGTGGCGGCGGCGAGCGCCGGCACCAGCGCGCGCATGTCACCGACGTGGAGGCTGGTGTAGAGGTGGCGCGCGTGGGGCTGGATGCGGCGCTCGTCGATCTCGATCCCGTCGATCCGCGTGGTCCACTCCGCGCGCTGGATGTGACCCGACCAGACGTCGAGGTACTGACGGAGCAGGTGGCCCCACAGGCCGAAGCCGATGCCGACGTCGAGCACCGCGCGCGGCCGCGCGCCGGTGATCACGCGCAGGCAGTCCTCCATGCCGTCCCAGATGCTCAGTGGCATCGCGGCTGGCCTCCGCACAGCGCCACGCGCACCGCGGCCACACCGGCGGCATCGTGACGGCTCTGCGCCGCGTGGCCGGGGCGCCAGATCCACGCCAGCGCCTCGGCGGCCGACATGTCGTCGACGTCGGCCAGGCTCCGGCGCCACGACGGCGGCCACGCAACGTCGACCGGCGCGACCTCGGAGGCAGGGGCGGGCTCCGGCTCGACGACGTGGGCGAGCGACCGGATCGTGCGCGAGCGACAGAACCGCGAGCGCGCGACCTCGGCGATGCGAGCCGGCGGGATCGGCTCGGGCGCGCTCAGCACCTCGTAGATCGCGCGCAGCATCCGCTCCTCGTCGACATGGACCTCGCCCGCGGCCACGCAGACGTCGACCAGGCTGCCGCCCGGCTGGTCGAGGACGTCGACGAAGCCGTCGTAGCGCGGCGCGACCGCCGGCGTCCCCGACACCAGGGCCTCCGCGGGCGCCCGGCCGAACGTCTCGAATACGCTGGTCGCGGCGGTGGCGAACACGTCCGCCGCGCGGTACAGCGCCGCGAGCTGCTCGGCGGTCGGCTCGATCACCAGGTGCACGCCGTGCTCGGCGCCGAGCTCCGCGCGCAGCACGGCGACGTAGTCGTCGTCGACGACGTGACTGGCGATCACGAGCTGCAGATCCGAGAACAGCAGCCGGGCCCGCAGGCCGACGCGCAGCAGCCGGTAGAGATCCTTGTCGGCCTGGGCGCGGCCCGCGAACAGCAGCAGGCGACCGGCGGGAATCCCGAGCGCCTCGACGACGGCGCCGGCACCATCGCGCGGACCGAACCGCTCGCAGTCGACGCCGAACGGCTCGCCGACCGACGCGCGCAACCCGAGCCCGCGATAGATCCCGGCCGACAGCGTCGAGCCGACCAGCACGCGATCGCGCGGCCCGGCGCAGCCGCGGTACGCCGCGACGCACGCCACGTCGAACCAGCGCCGCGGGTTCAGGTACGGCAGGATGGTGACGCCACCCGCGAACCCGTGCGCGCGCAACAGCGCGCCCCACAGAAAGCCCCCCGGCCCCTCGGCCACGATCCACGGCAGATCGAGGAGCGGAGCCACATCGGCGCGCAGCGCCGCGAGGTCGGGAAGCTCGGCGAAGCCGCCGGCGTTGAGCGACGACGACGCCCGGATCAGCCGGGGCTCGCAGCCGAGCTCCGCGCCGACCCACCCGGCCTCGACGCTGGGACCGCGCGCATCGTACGGGATGTAGCCGATGGCTCGCAGCGTCACGTTCCCGGCTTGCGCGTCTTGGCAGTCCGGCGCGCGGCCGCGCCGGTCGCCTTCGCCGCCGGCCTGGCGGTGCTCCGGACATTCGCGGCCCGCTCCTGGGGCCGGACGATCTCCTCGCGATCCGGCCGCGGGCGAACCGCGACCGCATAGGTCGGCGGGAACTCGAAGGTCTTCGCCAGGGAAGCGATGTCCCCCTTCAGATCGCGGGTCCTGACCGCGACCGCGTAGGTCGGCGGGAACTCGCGGGCGGCGCCCAGATCGCGTCGCGCAGCGTCGCGCGCCTGGGCCAGCGCCGCGCCCACGGCCTCGCTGACGATCGGGTTGTGCTTGAGGACATCGAGGTCGCGCTTGAGTGACCGCACTTCTTCCAGCAACGCAGCGAGCTCGGCGTCGCGCTTCTCGGTCGGTGGCATTGGCAACCCTCCCTGGACTGTTCGCCAGCGTACACGAACCCGCGCTCGCCTACGCCGCTCGCGGCCGCCAAGCGATCCGGAGTGCGGAGATCACGAGCACCAGCCCTCGAGGAGCTTGGCTGCCCCGGCGCCGGCAAGCGATAGCTCGATCCGCAGAGCAGCGGCCGCGCGCGCCCCGTCCAGCGGAGGGGTCAGTGCATCGCGGGCATGGGGTCGTCCTTCAGCGGAATGCGATCGACCGACTTCGCAGGCATTCCCAGCGACCGCTTCGGGTAGGAAGCCTTGCGACAAACGCGTCGGCCGCGAACCGCGCGCGATTGGCCTGCATCGCCTCCTTCTCGCCGTCGTCCTTGACGAGCGCGAGCGCCTGGTCCTCGGACGCCAGGGTCTCGGCCTTCTCGCGACGGACGTGGTGGATCGAGCACCTCCTCGCGAACACACGCGACGGATCGATGTTCGCACACCTCGATCGCACGATGGGCGGAGAGTCGATGAGAGAGAGTCGATGAGAGCTGCGTACCCGCCAGCGCGCAGCAGGCAGGCAAGAGGAGCCGCGGACAGGTGACGGTTGCCGTTCAACAGCGCCCCCGCCCGGGTACGCAAGATGGCGGCAGATCGCCACCCGGGCAGCACACGTCGGCGGCGACTCATGCGACACTGTGCACGGCGCAGCAGGCACCGGCAGGAGACCTCGATGGTGGCGACGTGTAAGATGCATCGGCTGGCTGGAACGGCGGCGGTCATCGCATGGTGTTCGGCGGTCGTCAGTTGTGGCACGTCGTCGATGAGCGACATGCCGGTCGACCCGGGCGCGGAGATCACGGTCAAGGTGGTTCCGTCTGCGGTGCCGGTCTCGACGGACGCGACTGCCAATGCCGACCTGCTGGCGTTCCAGGACGGCGACGGGCCGTGGACCTCCGTGACCGGGACCGGCGGCGTGTACCGCTTCACCGTGCGCGACGAGCGCTACGGAGTGGCGGTCGGCTGCAAGGGCTCCTATGGCGGCGTTGCCCTCTATTATCAGCTCGTATCCGAGACATCCGATCTCACCGTGACCGGGTGCGAGCGCTTCGACGGTGCGGCGAACCTCACCATCGACGTGCAGGGTGTATCGCCCTACGACGCGACGGAGATCTGGATCGGCGGCGTGTTCATCCCCATCGGCGCCGGCAGTCCCATCGAGCTCGCGATCCCCAAGGGGGTCGCGGACGTCTTCGCACGCACGTACGCGCCGGTCTTCGGCGGGGACTTCGCGGTCCGGGTCCATCGCGGTCCGACGCTCGACGTGCAAGCGATCCTGCGAACGTCCCCGGCCTGTGGGGGGTGAGCTCGGGCCACTTCACGCCGCACGCCCACCGGTTCCGGTGGATCCAGAATTTCTTCGACCGGCAGACGGGCTATGGCGTGGTCGATGCGAGCGTTCGCCAACCCGGAGACATCCTGCGCGTCGACGTGAGCGAGACCGGCGCGACCACGGATCGAAATCGCTTGTCGGTGCGAAACGCATCGCAGGAGATGACAACGCCGTCGGCAGTCACGCTCGAGCCTCCGGAATTCCTGACGGTGATGGACCCATCGGTGGACACGCGCGCAGTATCCCAGCTGTCGGTGACCCTGCCGATCCTTCCTTCGGCGCTGGGGCACATCGCGTCGAGCGCATCGTTCACGACGCAGGACTTCGTGGCGATTCATTACCTGCAGATGTACGTCCGTCCCGGATGGGCGAAGGGCCAGGCTTCCGTGACGCTGCGAGCGCCGGATCTACGGAACCTCGTCGAGTGGAGCTCCGACATGGTCCTCATGGCGCGCACGGAGGTGGACTGGTCGATCTCGGTCGGGCAAGGTCTTTCCACCGCAGTTCGTGACGCGCACGGAGGTTGGGTGTCCCGGCGAGCCCTGTGACGCGCCGGCCGGGAGGGCTCCATGAAGCGCGCTGCCAGAGCCGCCCGGAGGAGCTCGCTGCACATCGCACGGCTCGCTGGCATCGCCGTGTTCGCGGCGTGCGGCGGGCATGCCTCGAGCGGCGGGGCGGATGCGGGCCCCGTGGCGATGGACCCACCCGATCCGCCAAGCAACGTGCGCGCCGAGGCCGGCTCCTTCTGGAATCGATGCAATCTGCTGTGGACACCACCGTCCCAGCCGGCGGATGGCTACGAGATCACGACCACGGTGCCCAACTGGGCGTTCGACGATGGTGATACGCACGGCGGCATCGCCCCGGGGCGGAGCACGATGGCCGTGCTCGACTTCTCCGACACGACGGCAAGAGAGCTCACCGAGGTCAAGATCCGGATCCGGTCTCGCAACGGCACCGTGTTCTCGGAGTTCTCCCCGGCGGTGACATGTGTGTTGCCGGTCCAGACCCCTCGCAATGTCGCCGCGGTCATCACGAGCGGCGGGATCGTCGTGCACTGGTCCAGCTTCTCGAACATTGCGGCCACGATCGACATCGAGAAGACCGAGCTCGATGCCACCGGCGCGCCGGGCGCCTGGTCGCCGTGGGTCTCGCTGCCGGCGAACGCGGTGTCTGACAGCACGCAGCTCGATCCCGCGGTCGCCGCCGGCAAGGCCTACGGGTACCGGGTTCGCGCCGTGGCATCCGGCGGACAGCGCAGCGCGAGCGCCGACACGGCGACCCTGACACTCGGCACGCCGCTGACGTCCACGACCATCCCGCTGCCCCCGGCGCACGTGGCAATCCTGGATGGTCAAGGCCACTATGCATTTGCCAGCAACACGTTCGGCAGCCTCCAGTTCACCTGGGGAACCGGCGCGCCGTGGACGACCTCGCCGGCGATCCCGGCGACGTGGTACGCGCCGATCGTCAAGCTCGACGCCGCGGGGCTGCCTCATGCGGTGTATGGCAAGCCGGTCGCGTCCGGCATCGACGTCATGCTCACCCACGGCTGGTCGGACGGCACGCACTGGCTCGAGGAGCCGATCGCCCAGCGCCTGCCGCAAGGGCTCGGCGGTATCCCGTCGCTGGTCTTCGATCTCGATCCATCCGGCGCACCGGTGGTGGTATGGAGGTTGATCGGCGACAAGTTCGAGGCCGCGACCCGCGCCGGCGGCACCTGGAACGTGACATCGCTCGACAGCCTCGTCCCCCGGGACCGCTTCGCCCTCGTCATGTTCGCCGATGCCACCGACGCGACGCATGTGCTGTTCCAGGGGATATCGGCGATCACGCACCTCCAGCTCCGCGGCGGTGTGTGGACGAAGGAGACCGTGCCAGCCCCCGGGCTGTTTACCGCAGGTCTGCTGCTCGGCGCGGGTCATGATGCCGGCCATCTCATCGCCTGCTTCGATGCGTTCGCGAGCAACTTCTTGCTGACCCAGCCCACCTGTGTCCGGAAGACCGCATCGGGCTGGGGTGAGATCGCGCCGCTCGGGGTGCTCCCCGATCACATCGGAACCAACCTACGGCTGGCGCAGATCGCGCTGTCGTCCGACGGCGATCGTGTCGCCGTGCTCTACCAGGGAACCGCGTCTCAGCTGTTTCGCTCGGACCGGAACGGCGCATGGACGGAGGTCGCCGTCGCGGCCGGTCGGCTGCCGGGTCAGTTCATCGGCTTCGACGCCTCGGGCAAGCTGTTCCAGCTCACGAACCTCACGGGACTGCCCGCGACCCCGCCTCCCGTCGTCGATTATCGGCTGAGCGTGGAGCCGTAGCGCCCTGTGAACGCCACCGCGTGCCAGCGCCGGGAAGACACGGCCCCGGCGCGGTGACATGCTCCGGCGCGGAGGCCATCGATGCGCACGATCCTTTCGCTCCTGGTGATCAGCATGCTCTTCACGCCGGCCGGCCGCGCGGCGCCCCCCGACGCGCGCCCGCTGAAGATCGGCATCATCGGCACCGGGCATATCGGCGGGACGCTCGCGAAGCTCTGGGTCGCCGCAGGGCACGAGGTGCTGATCTCGTCTCGCCATCCCGACGAGCTCAAGCCCCTGGCCAAGCAGCTCGGCCCCAAGGCGCGCGTCGGAACGCCCAAGGAAGCGGCCGCGTTTGGCGACGTCGTCCTGGTCTCGGTTCCGTACAAGGCGCTGCCCGAGCTCGGGCGCGACCTCAAGGCCGAGCTCGCCGGCAAGATCGTCCTCGACACCTGCAACCCGTATCCGGCCCGCGACGGCGACATGGCCAACGACGCGCGCAAGAAGGGCACGGGCGTCGCGTCGCCCGAGTTCCTCCCCGGCACTCGCCTCGTCCGCGCGTTCAACGCCATCAACGCCGGCAGCCTCGCCAGCGAGGCGCATCGCAAGCCGCCGCTCATCGCCATCCCGCTCGCCGGCGATGACGCGGCGGCCTTGAAGGTCGCCCAGCGCCTGGTCATCGATGCCGGCTTCGATCCGGTCGTCGTCGGCGGCCTGGCGCGCGCCGCGGACTTCGACGTCGGCACGCCGGTCTACACCAAGCTCCTCACCGCCGCGGAGCTGCGCAAGGCGCTTCCGGCCAAGCCGTGAGCTCGCGGTCACTGCGGCGGCGGGGGCGGGGGCGCCATCGGCGGGGGCGGGGGCTCCCCGGGCGGCGGCGCGGTCGCGTTGTCGATCTTGCGCTCGATCCGGTCGAGCTGCTTCTTCTCCTTGCCACTGGTCCACGCGATGTGAACCAGCACGTTGACGGTGTTGAAGCCCTCCGAGGAAGAACCCGAGCTCGTGCTGAGGTTGGCCACGTACCGGGTGACCTCGACCGCGGGCCGGATCGTGAAGACCTCGCCGTGCAGATCGAAGCCGATCGCGCCGCCCGCGCTGACCAGCGTGCCGCGGAAGCTGTCGAAGTCGCTGTTGCCGCTGTCACCGGGGACCGAGTAGTGCGTCGTCGATCCGAACACCGCCGCGGTGAAGTCGAGGTTGTCGGCGAGCTGGTAGGTCAGGATGCCGGGCAGCCGGAACCCGACACCCTGCAGCACGATGAACGCCTGATAGTTGACCGCGGGTGCGATCGCGAGGTGGAGCTTCTCGCTCTTGAAGAACCGGTACTTGAGATCGCCCTCGATGCCGAGCGAGCCGAGCGCCAGCCGGCCACCGACCTCGACGTCCTCGGCCATGCCGATGTGATAGACGAGCTCGGGGAGGATGTTGGGAAGCACGATCGACTCGGTCCTGGTGTTGCCGCTACTGTCGGTTTGCAGGTGATCGTAGCGCGTGGTCGAGAACGTCAGGCCAACCTGCGACTCTCCCTTTGCGAGCGTCTTTGCAGAGTGGTAGTTGCCCGCCATCAGGCACCCAGTGCTGGCCAGAACTCCCATCATCAATAGGTATCGTCCGCGCATCACGGTTCCCCCTGACCGCTCGTCCCGTTCGAGCGTCATGCGAAGGTACTGCATTCCCACGCCCGGCGAGCTGGCAGGACCTGGCGTTGTGCGAGAATCGATCTGCGATGTAAGTCACAACTCACACTGCCGAAGATGGTACGACCTACATATGCACGTCCGTCTGTTCTCGGCTGCCCTGTTGATCCTGGCCTGTAAGACCCAGCCCGATCGGAGCATGGAACCGCCGCGGCCGATCCCGGTGACGCCGTGTCCCGCGCCCGCGAAGGACGATCACCTGGCGCCGGTGACGGCGCCTGGCGTGTCGCAGGTCGCGCAGCTGTGGCGCGCGGGCGACGGCGACCTCGCCGCGTTCGCGCTCGAGCAGTTCATCGTCGAGCCCGCCGCGCGCGACGCGATGTTCCTCCGGCTGCAGTCGATGGTCGAGCAGGTGCGCGGGCACAACCTCGAGGTCCAGCGCGCGGCCAAGTGGGTCAGCGAGGTCGAGGACGGAAAGCCCGTGCCGCCGGTGGACCAGCTGCTCGCCGCCTATGATCCGGCGGCGCACGTGATCGACGATCTGTTCCGCACCAGGGTCGCGTTCGCGGTGCTGCTGAACTTCCCGGTGTCGTCGCTGGCGGATCGGATCCGCGACGCCGCCAAGCTCGACCGCCGCCGGTGGGCGGAGCTGCGGCTGACCCGGCTGTTCGACACGCGGATCCCGGGCGAGCTCGCGTCCGCGGCGAGCGCGGCGGAGGCCAGCGCCGATCAGTACATCGCCGGCTATTACCTGTGGATGCATCACGTGCTGTCGGAGGACGGCAAGCGGCGGTTTCCGTCGGGCAAGCATCTGATAAGCCACTGGAACCTGCGCGACGAGCTCAAGGCGAACTACGGCGACGCCGACGGCCTCGCCAAGCAGCAGACGATCGCCAAGGTGATGCAGCGGATCGTCACCCAGACGATCCCGAGGTCGGTGATCGACAACCCGCACCTCGACTGGAACCCGTTCACCAACAAGGTGACCGCGGCCGAGGCCGGGACCGTCGAGGCCGGCGCGCCCGCCGACCGCGCGACCGCTCCCTCCGACGAGCGCGAGCCCGACGTCCGCTACAGCTACGTGATCGCCCACGTCAAGGCGCAGCAGGCGATCGACAGGTTCTCGCCGGTCGCGCCGACGTACATCGCGCGCGCGTTCGAGGCGGCCGAGCTCCCCGAGGAGCGCGTGCGCGCACTGCTCGTCGAGATCCTCGAGTCGCCGCACGCCGCCGCCGTCGCGAAGCAGGTCGAGCAGCGCCTGGGGCGCAAGCTCGAGCCGCACGACCTGTGGTACGGGATCGAGGGCGCCAGGACCGCGGAGGCCGAGCTCGATGCGATCACGCGCAAGAAGTATCCGACCGCGGAGGCGTTCTCGAACGACCTGCCGCGGATCCTGACGGGGCTCGGGTTCAGCGATGCGCGTGCCCGGTACCTCGCCGGCCTGATCGTCGTCGATCCGTCGCGCGGCGCCGGCCACGCCATGGCCGCGGAGCGGCGCGGCGACAAGGCACACCTGCGCACGCGCGTCGAGCCGGACGGGATGACGTACAAGGGCTACAACATCGCGATCCACGAGCTCGGCCACAACATCGAGCAGACGTTCTCGCTCTACGACATCGACTACACGATGCTCGCGGGCGTTCCCAACACGGCGTTCACCGAGGCGCTGGCATTCCTGTTCCAGGCGCGCGACCTCGAGCTGCTCGGACGGCCCAAGCCGGGCGGCGATCACGACAAGCTCCGCGTCCTCGAGGCGTTCTGGAACACGCGCGAGATCGCGGGCTCGGCGCTCGTCGAGCTCGACGTCTGGCGCTGGCTGTACGCGAACCCCGGCGCGACGCCGACCCAGCTGCGCGAGGCGACGGTGCGCATCGCGCAGGGGACCTGGGACCGCTACTACGCGCCGCTGCTCGGCGGAAGAGGCTCGACGCTGCTCGGCATCTACAGCCACACGATCACGTCGCCGCTCTACCTGTTCAACTACGTCGTCGGCCACGCGATCGCGTTCCAGGTCGAGGAGCTCGTCGCCGGCAAGGACAAGGCGACCTTCGCGACCGAGTTCGAGCGCGTGTGCCGGCTCGGCAACATCCTTCCCGACCAGTGGATGCAGCAGGCGACCGGCAAGCCGGTGACGGCCAGGCCGCTGCTCGACGCGACGGCCCGCGCCCTCGGAATGTGACCGGCCAGGAGCCGGATCGCGCGCGCGATGACGCGACGGATCGTCTCGTGACGAACGGCACGCCGTAACATACGCACGGCGGTCGCGACATTGGCCCCCGGCGTCATCCCCGAAACCGGGCCGGGACGAGGGGTTGGCAGCGATTCGCCGCGACCGATGGGGCCAGTCGCCCCAGTCCGATGGTGATTCGCTCTCTACCCGGGCGGAAGAATGAAATATCGCCTGACGTAGGTACGTAGGCGACTCGAGGAGGACCCGATGATGAAGAGGGCAGCCGCGGCATTCGCTGCGGTGATCGCGATATCGACCACTGCACTGGCAGACGGCAAGAAGGCCAGGTCCGAGCCGTCGGAGGATCAGACCAGCGAGGCCGCCGACAAGCCCGCCGTCGAGGCCGACGTGAAGCCGTCCGGTCGGATGACGCTGCCGGGCGGCAAGTTCTACGTCAACGCCGTCGTCGAGACCAACCTGGCGTCCGGCGCTGCGGGCAAGCCGATCTCGCTCGCGCCCGATCTGTGGTACGGCGCCAGCGACAAGCTGACGCTCGGCCTGGTCCACTCGAGCCGCGGCGCGACCGGCTTCCTCACCGGCTTCGTCAACGGCCTGTGCTTCCGCGGCGGCGACGGCGGCCCGTGCGCCGCAGGGCTCGGCAAGATCTACACCACGGTCGGCGGCGAGGCGCGCATCGCGATCAGCGAGGGCGGCTTCGCGCTCGCGCTGCCGATCGGCCTCTACGCGAGCGCGTTCCAGCCCGAGGTCGTGCTGTCGGCGAAGATCGGCCTGATCGGCCGGTGGCAGGCCGGCGCGATCGCGCTCGAGCTCCAGCCCGCGCTGTTCGCCGGCATCACGCAGCGCAAGATCGACGTGGGAGGCATGAAGGTGTCCAACAACGAGGATCGCTTCGGGCTGCCCCTGACCCTGTTCTACCAGCTGTCGCCCGCGTTCGCGCTCGCGGCGCAGACCGGCGTCACGCTCGTCGTCGAGCATGCCAAGGACACCTACCAGGTGCCCGTCGCGCTCGGCATCGCATGGTGGGCGACCCCGAAGCTCTCGGTCGACCTGGCGTTCGGCCTCGCCGCCGTCGTCGACGCAAACAGCATGACGAAGGCCTTCGACAGCCGCAACCTGACCTTGGGGGTGGGCTATGGCATGTAACCGAGTCCTGATCGGCGCGATCGCCAGTGCGTTGTTCGCCGGCTGCGGTGGCGCCGGCAAGAAGGTGACCTGCGGCCCCGTGCCCAGCTTCGCGAGCCCCGCCGTGTCGTGCCTCGCCGTCGCCGAACCCAAGCCGCCGCCGCCCCCGGTAGCCAAGCCCGAGCCCAAGCCCGAGCCCGAACCCGAGCCCGAGCCCGAGCCGCCCAAGCCGGTCGTCGTGAAGAAGGAGTCGATCGAGCTCGATCGCACCGTCCAGTTCGAGCCCGACAGCGCCAAGCTGATCGACGACTCCAAGCATCTGCTCGACGACGTCGCGAAGGCGCTCGAGCACCACCCCGAGATCAAGGTGGTGTCGATCGAGGGCCACACCGACTCGCGGATGAGCGCCAGGCACAACCAGAAGCTGTCGGTGGCGCGCGCGAACTCGGTGCGCTCCTACCTGATCACGAAGGGCATCGCGAAGGATCGCCTCGTCACCAAGGGCTTCGGCGA